>JBOHCT010000032.1:0-26870 GCA_050699055.1 Streptosporangiaceae bacterium | reverse complement strand
CTCACGACCGCCGAGCTTGGATGTCGGATACCCCGTCCTTCCCTGGCGCGAAGACCCTACACGGCAGTGACCTCGGCAAACGCTGACGAGCATCTCGACCAGGGTATCTAAGTGGAAACCCCCATTCCTGGCTTTCGCCGTGACCGCGGTGGTGATCGTCGCCATCCCCGGCCCCAGCGTGTTGTTCACCATCAGCCGCGCCCTCACCGTCGGCCGGCGTACCGCGCTGTTCACCGTGGTCGGCAACGCGGCCGGCGTCTATCTGCAGGTCGTGGCGGCGGCGTTCGGCATGGGTGCGCTCGTTGAGCGGTCGGCGGCCGCGTTCACGGCCGTGAAGTT
This sequence comes from Streptosporangiaceae bacterium, assembly GCA_050699055.1. GTDB lineage: Bacteria > Actinomycetota > Actinomycetes > Streptosporangiales > JBOHCT01 > JBOHCT01. Next base: position 26,531 of record JBOHCT010000032.1, on the reverse strand, counting down.
CGCCGGTGCCGCGTACATCGTGTACCTCGGCGTCCAAGCGATCCGGCATCGCCGGTCGATGGCCGAGGCGTTCCATCGGCAGATCGCACCCGTGGCCCCGCCGCGGGCACTGCGCGACGGGTTCGTCGTCGGGGCCACCAACCCGAAGACGATCGTGATCTTCGTCGCCGTCATGCCGGGTTTCGTCGACCGCGCGGCCGGAAGCCTGTCGCTGCAAATGCTGATCCTGGGGGTCCTGTTCCCGGCCGCGGGGTTGCTCTTGGACAACATCTGGGCGTTCGCGGCGGGAACCGCGCGCGCGTGGTTCGCCCGTTCCCCTAGGCGGCTCGCGCTGATCGGCGGCACCGGCGGGCTCGTCATGATCGGCCTCGGCGCGAGCCTTGTCTCCCCCAGGAGCGGCGGGTGATCCTGTCGATGGCCACCGTCGGCGGTCTGACCAGCGCGCAGATCGGCGAGGCGCTCGGCGAGCCCGCCGGCACGATCCGCTACAAGCTCAGCCAGGCGCGTAAGCAGCTGGCCACCGCGATCGACGCGGAGGAGTGAGGATGTCTCAGTCGCAACCGGACACCCTGGATGAGCTGCTGGCCGCGTGGGCACAGCGGCGGCGGCTCCCCGACGCCGACGCCGAGGACATCCGGCGCGCCATCATTCACGAGGCTCCCGCGCTGCCCGCCACCTGGTGGATCGACTTCAACCGCCAGATGGCCGCTACCGTCGTAAGGGCGACCACCCCCGCACCCGCTCTCGCGGCGCTGCGGCGAACGTCGCGACCCGTCGCGGTGACGACGTAGGAGCGCCGGTCCCCAGGGCGCGCTTGACAGGACGCCGACAAAGGTCAAGGCTGGGGTTAATCGTATCACCAAGCGTTGGATGAGGTCGTGACCAGGATACCCGGCTCTTCGGGAGTGCCTACCTCGGCGGACGTGGCCAGGCTGGCCGGAGTGTCCAAGGCCACGGTCTCCTATGTGTTGAGCGGGCGTCGCGGGAACGCCAGCCGCGTCAGCGAGGAAACCCGCAAGCGGGTGCTCGACGCCGTGCAGAGCCTGGATTACGTCCCTAACCAATCGGCGCGTGCTCTGCGTCGACAGAGCACCGAGCGTATCTGCCTGGTCGTACCACGGCTTGGTGTGCCGTACCACGACCTGCTGGCTCGCGACCTGCAAGGCGCCGCTGCCGACAACGGCTACTCCATGGTCATCGCGCTGGGCGCCTCAGCAGGCCAACGGCGCTCCGTAGTGGACCAGTTGCGGCGCCACCTGGCCGACGGCGCGGTCTTCATCGGGGCCGCATCGCCCAGCGGCGAGGACCTCGACTCTCTGGCCAGAGCGGAGATCGCTGTCGTCGCCGTCTCCGACGACGTGTCGGGAGCATCCTTCGACGTCGTGCGCAGCGACATCTCTGACGTCTGTCGCAGGACGGTTGGATACCTGGCGGACCAAGGGCACCGGCGCATCGCGTTCATCGGCCACTTCCTGTCCGTCGAGCAGCCCGCGAACCGTCACGAGGACTACCTGGCTGGGCTGCGCGCCCACGGCCTTCCGGTCGACGAGCGTCTCGTCACCTCCGGCGCGGCCTCGCGCAAGGAGGCGTACCTCAACGCGACCGCGCTCCTCCAACAGGCCGACCGGCCGAGCGCGATATTCGCCGCATCCGACATCGCCGCGGTCAGCTCGATCTGGGCCGCCCGCGACGTCGGACTCCGCGTGCCCGAGGACGTCGCCGTCCTCGGCGTCGGCAACATACCGGAGGACACCGTCATCCGCCCGCGGCTGACGACCGTGGGGCCCAAGTCGCTCGACTCGCACGCGGTCACGGAGTTCCTCTTCAGCAGGTTGAGAGGAGGTGCGCCCGCCCACGGCCGTGTGTGGCTGCAGGAATGGAGTCTGATCCTGCGGGAGTCCGCGTGAGCCACCCTCGACCCCGAAGCCGACGTCCACCATCCACCGCGGACCGCCGGTCCGGTGTGCGCCGCGTTACCGTCCTCGGTCGACCGGGTCGCGGACAGCGTCGGCCTTCCGAATCTGGTTAATCCTTTGACATAGATCGCGGAATGTGGTGTGCTGCAGCCGCGCCTGAGCCGTTCGCGGCAGGTGGCCGAGGGATTGCTTCCATGTCGCGGGACCAGGGAGGTAGGGGTCGTTGTCCGTACGCCGGGTGATGGTCGGGTTGCTGGGCACGCTCGGGCGGCTCGCCGCAGGTCTGGTCAGTCCACTCGCGGCCGCCGCCGCGCAGCCCGATCCCGCGACAGCGGCCCAGCCGGCGGCGAAACGCGGCGCCCTGCTGGTCGTGCTGGACGCGTCCGGCTCAATGCGGCGCGACGGCGCCGACGGGCAGACGCTGATGGCCTCCGCGCGGCAGGCGGTGAGCGGGCTCGTCGGCGCGCTGCCGGACGGAGCCCCGGTGGGGCTGCGGGTCTACGGCGACCGGGTGCCCAACACCGACGAGACCCGCGGCTGCAAGGACACCCATCTGGTCGTGCCGGTGGGACGGTTGGACAGGGGAGCCATCAAGAAGGCGGTCAACACCACCAAGCCGAAGGGCTTCACTCCGATCGGATACTCGCTGAAGCAGGCCGCGAACGACCTCCCGCCGGAGGGCAAGCGCACCATCGTGCTCGTCTCCGACGGCAAGGACACCTGTGCACCACCGAACCCCTGCAAGATCGCCAAGCAGCTCGCCAGGCAGGGCGCCGACCTCAAGGTCGACGGCGTCGGACTCGCGCTACGTGACCCGAAAGCCAAGCGGCAGCTGAAGTGCATCGCCGACGCCACCGGCGGTACCTACACCGACGCTGACAGTGCCGACTCGCTGGCCAAGGCCCTGCGGACGTTCTCCACCCGGGCGGTACAGCGCTACAAGACCAAAGGCACACAGGTCCACGGCGGGCCCGCCGCCAACAACGCCCCCACCGTCACCCCCGGCTCCTACACCGGCTGATGTCGACACCGCGCCTTCGGATAACGGCGGCAGTCGTCTGCTCGCTGGCACTGGTCGTCGCCGGGTCGCCCTCCGCGGCACGGGCCGCGGCGACAGGAAGCGGCGAGCAGCGGACGTGTGGCACGACGGGCATGCATGTCTCCCGCCAGCTCGACGAGCTGTCGGCGAACTCCGGACACACGGTCGAGCCGGCAGATCTTGGCCTGCCCTCCTCGTCCTTCGACGTCACCGTGATCGCCCGCGCCGACACCAGCTGCGACACGGCCGAACGCGTGATGCGTTACGCGTTCGACCCCAAGCACTCCGGCGAAGGACCAGCGTTCTTGGCCAGCCCGGACGGGTGGGGCTGCAACCTGAGCGAGGCCAGCCCGCATCCTGTCGCCGACTGCGTGCGCACCGCGGGGCAGGCCCCGCAGGCGATCGCCAAAGCGCCGATCTCCGCGTTCCTGGCCTCCGCGGCACCCAGCAGCGACAGCGGCGGACGCGAGGACTGCGGCACGGTCAAGACCGCCGCGGGCGTGCCGGCTTCCGTCGAGGTGCGCGGGAAAGGGATCGACTGCGACGCGGCTCTCCATGTCATGCGCGACTACTACGCCGCGCTCGGCGGCGGTAAGGGCCCGGGTATGGGGGGTGGCGGCCCCATTCACGTGCGCGGTGGTGGGCACCGTTGGCGCTGCGGCAGTGGCCCTGCCACGAACCCCTACAGTGAGTGCACCTCAGGCAGCACCACGATCAGGGCGGACGTCAAGACGGGCCGCGGGCAGAAGCTCGACCCGCTGCAGGCGGCGGCCGCCCGAGGTGGGAACCAGGCGGGCCGGCTGCCGAGGGCTGGCGAGCGGCCGTACGAGCCGCCGAAGGGCACACACGGCATCCCACAGCGCATCCGCGGCGGCGGCGGCTTCAAGGACAGGTACGGCAACAGGTGGAAATGGGACCCGATCAAGGGCGAGTGGGACGTCACACATCGCGACAAGTCCCACACCAACATCGGTCCCGACGGCAAAATTACTCACGGGCCGGACAACTTTCCCAACAGGTCCCGTGGGGGATCCAACGGCGGGGAGGGCAACAACGCCGCCAGGGCCGTAGCCGTCAAGGCCGGCGCCGGAGTCGGCCTAGTAACGATCTTGTGGTACGCGGGGAAGCTCCTCTCACCGGCGTGCGGTCCTGCATTCGGAATATGCGCGGTGGCGCTATGACCGACGAGGCCCTGTCGCCCGACCGGATCATCGGGGCGCTGGAGGAAGAGACCACGGACGGTCCGGCGCGGATGCGCCGTCTGGAGCGCCGCGCGACCGTCGCCAACACGGTCGTCGCGCTGCGTACAGCCTCAACGCCGTTCACGCGGATGCTGCTGTGCGACCTCCTGGGGAACAAGCGAGCCCGATCCGCGATACCGGCGCTGATCGAGGCTCTCGACGACACCGATCGGCGGGTACGAGCCTCGGCCGCCGACGCGCTCGGCAAGGCGTTCGGTTACGTGGACAGGCCCGCACCACGGGCCCGAGTCGACGAAGCACTTCGCGCGCTGCGTACACGGTGGGAGCTCGAGGACGACGACGACGTACGCAGCACATTGACACAGACCCTCGCCCTGGTGAGCGACTCTCCGGCGGTTGTCCCACTGCTGCGCGCGGCTCTCGTGCACCGCGAGGAGAAGGTACGACGTCAGGCCCAGTGGGGGCTCGACTACCTCGCCGGGAAAGGACAGTGTTGATGCCGGTGCGGCGGGCCCGCGTACTCCTCGTCCCCGTCCTCGTAGCGGGACTCCTCACGGCATGCCACAGCGGCGGCCAGGACCACCACGGCAAATCGGCGCCGGGGGTCGACCCCGCCGTCTTCGTCAAGGCGGTGAACACCACCCTCAACGTCGCCCCCAACCACGTCGTGACCTCGACCACCCTCACCGGTACCGGCAAGAACCCGAAGAAGCACCAGCAGAGGGTCGAAGGGCTCGTCGGAAAGGCGCCCGACAGTGCGACGACGCTGCTGATGAGTGATCAGGCAGAGTCGATGGCCCGTCGGATCGGCGACACCGCCTGGCTGTACTCCCAAGCCCCGCAGGTACGGTCCAGGCTGCCTCACGGAGTCCGGTGGGTGCGGATGAAGGCCGACCGACTCGCCGCGGCGGGGGTACCGACCACCGGCGACCAGCTCAGCATGGCCTACGTCCTCCGCGGCGCCCGCTCCATTCGTCGCGAGGGTAAGGCGAAGGCCGAGGACGTACGCACCCGCCGCTACACCTTCGACGTGGACCTGCACCGCGCGGTCTGCGCCGCGCCGCCGCGGCTGCGCGGGGATGTCCAGGCGCTGCTCACCGCGCCTAAGGGTACGACGACCCCCATGTCGGGCACAGCGTGGATCGACCGCTTCCACCTGATCCGCAGGCTCCGCCTCACCGTGACGCTGCACGACATCGGCAAGGTCGTCTATGAGCTGCGGCTCCCCGGCGACGGCAAGAAGGCGCGCGTCAAGCGGCCGCCGAAGGACACCGTGATCTCCCTGTCGAAGCTACCGAAGGTCGCCGCCCGCATCCCGAAGCGGCGGTCGGACGTTTCCCCGTCGTGCCCCACGTGACCAGGCCGTCGTCCCCGCTGACGCGGTGCGGCACGAGGCGACGTTGACTGGACGGGCCACCCTACCCGTCATGGCGTGCACGGTGGCCCGTCCATCCAGTTCGGCAAGCGGGGCGCACGGGAGCTTGCCCGCCAAGAGGCCCGCGGCGTACGGCAACGGCTCGGGCACGCCCCGCTGGCGACTACCTCAGCGCTGTGCGGCGGATGAGCGTTCGAGGTGTTCCTTCGCCAGCCGCAGCTCCTCGTCGACCTCGGCGGGTAGGCGGCGCCGCAGGATCGGCTCGAAGAACCAGCGCACCATCGGGGAGAACCGGAAGACGAGCGTACGGGTGACCTCTGTACCGTCTTCGGCGGGGGAACATTCGAAGCTCGCGTGGAAGTCGGCGAGCCGGTGCCCGACCCTGTTCCTCGGGAGCGGGGAGAGCGCGATGTCGACGCGCTCGTCCGGGGTGAGGCGCAGCTGCTGGACCGCCCTGGGACTCGGGATCCCGCCGAGCGTGGGACGACACCCGAACTCGGTGAGATCGGCCTCGCGCCGCGACCACATCACGGGTCTGATCTTGCGGTCGACCTGCTGGTAACGCTCGATGTCCATGACGAACTCGAGGATCTCCTGTGGGGAGCGGTGGATAGTCTGACGCCGCTGCACGGTAACCATGGTGAGAGAGTACTCTCTCACCATGTCCGCTGACCACCCGACCCGCGACCGGCTCCTCGACGAGGCGATGCGGCTGTTCGCCGCCCACGGCTACGCCTCGACGACCGTCGCCGACATCCAGCTCGCTTGCGGCCTGACCGCCGGCTCTGGCGCGCTGTACAAGCACTTCCCGTCGAAGTACGCGGTGCTCGAGGCCGGAGTGCGACAGTACGTCGCCACCCTCGCCACCTCGCGGCGGGACGTCGTCGAGCAGCTGCCCGACAACCCTCGGGAGGTCCTGCGGCACGTGGTGAACGAGGTCTGGGCCGCGATGGACCGCGACGCACCCATGCTCCGGATCATCCTGCGCGACCTCGACCAGTTCCCGGCTCTGCGGGAGGAGGCATGGCAGGGCGTCCTCACCAACGTCTACGTCGGCTTCGCGGACGTGCTGCGCGAATTGCGGTCAAAGGGAGCCGTCCACGTCGCCGCCCCCGAGGCGACCGCGGCCGTGCTCGCCGCCTCGCTGACCTACTACCCCATCCTGGGCGCGCTGATCAGCCACGTACCAGGCGACGTACCGTCCGACGACTTCGCCGCCGCCTGGATCCAACACGCCGCGGCGAGCCTCGGCGTCGCTCCGGCCAGCCCGGCCCTACGCGAGTGACCGACCCGCCCGGGCCGGACCAGTGAGGGGGCGGGCAGCCTAGCCGTCCCGCGGAATCAGCTCCGCCACGTCGGGGTGAGCGGCGGCGAGACCCTTGTCGAAGGTCGCGAACGCCCTGCCCTGGGTACGGGCGAGCTGGGCGAGATAGGCATCGGTGACCTGCCGATGACCTACCACCGAACGAAGCGGGACCGCAATTCGCTGGGGTCTACTTGGGCGTCCCCCTGGCCTCGCAGCGGCGTTTGAGTCCTTCGGCCTCCATCCGCACGTAGCGGCGGATCCGCCGGCCGAAAACCACGGTGAGGATCGGCGCGAGCGGTCCGGTCAGCCGGACTGAGAGCACACCGGACAGGGTGCTTGGGCCGGGCGTCAGCCGGTGGCCGGCGGTAAGCCGCACGCCGCCGGACGCGGCGCCCCACGTGAAGGACCGGGCAGGCTCGAGCTCGGTGACCGTCCACACCATCGGCTGCATCTTCGGCTGCTGGACGCGGGCCTTGCTCCCGATCGCGAACGGCCCGTCGTCGAGCCTCTCAACCCGCGTCATGGACTCGGTCCACTCCGGCATCCGCTCGACGTCGGTGAGAACCTTCCACACCGATTCGACCGGCGCGGCGACGTCTACCGATGTCTCGTACTCCATCCGGGCCCCCTTTCAAGGTGTAAGAGCGGACTTCCACGCGTTGAACCATTGGTACATGTACCATATGGTACATGTCTGGACCAGCAGAGACAGCCCCCAGACGGCGACTGCTCGACGCCACGGTGGACTACCTGGGCGACCACGGCGCGGCGGGCGTGAGTCTGCGCCAGGTCGCGGCGGGCATCGGCACGAGCCACCGGATGCTGATCTACCACTTCGGGTCCAAGGAAGGACTGCTCGTCGCGGTCGTACAGGCCATGGAAGCCCAGCAGCGGGAGGTCTTCGACCAGCTAACCCTCGACCAGGACGCGCCGCCAGGGCAGATCGCCCGAGCGTTCTGGCGGCACCTTCGCGATCCGGCGCTGCGCCCCTACGTTCGGCTGTTCTTCGAGATGTACGGGAAGGCCGTGCAGGGTCACCCTCGCACGGTCGCCCTCCTCGATGGGCTGGTCGAGGCTTGGCTCGAGCCGCTGACCGCTTGGGGCGCGCGTCACGGCATCCCGGCCGAGCAGGCGCGGGCGTACGCCCGGCTCGGCATCGCGACACCGCGCGGACTCCTCCTCGACCTGCTCGCCACCGGCGACGAGGACGGCGTCGACGCCGCGATGGAGTCTTTCATCGCCGCGTACGAGGCGCTCTGGACCCGCTAAGTGATCACGTGTCGGTTTCCCCGGGCAAGGTCGGTCCCGCCGCCGCTAAGAGCCTGTTTGGGACAGGCGCGGACCGTACGCCGGGCGGCCAGCGTGACTACCCAGACACAGCGATCGACCGAGTCATTCACATCCAGGAGTTGTTCGCGGCGGGGCTGCACAGCAAGAAGATCGCGCAGCTGCTGCCGTGCATGCGCGACGCCGACGGTGGCCCATCCGGTTCGCCGATGCGAAGCTCGTCACTGAACTCACCGCCGAACGCGACCGCATCGAGCGGATGATCAGTGACCTCACCAACTCCCGAGACAGCCTCGACGACGTGATCACCGCCGCCTCGCAACCGCACAGCTGACCCGCAACCCCGCTGTCCGCCGAACTCGGTAAGTCGCGCACGAACTCAATGGCGCGAGGGTCGTGGTCTTAAACCATCGGCCCGCGCCGCCGGGGTCGGCAAGCAGGTCGGGTACCGGTGGCTGCGTGAGGCGTTCTGGACGTTGCGTGAGCAGGGCCTGAGTATCGAGGACGCTCAAGCCGAGCTGGGGTATTCCTCCCCGCAGGTGCTGCCGGGGCCAGTGATCGCGACACCGAGCGCGCCGCCGAGGCGCGAAGGTCGGCGATGACCCAGCAGGCGGGGAATCATCGCGGGATGAACCGCGAAGGGGTGACCGCTTCATGACCGCGACGCCGTACGCCCGCCCGCTCATCGTCCCCCGCGGCGCAGGCCGCCGCGCCGACCCAGGCTCCGCCATCCTCGCGGACGCGGCCGCCACCCGTGGCGCGCTCGGGCTCGTCGAGTCACGCATCCCCGCCGCCGCCTCCCCGCCACGCCACATCCATCGCGCTGAAGACGAGGCGTTCTACACGCTCGACGGCGTGCTCGACATCGTCTGCGGCGACGAACGGCTCCGCGCCGAGCCCGGCGCGTTCGCCTACCTCCCACGTGGAGTAGTGCATACCTTCCGTGTCGTCGGCGACCGGCCCGCCCATCTGCTGATCATGATGGTGCCGGCGGGTTTCGAGGAGTTCTTCGCGACGCACGCGGGGACTGACGCTGAGGCGCTCGCGGAGATCTACCGCCAACACGGCGTCGACATCGTGGGTCCTCCCCTTGGCGACTGACGGCGCGGGAAGAGAGGGGGCCCACGCGGTGCCACCGCCGAGCATCGCGCGGGTCTACGACTACCTGCTCGGCGGCGACAACCACGCGGCCTCCGACCGAGAGGTCGGCGACAGGATCACGACCGCGCTGCCTCAGGTGTACGTAGGGGTGCGCGAGCAGCGGGCGCTGCTGCGGAGGGTCGTGCGGTACCTCGTGACGGAAGCCGGCGGCCGGCAGGTCATCGACATTGGGTCGGGGCTTCCGACGGCGGGCAACGTCCACGAGATCGCATGCCAGGCCGAGCCGGGCGCAAGCGTCGCCTACGTCGACAACGACCCGGGCGTGGTCGCCCACTCCCGTGCGCTGCTGGCCGGCGACGCCGCGACGACCGCGATCGAGGGCGACCTACGGCACCCGCGGGAGCTTCTCGCCGACCCGCGGCTACGCCGCCTCATCGACCTGGACCGGCCGGTCGGGCTGCTGCTCTGCGGCATCCTGCACTACATCAGCGACGACGCGGACCCCTGGAGGCTGACGAGAACCCTCTCCGCCGCCCTCCCGTCCGGCAGCTACCTCTTCGTCCACCACCTGCTGCACACCGATGACCCGGACGCGGCCGACGCACAGGCCGCGCTGCGCGAGGGCCTGGGGCGGGGGCGGTTTCGGACCGCCGACGAGATCGTCCGCTTCTTCGAGGGGTACGAGATCGTCGGACCGGGGCTCGTGCCGGTACCCGCCTGGCGGCCAGACCCCGACACCCCGGCCATCACCGCCGAGCCTGTGCTGCGCCTGGCCTGCTGCGGCGTCGGCCGCAAGCACTGAGGCGCACGACCCGGGGCTGCCGTGCGAACCCGAGCCGGAGACGTTCGGCGCCGCGGCGGTTCGCGACCCGGGCCTACGCGGGTTTGCGTACGCGAGAGCCTCTCCCCGACCGACGACGGCGCCGCAGGTCGGCGCGCATGATCGACGGGTAAGCGTCCGACCCGGCCTCGCGGCTCAGCGCGAGAGCACGGCTCCGCAGAGAGGATCCCGCACATGCTCACCCGAACCTTCACCGTCGACACGCGGGCAGACGTCGCCACGGTCGGCGGCTACCTGGCGGATTTCCGCCACCACCGCGACTGGCGAGACGACGTGATCGTCTCCGAGGTCGAAACCGGCGAGCCCGGACACGATGGGACGATCTACCGCCAGCATGTCCACCAGGGGCCCAGTACCGCATGGCGCCGGCTCCGGGCGACGGTGTCCGAAGACGCACGCCGGATCGAGTTCCACACCCTCGAGGAGGCCCCGGCCGTCGCCTCAGGAAGCTACGAGATCGAGCCAAGGGGCGCGGGAACGACCGTGCACTGCACGATCGGAATCACGTTCCACGGCACAGGGCACGCCCTTCGGCCCATCGTCCAACGCAGTATGGACGGACGCCTGGAAAGCTACTCGCGGGCACTGACCAGCCAGCTCGACCAGCTCGCCACATCGGACGAATCCGTGGGATGAAGGGCCGGCCATCGCGTGGGGGCTCACTGACCGCACGCGCGAGCGGAACGAGCGGTACGGTGAGCGGTGAGAGGAGGCTGGCGATGAGCGAGCCGCTGATCACGGCGCCGCCTGACGGCTGGAGCACCGCTGATCTGGACGAGCTGCCGGAGAGCAACCAGCGGTACGAGCTGACGGACGGAGCGATCACCGTGTCGCCATCTCCCTCCAACCTGCACCAGTGGGTCGCGCACAACCTTGGTCACGTGCTCGCCGGGCAGCTCCCCGATGCCTACACGGTGGCGTTCGCCGTGGAGGTCCGTTTCGCTCCGCAGCTGACCCGCATTCCTGACGTACTGGTCGTGCGGAGCGACGACCCGGGACGGCACTGGTTCTCCCCTGCGGAGATCGTGGTGGCTGCGGAGGTCGAGTCGCGTGGCAGTCATGTGGAGGACCGCACCACTAAGCCCGCGCTGTACGCGCAGTACGGCATTCCGCACTACTGGCGCATCGAACAGGAGCCGCTGCGAGTGACCGTCTACCGAAGTGGGCCGACCGACTCCTACGTCGTAGGCACCACAAGCGACACGCTCAAGGTCACCGAGCCCTTCCCGATCGACCTTCCGCTCGCCGAGCTGTTGCCCCGCTGGGCCCGCTGAGCCGCTCGAGGCGACGTCCCCTCGCACAGCTGAGGCGGACGGGAAGCCGTCCACGCTGACTGAATGTGACACCGTAGCCGCCATAGCGCGCACGATGTGACATTCAGTCGGCCGAAGCGGGGACCGCGGGCGTCAGCCCTGAGCCATGACCGGCTGGTGACGGTTAGCGACGGCGGCCGCGGCTCGGACGAACGCGGCGAGAGCCCGCGAGCGGCTCTGCTCCAGCCAGCCGACCATCATGGTGACCAGCGGGGCGTCGAGGACGGGGACGCAGACGAGGTCGCGGCGTACGTGGCCGACGGCGGACTCCGGCAGCACGGCGATCGTGTGGCCCAGGACGATGAGCTGCATCAGCTGTCCGGCGTCGCGGACCTCGGGCCCGGACGCGGCGTCCGCCGCCATGCCTGGCCACCGCGGCATCGTCTCGCCCTCGAGGTCGGCCAGCCGCACGCCGTCCCGCCCGGCAAGGCGGTGCCACGCGGGCAGCACCGCCACCTGACGCTGGACCAGCAGCTCCTCGGTGTCGATCCCGCTCAGGTCGTCGTGCGGCGCGTGCAGGAACGCGGCGTCCGCGCGGCCGTCGCGCAGCAGAGACATTTGCTCGCCGACGCCGCAGAGATGGACATCTACGGGGATCGCGTCCGGCTCGCGCTCGTACGCGGCCAGGATGTCCGGCAGCAGCCCGGCGTCTCCCCCGGGCTTCGTCGCCACGACCAGCCGCGGGTCGGGCTGGCCGGCCCGACGCGTCCGGAGGGCGGCCGCCGCCACCGCGTCGAGCGCCCTGCTGCCCTCGTGGAGCAGGACCTCGCCCGCAGGCGTGAGGGCCACATGGCGGCTGCCACGGTCGAGCAATGCCACGCCCAGGCGGCGTTCGAGCCGCTTGATCGCTCGCGAGAGCGGCGGCTGGGCGATGCCGAGCCGCTCCGCCGCCCGGCCGAAGTGCAGCTCTTCCGCCACCGTCACGAAGTACGTGAGCTCCCGCGTCTCCACCCGATCCATACCCGCAGGGTATCGGCCACGACCAAGCTGGTCTTTGCGCTCTGGTCCAACCGCGGGTGGGCTCGAACCATGACAGACACCACTCCACGCGAACAGCGGATCGCCCTCGTCACCGGGGCGAACAGGGGAATCGGACGGGAGGTGGCGGCGCAGCTCGCCGCGCTCGGCATGACGGTGCTGGCCGGCTCCAGAGACCAGCGCCGCGGCGAGGAGGCCGCAGCCGAGATGCGGGCGGCAGGCGGCGACGTGCGCACGGTCGTGCTCGACGTCACCGACCCCAGCACGGTCCAGGCGGCCGCGAAGGAGGTCGACGACCAGTTCGGACGGCTCGACGTGCTGGTCAACAACGCCGGGATCGCCGGCGGCATCCCGGAGCAGGCGCCGGGTGCTGTCGACCTGGACACCGTCAGAGAGGTCTTCGAGACCAACGTCCTTGGCGCGATCACGGTCACCGACGCCATGCTGCCGCTGCTGCGGAGAGCGTCGGCGGCGCGCGTCGTCAACATGTCCAGCAGCGTCGGGTCGCTCGCCGCCATGGCCGACCCGGAGGGGGATTTTGCCCGGCTGCCGGCAGGAGCCGCCTACCCGCCGTCCAAGACCGCGCTCAACTCGCTGACCGTGCAATACGCCAAGAGCCTCCGCGGCACCGGCATCCTCGTCAACGCCTCCGATCCGGGCGCGTGCGCCACGGACTTCACCAAGCACCTGCCGTTCCGTCTCTCCCGCACCGCCGCCCAGGGCGCGGCGGTCGCCGTGCGCCTCGCCACCCTCGACGCCGACGGCCCGACGGGCGGGCTGTTCAACGACGAAGGCCCGGTCCCCTGGTGACGGTCGAGGGCCACCCTTCGAAGCGACCGGGATGGACGCCTCCGCCCAGCGACGTAGGCGAAGTACGGCTCGCGGCGTACCGTGAAAGCCGCTCGGCAGGCGACGACGGGAGCGTCTCGCGCCGCCAGGCTGGATGCCATGCGGTACACCTCAAGCGGCGACCACGGGATCGACCGCAGGCCCGCGGAGCCAGGTGACAACCGGCTCACGCGCGTCGGCGACGCCGAACGAGACCAGGCTGCCGGCACGCTGGGCGAGCACTTCGCCGCGGGACGCCTCGACCAGGCCGAGTTCGACGAGCGGCTCGCGGCCGCGTACGCCGCGCGTACGGGTGCCGACCTCGACCGCCTGTTTACCGACCTGCCCTCCACCGCCCCCGCCAGCACGTCGGCTCCCGCCCGCGGCCCGACGTACCCGCCGCGGTGGCGCACCGCCGCCCCGCTCGTCCCTGTCGTGCTGGTATCGCTGCTGCTGGCGCTCGCGGTGATCGGGATCGTCAGGGGTGACGTGCCGCCGTTCGTGCTGTTCCCGCTGCTCTGGCTGTGGTGGTTCCGAGCCGGGCCCCGCGCCGGCTGGCACCACGCCGCCACACGACCACGAGGGCCGGAGGACCGGCGGTGACGCTCACCGACAACGCGACGCGGTGGGCAGACGAGCGCCTCGGCATAGCAGGCTTCCTGCGCCGCAACATGAGGAAGGTCTTCCCCGACCACTGGTCCTTTCTCCTCGGGGAGACCGCCCTCTACTCGTTCGTCATCCTGGTCCTGTCCGGGATCTTCCTGACGCCGTTCTTCCACCCGTCACTGGACGAGGTCGTCTACCACGGCTCGTACGCGAAGCTGGACGGCGTACGGGTGAGCGACGCCTACGCCTCGATCCTGCACCTCAGCTTCGACGTCCGCGGCGGGCTGCTGATGCGGCAGATCCACCACTGGGCGACCCTGCTGTTCATCGCCGCGATCCTCGCGCACCTGCTGCGCGTGTTCTTCACCGGGCGTTCCGCCGGCCCCGCGAGATCAACTGGCTGATCGGGATGACGATACTCATCCTCGCCGTCGCCAACGGCGTCATCGGCTACAGCCTGCCCGACGACCTGCTGTCCGGCACCGGGCTGCGGATCATCCAGGCGCACACGCAGTTCCCCGGCAAGGGACGTACGGAGCGGAACGTCGTCGGCGCGCCCGCGTACCCGATGTTCATGGCCAAGACCGGCGCCTTCTTCTTCCTCGTGTTCGGTGTCCTCGCCTTCCTCGGCACGTTCGCGCAGATCAACCCCGTCTGGCTGTACGGGCCGTACGACCCGGCCGACGTGAGCGCGGGCACCCAGCCGGACTTCTACGCGGGCTTCCTCGAGGGCGCGGCCCGGGCCATCCTCATCACCCTCTTCCGCTCTATCCGTTCCTCGAACAGCTCGCGACGGGTGACCGTGACCATCACCACCTCCTCGACCGGCCCCGAAACGTGCCGACCCGAGCCGCGATCGGCACGGCGGCCGTGACCTTCTACGGGGTGCTGTGGGCGGCCGGCGGCAACGACGTGATCGCCCATCAGTTCAACATCTCGCTGAACGCCACCACCTGGTTCTTCCGTGTCGCCGTCCTCGCCGGGCTCGCGCTCGCCTTCGTCCTCACCCGCCGGATCTGCCGCGGCCTGCGGGCCCGCGACCGGGAGACGCTCGAACACGGGTACGAGACCGGTATCATCCAGCGCACACTGGACGGCGGGTTCGTCGAGGTCACCAGGCCGCTCCCCGAGGAGCAGCGCGCCATCCTCGCGTCCCGGCGCCCGATACCGCGCATCGCGCCGCCGGGGGTCGACGCGCGGGGGGTCCGCGCCCCAGGTGGTGCCAAGGAGAAGGCACGGGCGGTCCTGAACCGGCTGTACGCGGACAACGACCTCGACGAGGAAGCGGATGGAGGCGCCGGCGTCGCGCGACGATCCGAACACGAGGACGTACCGCCCTCCCGATGACGGCCAGGTCCATTTGCCCGGGTAACGTGCACAAGGACGCAGTGAGCCGGAGACAGGTCATGGCCGCGTATCCCGGGGCTCTCCTCCGCTCCGCTGCTGCACCCCACGAAAACGCTCGGCAGGCCTCACGTTTCCGCGGGGACCCCGCAAGTTGGCTGCCACTCCCTGCGATGCTCGCTTTGGAGGCCACCTCATGACCCAAGACGAGGATCCTTTCGAGTCCGCGTACCGCACGCAGGCGCCCGACGGCTCCGTCGTGGCGGCGGCCGGGTGGGACACCGGCGAGCCGCAGCCGGTCGTGGTCGAGCTCGAGCGCGACGGTTGGATTCGCGGCGACGTCCTCGACGCCGGGTGCGGGACGGGAGAAAACGCGCTATACGTGGCCGAGCGGGGCTACTCCGTCACCGGCGTGGACGCGGCCCCGAGCGCGATCGCGCACGCCCGGGCCAAAGCGGACCGGCGCGGCATTGGAGTCGACTTCGCCGTGGCCGATGTCCTGGACCTTGCCGGGTACGCGGGCCGGTTCGACACGGTGATCGACTCCGGGGTGTTCCACGTCTTCTCCGACGAGGACCAGGCCCGTTACCTCGCCGCGCTCCACACAGCGTGCCGGCCGGACGCCGTCGCGTATTTCCTCACCTTCAGCGATCGCCAGCCCGGCGAGTGGGGGCCCCGAAGGATGACCGAGCGAGAGATCCGCGACTCCTTCGGCGACGGCTGGGTACTGGCAGGGCTCCGGCGCGCCACGATGGCCGCGGACCTCCCGGAGGAGGGCAGACAGGACATCCGGGCCTGGCTCGCCACCGCCCGCCTAGTGTCGCGTTAGGGAAGTTCTTTGCCAGTGGCGGCGATCCAGGCGGATGGATCGCATGGCGGAGGAAGGAGTCGCAGTTGGGCCTGCGTCGACTGACGACAACGCAGCGAGGCGCCGCCGCCTCAAGATCTCGACTCATGGTCAGGAGCGGCGGCAGTATCCGCACTTCGACCGCAGGCCGAGATCTTGCCCAGCTGGGCGGGACTGGTTGACGCAGGCGTTTCACCACGCCTCCGACTGACGCCTGACGGGTTGGCGAAAGCTCAGGCGAGGCGGTAGAGGATCGGCATCGAGACGGTGCGGTTCGCCTTCAGGTTGGCGAGCACATACGTGCGGAAGCTCTTTTTCGCGAACTGCCGCACCATGAACGCGGGCAAGCTGTCCCACCGGGCGTGGTTGACGAGGACATAATCCGCCTCGCCGATCGGCTGAAGGAGCGTGGAGTTGTCCATGTCGGTCTCCACGGCGTACCAGCCGGCAAGGTAGTCCCAGACGTCGAGGGCAACCTCGCTGTCATCCGCGGCGAAGTAGTTGAACAGGAACATCCCCTGCCGGGTCTTGTCGACGTCCGCGACCCGCTTGGGGCAGCGGGCGGTCATGACGTGGGTGTCCTTGGCCGCCTCGGTCAGGGCCTCGATGAGGAGCTTGTACGGCTCAGCGGCTCGCACCTCGTCGACCACGTCCGGAGATGTCGTCTCGACGAGCACGGCGACGTCGTAACGGGCGGCCTTCTTCCCCGCGGGCACGCGAACCGGCGGGACCACCACGGCGCGGTAGACGGTGGCCTTCTCGACGGTGTCGAGGCTCTCCAGCTGTCGTGCCAGGGACTTGAGCCGGCCGAGCAGCGCCTTCTTCTCCGCACTCCTGCCAGGGAACGGCGGCCCCGGCTGCCGTGGCGGCTCGACGGCCGCGGCCACGTGGATGTAGCCGGTCTCCGGCGGATCGATGAGGGGGACGCGCTGGTACTTCACCTGCGGGTTGACCAGGGTGAACTCCATAACAGACTCCTGCGGTCGAGTACTGAGTGTGCGCTCACTCATTCTGAGTGAGTACTCACTCAAATGTCAAACCGTGGTACGGTCTCGCTGCAGACGCTGCCCGCATGGACTCAATGTCACACCGACACCGCTATGGCAAGCACGATGTGACATTGAGTCGACGCGGGGAAGGGCCCGCGGGAGGTGATGATGCCGGCCCGGCCGACCGACAAGCCGATGCGCGAGCGCATCATCGAGGCAGCGGTCGAGGTGATCCGCGAGCGCGGGGTCACCGGTGCGACGACGAAGGAGATCGCCAGGACCGCCAAGGTCTCGGAGGGCAGCCTCTACAACCACTTCGAGAACAAGAGGGCCCTCTTCGGGGCGGCGTTCGGCGCGGTCGGCAGCGGCATCCGGGCGGTCGTGGCGGACCTGGCCAAGAGGGTCGGAGAAGACACGGTGGAGGCCAACCTCACCCGGCTCGCCGCGGCCGAGATCCGCTTCTATGCCAACCTGCTGCCGATGACCGGCCCGGTCCTTGCCAACCGCGACCTGCAAGGCTGGCTGCGGCGCACCGGCAGAAACGCCGGCCCGATCCAGGGCAACGCCGGCCTGATCCGGTACCTCGAGGCCGAGCAGCGCGCCGGACGCCTCGCGGAACACGCGAAGCCGCCGTTCATCGCGGCGACCCTGCTCGGCGCCTGCCAGCAGTACGCCTTCCTGTCGCTGCTCGTCGGCGAGGCCGCCCTGGCGGAAGGCGCCGGCCTTCCCACCGACGTCGACGAGTACGCCAGGCAGGTCGTTCGCACCGTCCTGGCCGCCCAGCTCCCCTGAATGACGTGCCCAATCTCCCCAGGGCACTGGGGTCGTGGTCGCGAAGACTTCTCCCCGCTATGAGGGGGGAAAATCTTCGCGATCACGGCCGCCCGGGCCCCGGGGTGGGGTTTCCACAGGGCGCCTCGACCGTCACTGAGCCGGCGTGATCGTTGCCTTCAGGATGTTCGCCAGGCTCACCGTGGGCCTGCCGAGCATGCGGGCGAGCGTAGGGTCGGCGGGCGCGAAATGGCCCTGCCGGCTCGCGGCGAACAGGCCGAGAAGAAAGTCGGCCCGGTGTCGGAGACGACGACCCGGCGGATCGAGCGGCCCGTGAGCCGCATGGCGATCGTCGCGGCGCCAGCCATGTCGATCGCCTCGGACCCGGTGAGCGCGGGTGTCAGCCGGTCGAGGCCGTCCTCGTTGAGAGCGAGCGCCGCCGCCTCGGCGAGATCGGCGCGAGCGGTCCAGGCGACCGGGCCGTCCTCCGGCGCGACCAGTTCGCCCGTACTGAGAGCGGCGCCCAGCAGCATGGCGACCGTCGAGGCGTAAAAGCCGTTGCGCAGCGCCGTGAAGGGGACACCGCAGTCCTGGAGCGCCGCCTCGGTGGCGGCGTGGTCAGCCATCGGGCGGAAGGGAGAGGACGGGTTCGAGCCCATGTGGCTCGTGTAGAGGATGCGCGTGGCTCCGGCTGCGGCCGCGGCCTTGATGGCCGTGCGGTGGTGCTTGACGGCTTCCTCGCCACTGCTGTCCGTCGACACGACGAGGACCTTCGAGGCGCCCTCGAAGGCGTGCGCGAGGCCCGCAGGGTCAGTGAAATCGCCCTGGCGGACGCGCACGCCCCGCTCTTCGAGTCCTCCTGTCCTCTCCGGGTCGCGCAGACTGACGCCGATCTGCCCGGCGGGGATGCGTTCCAGCAGCCGCTCGGTGACCACCCGGCCGAGCTGGCCGTTGGCTCCGGTAACGATGATCACGATGACCTCCCGAATGTTTCCGCTGATAACGTATCAACATTATCATTGGAATCAAGGATCGCTAACGCGATACTGTTACCGTTGGAAGCATGGAGGACGATGACGTAACCCCCGCGGACGGACACCGCGAGCGCATCGTCGAGGCCGCCACCCGGCTGCTGACCAAAGGCGGGGCCGACGCTGTCTCGACCCGGGCGGTAAGCGCCGCTGCCGGCGTGCAGCCCCCGACCATCTACCGACTCTTCGGCGACGCTGTCCCCCACGGCCCGCGAGGCGGTCATCGCGGCGATCACCACGGACGCTCCCGCCGCCGCAGTGGCCGGGCCCGTCGCGGCCGCCGTCACCCTCCGCGCGGTACTGCCGCAGACCGACGCCCTGACCGCGCCGGAACGCGGCCTCATGCGGGAGTGGCTCGACCGAATCGCCAACCCAGCCCGTTGACAATCCGCCACGCGGACCGGTTACCCCGACCCTGCCCGGATGGAGAACGGATCCGGGGACCCGGCCCTTGGCCCGCCAGCCCTCGCAGCCTCTGAGGTCACGTATGGGGACTGGTTACCCGTTCCTCCCCGGCGGTCTCGCCCGCTCGGGGTGGCGGGGTCGGACGACCGCGGCGGTTCTCGACCAAGCTCCGGATCGAGGGCAGCAGGCCGCGGGGAAGGTAGACCATGACGAGGACCAGCAGCAGCGCGTAGACGGCGTACGACAGCACGGTCGGCGCGTATGACGGCATGCCCGGCTGCGTCCCGAGCGTGTTGAGCACCTGCACCAGGACCGTGACCAGGGCCGCGCCGAGCAGTGGGCCCCAGATGGTGCCGAGGCCGCCGATGACCGCCATGATGACATACTCGAACGACAGCAGGATCGGGAACGATCCCGGCGAGAGATAGCCGAGGAAGAACGCGTAGATGCCGCCGGCGAGCCCGGCGAAGGCGGCGGACAGCGCGAACACGGTGAGCCGGTAGCGGCCGACGGGGACCCCCGCGGACTCGGCGGCGGTCTCACTCGTCGCGAGCGCGCGCAGGCCGCGTCCCGGCCGTGACCGGATGATGTTGCGGCACACCAGCAGCACCACCGCGACCGCGACCCAGACGAGATAGGCGTAGCCGATGCTCCCGGAGAACTCCACGGAGCCGACGCCGAGCTGCGGGATGCCGCGAAGGCCGATATCGCCCCCGGTGAAGGCGGCCTCCCCGATGACCGAGAGCACGATCAGCTGGAACGCCAGCGTCGCGAACGCCAGGTAGTGGCCGCGCAGCCGCAGCAGCGGGACCCCCACGATGACCGCCACCGCTGCGGCGAGCACCGGCGAGGCGGCGAGGCCGAGCAGCCGGGGGAACCCGTGCACGGCCATGACGCCGGCCGTGTAGCCGCCGATGGCGTAGAAGGCCGCCTGGCCGAGCGAGATCTGGCCGGCGTAGCCCATCAGCAGGGACAGCCCGGTGGTGACGATCGCGGCGAGCCCGAGCAGCACGTACACCGTCAGCTGGGACGCGTCCAGCACCAGCGGCAGGGCGAGCGTGACCAGGGCCAAGGCTGCGAGCGCCCCCGCCCGCAGCACGCGCCCTCGGGTCACCCTCATGTCGCCGGCTCCGGCTCCGCCTCCGTACCGCTCATGCCACCTCCACCCGGTGCCGCGCCTGCCAGATCATCAGGGCCAGCATCAGCGCGAGCGCGATCTCGGTCTGGTACGACGCGCGGTAGTAGCCGCCGATCATGGACTCCGCGATCCCGAGGACCAGCCCCCCCACCAGCGCCATGCTGGATCGGGTCAGCCCACCGAAGATGGCGGCCGCGAAACCGTTCGTCGCCAGCGCGACATCGGAGTTGAACGTGTTTGGCTGCAGCGGCGTGATGAGCACGCCGGCGAGCCCGCCCAGCAGCCCACCGAGCGCGAACGCCATGAACCCCATCCGCGTCACGTTGATGCCCATCAGCCGGGCGGCGAAGGGGTTGCTCGAGCACGCGACGAGCCCCTTACCGATGTACGTGCGGCTGAAGAACACCCCGAGCAGGCCGAAGACGAGCAGCGTCACGAGGATCACGAGGAGGTACTGCTTACGGATGTGCGCGCCGGCGAACACGAACGTGCCGGGTATCCCACGGAACGAGATCGGCTGGTCGCCCCAGGCGACGATCTCGACGGCGTAGGCGAAGATGCCGAGGCCGAGGGTGATGATGAGGGACGCCAGCGGCGGCCTGCCGTGCCTGCCGATCGCCACCATGCCCACGACCAGGCCCGCCCCCGCGGCGGCCAGCAGCGCCACGATCTCCGCGACCCCGTGCGGCAGGCCGTCGTGGAGCACCGAGTACGCGACGAAGCCCCCGAGGACCGCGAACGTCCCCTGAGCGAAGTTGATCACCCCGGTGACCCGGAAGATCGCGACGAAGCCGCTCGCGACCAGCGCGAACGTGCATCCGATCGCGATGCCCGAGATCAGATACTGGAGAAAGGCGCTCATCGTGGCGGCTCCGGCCCCGCGTAAGTGTCGCTCACGATGCCTCCTCCCCCAGCCCGCCGAGGTAGGCCCGCTGAACCGAGGGGCTGCGCATGAGCTCTCCACACGGACCGTCCGCGACGATACGGCCCACCTCCATCACGTACGCCCGTTCGCACAGGTCGAACGCCAGCCGCGCGTTCTGCTCGATCAGCAGCACCCCCACACCGTGCTCCCGGTTGAGGGTACGCAGGTGGCTGGCGAGGCTCGCGACGATCTTCGGCGCGAGCCCCAGGGACAGCTCGTCGATCGCCAGGATGTCGGGATCGGACATCAGCGCCCGCCCGACCGCGACCATCTGCTGCTCGCCGCCGGAGAGGGTCTCGGCGCGCTGGCGTGCGAGCCTCCGCAGCTCGGGCAGGATCTCGTACACCCGGCCCGCGTCGCGCCGCTTGGACCGCCACGCCCCCAGCCGCAGGTTGTCCTCCACGGTCAGCTCGCCGAACAGCTGCCGCCCCTCGGGCACCTGGGTCAGCCTGCCCTCGATCCGCACCGAACCACCGGCCGGCCGCAGCACCCCCGTGAGCGTGTTCACGAGCGTCGTCTTACCGGCCCCGTTCGGACCGACGAGCGCGACCATCTCCCTGGCCTCCAGCGACAGGCTCACGCCGTCGAGAGCGGTCGCCGACCCGTACCGGACGACGAGGTCACGCGCCTCAAGCACCGGCCGTCTCCTGTCCCAGGTACGCGGAGACCACCCGCTCGTCCTTACGTACGGCCTCCGGGCTGCCCTCGGCGATGACCGCACCGAGATCGAGCACCGTGACCTGGTCGGCCAGACGAGCCACGAACCCCACGTCGTGCTCGATCAGCATCATCGTGAGGCCCTGTGTGTGCAGCTCGCCGAGGAGGTCGGCCAGGTCCGCCCGCTCCCCCGCGCGCAGTCCCGACGCGGGCTCGTCGAGCAGCAGCAGCCTCGGATCCGCACACAGCCCGCGGGCCACCTGCAACGCCCGCTGCTGGCCGAAGGGCAAGGACTCGGCGTATCGGCCAGCCAGCGCCGACAGCCCCACCCGCTCCAACGCACGGCCCGCGCGCTCCCTGATACGGCGCTCCTCACCGTGATGGCGCGGCAGGCGCAGAGCCGCCTCCCAGAACCCGCAGCCCGTCCACGCGTGCGCGCCGACCATGACGTTCTCCAACACGGTCATGCCTCGAAACAGCCGGCCCCCCTGAAAGACGATCGAGACGCCCAGCCGCGCGCGGCGATGCGGCGCCATCGACCCGATCCCGGTGCCGTCATAGGCGACCGTGCCGTGATCGGCCTCGAGGTGCCCGCTGATGAGGTTGAACAGCGTCGACTTACCCGCGCCGTTGGGGCCGATGACGCCACGGCACTCCCCCGTCGCCACCCGCAGGCTGACGTCCCTGACGGCGAAGACGCCGCCGAAGGAACGGGAGAGATCGTCGACTTCCAGCATCGGTACCCTACGACAGCCCGCTCTTCAACTGCCGCTTGGTCCATGCGGTCGGAACGAACTCGCCGTTCTTGACCACGGTGACCGCGACGTCGTCGGGACCGAGCCCCGCATGATTTTTCGGGGTGTAGTTGTACTCACCTTCGGGGGTGAGCAGCTTCATGTGCTCGAGCGCCCCCTCGATCTGCTCAGGGTCGGTGCCGCCCTTCTTCATGGCCGCCGCGAGCAGCTTCACCGCGGAGTAACCGTCGAACGCGAACTGCGGCGGGTAGTACCCCGCCTTCTTCTTGAACGGGCCGGCCATCGAGGTCACGGTGTCCTTGAGCTTGGAGTCAGGCAGGTACGGCCCGATGACCGCGAGCGAGCTGGCCACGGTGACACCCTCGGCCGCCTTCCCCGCCGGCTGGGTGTACAAGGTGCTGGCCTCGGCGTGGCTCATGATGAGCGGCATGTCCATGCCCGACGTCGCGAACTGCTTAGTGATGACGACGGCGGGGGAGCCGGTCGCCCAGACCATCAGCCCCTGGGCGTGCGACGAGCGGACATGGGTCAGCACCGAGCTGAAGTCCGTCTGCGTGGTCTCGAACGTCTCGGTGTCGACGAACGACACGCCGTACTTCGACGCCATCTTGGACATCGCCTTGTGGCCGGTCTGCGCGAACGCGCTCTTGGTGTCGTATGCGATCGCCAGCTTGGTCATGCCCTTGGCCTTGAAGTACTGCAGAAGTCGCTCCGCCACTACGCCGGCTGTCGGCGGGGTCATGTAGATGTACGGCTGAGGCGGCTGCACCTGCTCGTCGGAGGCCGCCGTGGAGATGTACGGGATCTTCTTGCGGGCAGCAACCGGGATGGCGGCGAGACTGGAGTTAGAGAACGACGACCCGACCACGCCGACCACATCCTGCCCAGCGAGGTCGTTGAAGTCGATGACCGCCTGGTTCGGCTCGGTCTTGTCGTCCTTGACGATCAGCTTCAGCTTGCGTCCGTCGATCCCGCCGGCCTTGTTGGCCTCCTTGACCGCCTGCCGGGCACCGAGCCGATCGTTCTTCCCCAGAGGGGTGTAGTTGCCGGTCAACGACGTGATCATGCCGATCTTGATCGGACCCTTGCCGCCACCGCCACCGCCACCGCCGGACCCCGCACCCCCGCACGCGGCGAGGCCCAACCCGAGTGCGATCAGCGCCGGTAGGAGTCTGCGCACAGTGTCCTCCCCTGTCTTCCCCTTGCCCGCCAAGGCCCAGAGGCTCCGCTCGCCGGTGTACTGTGCAGCGACAGAACCTCTGTCGCGGCCCCTCTGTGGTGCAGACAGCATGTCGCCTGTCGCGGTCATCGTCAAGACAGAAGCGTTGACGCGCGTTTGGCGTGGCGTCTAGCGTACTCGCGTGTCCTGCGTTCGGTTGGCGCCGTTAGGCCAGGTCCGCAGTCGTGTGGTGGGCGGCCAGGGCCGCGAGGTCGGGGGCGAACTCCCCGAGGATCTGCCGCACCCGCGTGGCGGCCAGCGGGCCGAGCTCGTCGTACACCTCGACGAACGCCTCCCGGGCGGACGGCCGGGGCCAGCCTCGCGGCAGCAGTTCGGAGGGCAGCTCGGGATCGAGGCCGGGGAACCCACGCCAGGCGTCCATCACCTCCGTGCGGGCGACCAGGCCCTCCGCGGCGCCGACCCGCCCCGTCCGGATCCGCTCCCGCAGCGGGGCGAGGCTCTCGGCGAAGCGTTGGTACAGCCTGCTGAGATCATCGAGGTCCCAGGCTCGGATCGGGCTCCCATCGCGCGGGCCGTCGGCGACGACCCTGCCGACCATGACCGTCGCCATGTTCACCCCGAGGTCGGCCAGTGCTTCGGTGACCTCTTCCGCCGAGCCGGAAGGCGAGACCCACGCACCGTCGTACAGCGGGGCGAACCCCAGCCAGCGCAGGCGCGTACGAAGGGCGTGCCGCGTGTGCCGCTCGTCCTCGGGCACGGAGAACGTGACCAGCGTCCAGTTGCCGTCCCACTGTCGTTGCGACGTGCCGAACAGCAGGATCCGCGAACGTCCCTCGCTGAGCACCGCGGCGGCACGGGAGGTGAGGCCGTAGTACGTCCGCCTGCCCGTCTTGCTCGACTCGAGGAGACCGCGCCTGGCCAGGCGGCTGAGCGCCGCCCGGGCACCCGCGTTCGACACGCCGAACTCGGCCAGCAACCGGACGAGGGCGGCCGAGGGGAGGTGCTCGTCACGGCTGTACCAGTAGTCACCGAGCAGGGTGAGCAGCAGGTGTTGGGGCTGTGAGCCGTTCTGGATACGAGGGAGGTCGAGCCCTTCCGCGTCCTCGGGCCCGTACTCGACGTGGTCGGTCACTTGGGTCACGACCACGAAGTGTAGGAAATGACCTCACACAATGCGCACTCCGCGTAGGGGTGGACGGTCGGGGGTCCTCGGCCCTCACCTCGATGTATATCAGCGAATTTGACGCACGTCACCTGTCTCGTCGTACTTTGGGTGTAATGGGAGGAGGGGGCCCGTGGGTGGAGGCGGCGCATCCGGGGTTCGTCGGCGGATTCTCGTGGTAGGGGCGGGCCCGGTCGGGCTGAGCGCTGCCCTGGCGCTGCGGGCCCGAGGGCTGCCCGTCACCCTGCTCGAGGCGGAGCCCGCGGACCGGGTCCGCCCGGGAAGCCGAGCCATCTTCACCCACCGGGCCTCTCTGGAGACCCTCGACCGTGCGCGGCCCGGGCTCGGGCGGGAACTGGCCCGACAGGGGCTCGCGTGGCAGACGAAACGCACATTCTGGCGCGACCGCGAGGTGTACAGCCGCACGTACCCGTCTCTCGACCCCGAGGCCATCCCGCCCTTCACCAGCCTGCCGCAGGTCCGGGTCGAGGAGTACCTTCTGGCCGCCTGCGCGGCCGCGGGCGTCGAGTGCGTGTGGGACGCCGCCGTCACCGGCGTCGAGACCAGTGCCGAGGGCGCCGTGGTGACGGTGTCGGGCGGTCGGGTGTGGGAGGCGGAGTACGTGATCGGCGCCGACGGGTCCCGCTCCGCTGTCCGCGAGGCGATCGGGACGCCGCTCGAGGGGAGCCGGTCCGCCAACTCCTTCGTGATCGTGGACGCGGCGGAGGACCCGGACGCTCCACTGCCCAAGGAACGGATCTTCTGCTACGAGCATCCCGGGGTGGGTGGGCGGCACGTGCTCTTCGTGCCGTTCAGCGGCGGGTGGCGAATCGACCTGCAATGTCGCGAGGACGACGACCCAGAGGACTTCAGCGGCGAGGAGGGCGTGCGCCGCTGGCTGCCGCGGGTCATGGACGAGAAGTACGCCGACCGGGTGACCTGGGTGTCCACCTACCAGTTCCTACAGGTGATCGCCGAGACCTTCACCGACGCGCACCGCCGCGTGCTGCTCGTCGGCGAGGCCGCGCACCTGTTCGCGCCGTTCGGCGCCCGCGGCATGAACTCCGGCATCGCCGACGCGGACGCGGCCGCCGAGACGATCGAGACAGCCCTGGACGCGGACGACCCCGGGACGGCGCGCCGAGCGGTCGAGGAGTACTCGAGATCCCGGCGCAGCGCCGCCGAGTACAATCGCGACGCGGCCGGCCAGGCCCTCGCCCACATGCAGGCGAAGGATCCAGCGCTACGGGTCAAGCGGCGCCTCGCGGCCCTCGTCGCGCCCTACTCGAGGCGCGCGGGCAAGTGGCTCGACACCGCGCCCTACGGCCCACGCTCCGGCGTGTCCCGCGCCAGCAAGTACTGACGGAGCCGGCCGACGTCTGAGAAACCGCGCCAACCATGCCCCGAACCCTCAGACGCCCCGCAGGGGACGGCGGAGGTGGCCGAACGAACGCGCCACCCGAGACGCGACCCCTCAGACACGGGGAACGGCCATCCGCCAAGGGTCAGCCGACGCGCCCCTCGCGGAGGATGTA
>JBOHCT010000031.1:0-27018 GCA_050699055.1 Streptosporangiaceae bacterium | reverse complement strand
ACTCCGCACGGTGCGCGGTATAGGGGTACGTGCTCACCCCCGCGTCACCCCCTGAGACCCCGAGTCGGCGCTCCGGTCAGCTCTCCTCCTCCACCCAATCAAAGGTCCGGGTCACCGCCTTCTTCCAGGCCCTGTAGAGACCTGCCCGGGTTGCCTCGTCCAGCCGCGGCTCCCAACGCTTGTCCTCCACCCAGTGCTGACGCAGCTCGTCGCTGCCCGGCCAGAAGCCGGTGGCCAGGCCCGCCGCGTACGCGGAGCCGAGAGCCGTGGTTTCCGCGGGTGCCGCGGGGCGGACGACGGGGACGTCCAGCATGTCCGCCTGGAACTGCATGAGCAGCTCGTTGCCGACCATCCCGCCATCGACCCTGAGCTCGTTCAGCGTCACCCCGGAGTCGGCGTGCATGGCGTCGACGATCTCCTTGCTCTGATACGCCGTCGCCTCCAACACCGCCCGCGCGAGGTGGCCCTTGTTGACGAACCGCGTCAGCCCAGCGACGACGCCACGGGCGTCCGACCTCCAGTACGGAGCGAACAGTCCGGAGAAGGCGGGGACGAAGTAACAACCGCCGTTGTCGTCCACCGTTCGGGCGAGATCTTCGACCTCGGGGGCCGTCGTGATGAGACCGAGGTTGTCCCGCAACCACTGCACCAAGGCTCCGGTGATCGCGATCGAGCCCTCCAGGGCGTAGACGGCGGCATGGTCGCCGATCTTGTAGCAGACGGTGGTGAGCAGGCCGTTCTCGCTCTTCACCCGCTCGGTACCGGTATTGAGGAGAAGGAAGTTGCCGGTGCCATAGGTGTTCTTCGCCTCGCCCACCCGGAAACAGACCTGGCCGAACGTCGCCGCCTGCTGGTCCCCCAGCACGCCGGCCAGCGAGACGCCGGACAGCATGCCCCGCGCCCGCACCGTGCCGTATCTTTCCGACGAGGAGCGGATCTGGGGGAGCATGGCGAGCGGGATACCCATCTCGGCCGCGATGTCTTCGTCCCAGTCCAGTTTGGCCAGGTCCATCAGCATCGTGCGCGACGCGTTGGTGACGTCGGTGACGTGGATTCCGCCGTCCGGGCCGCCGGTGGCATTCCACAACAGCCAGCTGTCGATGTTCCCGAACAGCAGCTCACCTCTTTTCGCCCTTTCCCGGGCACCCTCGACGTTATTGAGGATCCAGCGAACCTTGGGGCCGGAGAAGTACGTGGCGAGCGGAAGACCCACGACGTCCTTGTACCGGTCAGCGCCCCCGCCGAGCGCGGCCAGCTCAGCGCAGATCCGGTCGGTGCGGGTGTCCTGCCACACGATGGCGTTGTAGACCGGCTTCCCAGTCGAGCGGTCCCATACCACCGTGGTCTCCCGCTGGTTGGTGATGCCACAGGCGACCACCTCGGAGGCCGTGATGTCGGCCTTCGAGAGCGCCGCGCCAGTCACCTCCCTCGTGTTGGACCAGATCTCCTCAGGATCGTGCTCGACCCATCCGGGCTTCGGATAGATCTGCTGGTGCTCCAGCTGGTGGCTCGACACCACGTGCCCGGAGTGGTCGAAGACGATGCAGCGGGTACTCGTCGTGCCCTGATCGATCGCGGCCACGTACTCGGCCATGAGCGCACAACCTCCTCGTCTCGGGGACCCAGCGGGCGCGGGCGCCTCAGCCATTCACGCCCGCTGAGCCTTACCGTCCTATCGTCATTCGTCGCCCCGGCGACAGGCCAACCAGGTCCCACGCACCCGCACGGTCACTCAACGCTCGCCCGCGGGAGAAGCGCTCTCGGCGGCGGCCTCCCTGTCCCTGCGCCGCAGGCGCGCACGGATCGCTTCGCCCGCGAAGAAGTCGTAGGCGAAGGCGCCGACTGCCCCACCGGCAATCGGTCCGGCTATCGGGATCCACCAGTAATGGCCAAACCATTGGAAGTGCCCGGGGAAGGCGACCTGCCCCCAGCCCATCGCGTAGGCGAGCAATCGGGGGCCGAAGTCACGAGCGGGGTTGATCGCGTACCCCGCGTTGGTGCCGAACGACATGCCGATCACGACCACGACCAGACCAATGAGGAAGGGCGCGAGGTTGGACCCCGGCGCCATATGTCGGCTGTCGAGCAGCGCCCAGATCAACGCCACCAGTATCGCCGTGCCGACGACCTGGTCGATGAACGGCCCGGTCCACGACCCGTGGAAATACTCGGCGGGAAACGTGGCGAAGATCGCGAAAGTGTTCAGCGAGTGCGGGCGCGTGAGGTGGTTCTGGGCGTTGTACCAGTTGATCGCCGGGAAATACGTCGCGTACACCAGGGCGGCACCCACGAACCCACCGACGACCTGCGCGAACCAGTACCCCGGCACCTTGCGCCAGGGAAAGCCGCGCCGCAGCGCGAACGCCAGCGTGACAGCGGGGTTGATGTGGCCCCCGCTGATGCCCGCGCACACGTAGACACCGAACACCACGCCGAAGCCCCATCCCCAGGCGATGATGAGCCAGTCGGCGGGGCCGAACGGCGTCTGGCTGAGGACCTGGCGTCCGGAACCCGGCAGGCCCACGATCGCGACGGCGACCGACCCGCAGCCCAAGAGGCACAGGAAGAACGTGCCGAAAAACTCGGCCAGCATCTCCCCGCCATGTGAGCCTGCGAGCTTCTCCCGGGTCCGGTCCAGCCGGTTCGGGGGCATCTCGGGAACGCCCGGCACCCTCCCGGGCGGGCGTTCGGCATGGACCTCCTCCGCCTCTGTGGGTGCTGATGCGTCCCTGCTCTGCGGCGCGGAGTCTTCCGGCATATCTCAATCCCCCTTACGACTTCAGCTACAGAACCGGGGAGCGCCTCGAGAGCCTGGTCAGGCAGCAGGCCGGAGAACGACCTTGGTGTAGCCGTCGATGCGCTTGTCGAACTTCTGGTAGGCGTCCGGCGCCTGGTCGAGCGGTAGCTCGTGGGAGACGACGAAGCTCGGCGTGGCCCTGCCCTCGGTGATCATGTCGCGCAGCTGCCGGTTGTACCGTTTGACGTTCGCCTGCCCGGTGCCGACCCGCAGGCCCTTCTCGAACAGCTTGCCGATCGCGACCAGCAGCATGCCCTGCTTGGCGTTCTCGTCGACCCCGCCGGGGTCGGAGGGGACGTACAGGCCGGGCACGCCCAGCGCCCCGGTGGGCCGCACCGTCTGCACGAGCTGGTTCAGCACCGTGGCCGGCTCCTCCCCCTGCCCGTGGTGGGCGGTCGCCTGATAGCCGACCGCGTCCACGCCCTTGTCGGTGCCCTCGCCGCCCGTCTGGTCCTTGATCTGCTGGACCGGGTCACCCTTCGAGAAATCGACGGGGACCGCGCCGATCTGCTCCGCCTTCTGCAGCCGCTCCGGCACCCGGTCGACCGAGAACACCCGCGAGGCCCCCCTGAGCAGCGCGGAGTACGCGGCCATCAGGCCGACCGGCCCGGCCCCGTACACCGCCACCGTCTCGCCCGGCGACACCCCAGCGATCTCGCAGCCGTGGTAGCCGGTCGGGAAGATGTCGGCCAGCATCGCGTAGTCGCTCTCATGCTCGGTGCCGGGCGGCAGCGGCAGGCAGTTGAAGTCGGCGTAGGGCACCCGCAGGTACTCCGCCTGGCCACCGGGATAGGGCCCCATGGCCACGTAGCCGTACGCCCCGCCAGCGAACCCCGACGGGTTCACCGTGAGACAGAAACCGGTGTAGCCCGCGAGGCAGTTCTTGCAGAACCCGCAGGCCACGTTGAACGGCATCACCACCCGGTCACCCTGCTTCAGCACGGTGACACCGCTGCCGACCTCCTGGATCACGCCGAGGTTCTCGTGGCCGAACACGATGCCCGGCTCCGCGGCCGTGCGCCCCTCGTACATGTGGAGGTCGGAACCGCAGATGCAGGTCGACGTGACCCGGACTATCACGTCGTTCGGTTGTTGGATCCGGGGATCGTCAACACTTTCCACCGCCACCCGGAACGGCTCTTGGTACACAACCGCGCGCACGATGCCACCTCCCGATCCGATGTACGAAACCCGGCTCGCGGAAATCGGCCGCGGTGACGCGGACCAAAGAGTTCACGGTTCGTGCCGCACCCCGGCCCGGCGAGCCACCCTCATATCAAACGTCCCTCGGACATCAGGACCACACAAGCCCTCTTCGGGGTAAGAGCGAGCTAACCGCTCGTGACATCCTGTGGCGGACCGCTGACGGAGCACCGCCGACGCCGGGGCATCCGCGCGGGGGTCACGACCACCCGCCGAAGCGGGTAAGCTCCGCGAACCGTGCGCTTCCTCAACGATGTAGTCCCGCCGTACGACCTGACGTTCGACGACGTCTTCATGGTCCCCGAGCGCTCGGACGTGGGGTCGAGGCTGGACGTGAACCTCTCGAGCGGAGACGGCAGCGGCACCACCACCCCGGTCGTCGCCGCGAACATGACCGCCGTCTCCGGCCGGCGGATGGCGGAGACGCTCGCGCGGCGCGGCGGCCTGGCGGTGATCCCGCAGGACATCCCGCTCGATGTCGTCGCGGACGTCGTCGCGTGGGTCAAGCGCCGCCACCTCGTCCACGACACCCCGATCACCCTCTCGCCGACCGACACCATCAGCACGGCCCTGCATCTGCTGCCGAAGCGCGCGCACGGCGCCGTCGTCGTGGTCGCGGACGACCGGCCGGTCGGCGTGGTCACCGAGGCCGACTGCGGCGGGGTCGATCGCTTCACGCAGGTCGGGGAGATCATGTCGACCCCGCCGCTGACGCTGCGGGAGGACGTGGATCCGCGGGAGGCGTTCGACCGCCTGCACGGGCGGCACCGGCTCGCACCGGTCGTCGACGACGCCGGGCGGCTCGCCGGGGTCCTTACACGGGTCGGCGCCCTGCGCGCGACCGTGTACACCCCGGCCGTCGACCCGCGAGGGCGGCTGCGGATCGCCGCGGCCATCGGCGTGAACGGCGATGTCGCGGGCAGGGCCGAGAGCCTGCTCGACGGCGGCGTCGATGTCCTTGTCGTCGACACCGCCCACGGCCATCAGGAGAAGATGCTCGCCGCGCTTAGGTCGATACGGTCGCTCGACCCGCGGGTCCCCGTCGCGGCCGGCAACGTCGTGTCGGCCGCGGGCGTACGCGACCTCGTCGAGGCCGGCGCCGACATCGTGAAGGTCGGCGTCGGGCCCGGCGCCATGTGCACGACGCGGATGATGACCGGCGTCGGGCGCCCGCAGTTCTCCGCGGTAGCGGAGTGCGCCACCGAGGCCCGCCGGCTCGGCCGGTACGTCTGGGCCGACGGCGGCGTGCGCAGTCCGCGCGACGTCGCGCTGTCCCTCGCCGCCGGCGCGTCGAACGTGATGGTCGGGTCGTGGTTCGCTGGGACCTACGAGTCGCCGGGGGACCTGCACGACGACAATGAGGGACGGCCGTACAAGGAGAGCTTCGGGATGGCGTCCGCCCGCGCCGTACGGCTGCGGACGGCCCAGGACAGCCCCTACGACCGGGCACGCAAGGCGCTCTTCGAAGAGGGGATCTCGACGGGACGCAGGTACCTCGACCCCGAACACCCCGGGGTGGAGGACCTGCTCGACACGATCGTCGCGGGCGTGCGCAGCGCGTGCACCTACGCGGGCGCCCACGACCTGAGCGAGCTGCACGAGCGCGCGGTCGTCGGCGTGCAGACCGCCTCCGGGTACGCCGAAGGGCTGCCGGTCCGCGACTGGTGAGACGAGCCGAGAATGAGCGGCGGGACCAAGAAATACCACCGACCGTGCATGGTTGATTGCGCACTGTTTGTCATAGTTGCGCGCTAGGAGGTATTCCATCCAGTATGTACGACCGTGGCCAAAAACGTGCACGCCAGCTCGATGGACATGGCACTCGGCATGCTCGCGCACATGCCCTGGTACCACTACCTGCTCATGGCTCTGGTCATCCTGGCACTCGGCGTCGCCGTCCACCTCCGCGTCCGGCGCACCTACTGGCCGGTGCACGCGTTCGTGGGCGGCGCTGACGTCGCCGAGCACGCGGCGATCGTCATCGGGGTCGAGCTGGTGGCGATGGTTGTGGTGACCGGGGTCGTCACCGGCGGCATGCTGGCCTACCACATGGCCTGATCCCTGGCACGCCGGTCAGCGGCTCAGGTCCCGCTCAGGTCCTGGCCCAGTAGGCGCTGGAGGTTACCGCCGAAGATGGCCGACCGCGCATCGTCCGGCAGGTCGAGCTCCTCGAGGTTCCGGATCGTGGCGCGAATATAGCCGGGGCCTTTTTCCGGGTCGAAGGGGCAGTCGGATCCGAAAAGCACGTGGTCGGGGCCGTAGAAGTCGATCACGCAGCGCAGGGCGTGGGCGGCGCCGAACATCGCCGTGTCGGCGTAGAACATCCGGAAATAGTCGATCGGCCGCTTGCTCAGCGGATACCCGGTCACGTCCTCCTTTTGATCCGCGGGGGTGCGCGCGCCGAGCTGGTCCCATCCCGGGCCCACACGCCCGGCGAAGTGTGGCACCATGCTCCCCCCGTGGTGGATGAGGAACTTCAGCTTCGGGTAACGCTCCAAGACGCCGGAAAAGACGATCCGGGCCATGAACGCGGACAGGTCGTACTCCCACCCGAACGTCCACCAGATCTCATACTTCGAGCGTTCCTCGGTCGGGTAGTCGGCCCAGGTCGAGTTCCGGCAGGGGTGGACCTGAATCAACCTGTCGACCTGCGCCATCTTCGCGTAGAAAGGCTCGAAACGCTCTTCGTCCAAGGGGTGGCCGCCCACATGTGTGTAGATCTGGACACCCAACGCGCCCAGCTCGTTCACCGCGTAGTCGATCTCGTCGAGGGCCCCTTCGACGTCGCTCAGCGGCACGCATGCGCAGAATCCGGCGAACCTGTCCGGATGCTTCTGGACGAGCTCGGCCAGCCCCTCGTTGCCGACACGGGCGAACTCGCGGGAGCGCTCCGGATCCCCCACGTCGTCGACGGGCGGAGCGGCGATGTTGATGACCTGCCGGTAGTCCCCGAACTCGTCCATCTGCCGGAAGCGCACGTCCAGGTCCACCAGCGAGGGAATACCCATCGTGCGCTTGCGCAGGTTGGCCACGGCCGGCACGTCGTCCAGCGCGAACAGCCGGTCCGCGTAGCGTCGGGGCAAGATATGACAAAACGCGTCGAGCCGCATTCTCGACTCTTCCCTTCCACGACCGACAGGACCCCCCGCCACCGCCGCCGGTACGCGGGTATGGGACGACGCGCGAGGGTTACACCAGGGCTACCCTCCCATAAGCGTCGCCGCGGAGCCACGCGGCGGATGCGCGACGTGAAGCGTCGCGGCCAGCGGAAGGTTCCGCGATG
The DNA here is from genome assembly GCA_050699055.1 of Streptosporangiaceae bacterium. Classification (GTDB taxonomy): domain Bacteria; phylum Actinomycetota; class Actinomycetes; order Streptosporangiales; family JBOHCT01; genus JBOHCT01. The sequence goes on along the minus strand of JBOHCT010000031.1, from coordinate 19,735 downwards.
AGTCGCCGACCATGATGCGGTACGCGCCGGAGCGCACGGCCCACTCGTTCGCGCTCGTGTCCCAGAGGTACGGGTCCTCGCCGAGCGCCTCGAACGTACGGCTGTTTCGCCGCGAGGAGGTCTCGGCGTGCATTGACAGCCGGGCGCCGGAAGCGGAGGTTGGGCTTCGTGGTCATGGTGAGCGGCTAGACCCCGACTATGGGGGAGGGCAGTGTGATGCTGGAGCCATACACCACCACGGTGGTCGGGTCGTACAGCGTCCCCCGCTGGTACGAGTCGCTGGAGAAGCAGGTCGAGGGGGGCACGCTGTCGGCGGTCGACATGGCCGACGCGCAGTTCCGTGCCAGCCAGGCGGCGATCGCGGACCAGGAGGCCGCGGGCATCGACGTGATCACCGGCGGGGAGATGCACCGGCGCACCAACAACCGCAACGCCCCGCCGAACGCGATGCTCAACTACTTCTGGGCCAAGATCCCCGGGTTCTCCGCCGAGACCCGCCCGAAGCCGATCACCACCAAGGACCCGAACGTGACCCACCCGGGCATGGTGCTCACCGGCCCGGTGGGCGAGGCGGACCTCGGGCTGGTCGACGAGTTCCGCATGGTGTCCACGTTCGCCCGGGGCGCCGACGTCAAGGTCACGATGACCGGGCCGCACATGCTGGCCAAGGTGGCCTGGGACGAGCACTACGACGACATCAACACGTTCATGCATGAGCTCGCCAAGGTCATCAATCAGAACTTCCGCGCGCTGCAGGAGGCGGGCTGCAGACACGTACAGATCGACGAGCCACTGTTCGCCGCCGTCGACCGCGACGAGGTCGAGAACGCCATCGACGCCGTCAACCAGGCGTTCGAAGGCGTCACGATGACCAAGTGGGTGCACATCTGCCAGGGCAACTACGCGGTGGGCGAGGACTACGACGGACAGATCGGCCATCGCTACTTCGACTTCGGCACCTACCCGGCCGACCTCATCGTGGGCATCGACTGCGACGCGCTGATGGTCGAGTACGACTACGTCGACCGCTACGACGGCCTACTGCGCAACCAGCAGCTGGCGGCCGGTGTGGTCGACGTCATCAACCCCGAGATCGAGCCCCCGGAGAAGCTCGTCGAGCGGGTCAGGTCCTACACCTGGCTGCCGCCAGAGCAGACGCTCGTCACCAGTTCCTGCGGGCTCAACCACCAGCCGCGCCAGGTGGCTCTCGGCAAGCTCCAGGCGATGCAGTCCGCCGCCCGCCGGCTGAAGACATGACATTGCCGCGGATGGGGCGACGCCGCGTCACGCAGCGGATGCCGGCTGGGGAAAGCTTTCGGGCCACCACGCTTTTCGTCGGTTCGCTTGACAGCGATCTTGTGCGCGCTGTAGGTATCTGACCACACTCTGCTCACGTTCGTGGGAGGCTTCCGTATGTCGCGCGTACGGGTGTGGCTGGTGTTGGCGCTTGCTATGGGCGGGCTCATAGCTCCCAGTCCGGCGTGGGCGGGCACGAGCAAGGTGACCTACGCCCCTGCCGACAGGCCGGGGCCGGTGTTGCACGTACCTTCGCCGTCGCTGCGGTCGGCCTTGAGGTGCACGGCGAATGTGCGAAACTCCCACCGTGAACCCATCGTGCTGTTGCCCGGCACGACGTTGACGCCGCACGAGTTCTCCTGGAATTACATGCCGGCTTTCAAGGCGAGGCACTGGCCGTTCTGCACGGTCACGCTGCCGCATCACGCCATGAGCGACATCCAGGTCGCGGCCGAGTACGCCGTGTACGCGATCCGCACCGTACACGCGCGCAGCGGCCGCAGGGTGCAGATCGTGGGCCACAGTCAGGGCGGCATGGTCCCCCGCTGGGCGCTGCGGTTCTGGCCCGCCACGCGCGCGATGGTCGACGACCTGGTCGGCCTCGCCCCCTCCAACCACGGCACGTACGTCGCGAACGCCGTCTGCACTCCCGGGTGCGCGCCGGCGTTCTTCCAGCAAGTGTTCGAGTCTCCCTTCATCAAGGCGCTCAACTCCCGTCAGGAGACCTTTCGTGGCATCTCCTACACCGATGTCTACAGCACGACCGTCGACGAGGTCGTCCAGCCCAACCTCGGCCCGAAAGGCAGCTCCTCGCTGCACACCGGCGGAGGGCGGATCGCCAACATCGCGCTGCAGGACATCTGTCCCGTACACGTGGCCGACCACATCGCGACAGGGACCTCTGATCCCGTCGCCTACGCGCTGGCGATGGACGCCCTGACCCACCGCGGCCCGGCGGACCCCGCGCGTATCTCCCGTTCGGTATGCGGCCGGCCGTTCATGCCCGCGGTCGACCCGGTGACCTTCCCGACCAACGAGACCCAGATCCTCGGCGTGGTGGCCGACCAGGTGGCCACCTACCCCCACGTCGCTCAGCCGCCCCCGCTGAAGTGCTACGTCTACGCCCGCGGCTGCCCCTCCGGGCCCCGGTAGCCCGATCCTCCCCGCCACGGCCTCAGGGCGTGTCCCGCTCGCGGGAACGGTGCAGAATGGAGCGGTGACGGGCGACCTGGCGGCGCTGTTGGGCGACCGGCGAGCCGGGCTCGAAGCGGAGCTGGCGAGCCTCACGACACAGGCGGGCGAGCACGGTCAGATCTCGTTCGGCAAGCGGGTCGGTGAAGGGACGAGCGTGGCCGTGGAGCGGCTCTCGCAGGTCGCTGCCCACGACCGTCTGCGGGCCATGCTCGCTCAGGTGACACGGGCGCAGGCGAAGATGACCGAGGGGACGTACGGGGCGTGCGACGGCTGCGGCGTCACGATCGCGCCCGAACGACTCGAAGCACTTCCTTGGGCGACACGCTGCGTGGGCTGCGCGGCGAAAGGCTGACGACGGAGACCGCCGCCAGGGAGGTCAGGACAACTCTTCTGGACGGCGGACGGCCTTTTCGGACAGCCCGCCGGATTTTCTGGACAGTCTGTGGGCAGGACGACGGTCCCGGTAGCAGAATGTGAGCGGACATCTACGGAGAGCCCCGTCCTGGAGGGGGAGGGTCATGTGGTCCCACCGGCTACTCGTGTCGGGTGCGCTTTCGGTGTGTCTCCTCGCCACCGTCGGCGCGGGCCAGGCCGTGGCGGCCACCGGCGGCTCGTCGGACTCCGCTGGCCGCTCGGGTTCGTCCGGGCCGCTGACCGGCCTGACCGACAGCGTGAGCAGTCTCGTGGGCGGGGAGCACGGCGTCCTGGACCACGCTCAGGACCCTGTCTCCCCGCGTACGTCGAGCTCCGACTCTGCGGGTCCGGCCGGTGACCTGGTGGGGTCCGGCGCCAAGCAGGTCACCAAGTCTGTCAAGTCAGTCAGCAAGTCCGTCACCAAAAACGTGCCACATGGCGGGCAGCTCCCGACAGACCCCTCGAACGCCCTCCCACTGCCGGGAAACTCCTCGAGCGGCGAGTCGGCGGACCCGGGCGGGGGCAGCCTGCCGCTGCCGGCTCCGGGCGACAGCGTCCCGAACCATCTGTGTCTGCCTGACGCGCTGACTTCATCGCTGCCGTCCAGCATTCCGACCTGCCTTGACCTGACAACGTGCAAGGAAGGCCTGCTCAACGACCTCGCTACGCTGCCCAAGCCCACGCTGACCGACCTGGTCGACTACGTGGAAAGGGTGCTCGTCGACCTGCCGGCCTGTCTGCTGTCGCTGCTCCCGACAGGCTCACCAAGCTCGCCGCCGCCGTCCCCCGTTCCGCCGGCCCCCAAGCCGCCCACCCACGCCAGGGCGACCCCGCCCGCACCGCAGCCCCCGCCCACGGCGAAGCCCGCCAAGCCGGTGCGGATGCAGCCCAACTTCACCGGCTAGACGGCGGGCGACGTGATCAGGTTGCGGAACCGTCTCTGGCGGGTCGCCGACCTGACGGCCGTCGTCGGGCTGGTCGCCATCGGACTTGTGGTCGCGGTCGCGCCACGGAACAGCCCGGCTGAGCCCAAGGCACCCGTGGCGGTGATCGCGACCGCTACGAGCGACCAGGTCCGCGTGTACCACCACAAGGGCGGCAGCCACGTATGGAAGAGGCTCGACAACCCGAACCCCCAAGGGGCACAGCTCGTCTTCCTCGTCGAGAGCCGCCAGCCACACTGGGTCAAGGTGCTGCTACCGGTGCGCCCGAACGACGGCGAAGGATGGGTCCGTGCCGGGCAGGTCACCCTGTCCAGCACGGCCTACCGCATCGATGTATGGCTGGACCGCCACCGTGTCGTCGTCCACCACGACGACAAGACGATCATGAGGACGACGGCCGCCGTGGGTAAGCACTCCACCCCTACCCCGACCGGCCGTTTCTACCTCACAGCGCTCCTCAGACCGCCGAGCCCCCACGGCCCCTATGGCCCGTACGCCTTCGGGTTGAGCGCCTACAGCGACGTCATCTATCACTTCGGCGGCGGCCCCGGACAGATCGGGCTGCACGGCACCGACGAACCGGCTCTGCTAGGCAAGAGCATCAGCCATGGTTGTATCCGCATCGCCAACAAGCACATCACCACACTGGCTCACCGGCTGCCGCTCGGCACCCCCGTCACCGTGCACGGGTGAACGCCGGGCGAAACCGCCGTCCGCCTGGTCGCAGCGTGATCAGGGCTCGCGACACTAGCGGTATCGGAAGCCCTCGAGAAAACGGCGGAAGACGCCACCCTCACGAGGCAGGGACGGGGCAGGCGGCGGCGCGGCCGACCGTTGCCGGGCCACGGGCCGGTCATAGTCGGTCCGGACGATCGCGTCGATGACCTGCTGCTCGTCGAAGTCCTCAGACCCCTCGATCACGGGTACGAAACCGACGAGCATCCCGTCCTTCATCACCTGAGCCTCGAGGCCGGCAGTGCCGTCGGTGTCCCAGAACGCCTCACGCCCGCCCGACAGTGACACGCGCACCCCGAACTGGCCCACGCCGACCTTTGCCATGTGGCCGTCGATGCCGCGATCGCGCAGTGCGTCGGTGACCCGCCGTGCCCGGTTCTCCTCCATGCCTCCACGATAACCAAGGTCCTCTTGTGTGGTCGGAAGTGGAAGAACACTCCGCTTCTGGGCGGCGAAGGGGATCGTGCTAGCCGCCCGCCATAGCCCCCACGACCAGGAATGGCTCGGCACCCGTCGCGACCGCGTTGGGCAGCGGAGCGTCCGGCGGTTCGTGAGACAGGTCCTGCTCGCAAGCGAAGAACCGCACGAACGCCCGGCGCTGGGCGGTGACGTGATCGCGGATCGTGCCGCGCAGCGTCGGGTAGCGGGCCTCCAGCGCGTCAAGCACCGAACGCTGCGTGATCGGACCCTCGACGTGCAGCTCCACCTCGCGGTCGACGTGCGCCAGCGTCCGCAGATGTGCCGGAAGCCCGACGCGGATCACGGCAGTGTCGGCAGCGGTGTTCATGGGAGTGTTCACGGCAGGCTTCCTCATGACAGGGTCTGCACCTCCACGGACAGCACGGCCGGAAGGTCTCGGACGACGGGCGTCCAGCTGTCCCCGGCGTCCGCCGACGCATAGACCTGCCCGCCTGTCGTACCGACGTACACACCGCACGAGTCGAGCGAGTCGACGGCCATCGCGTCGCGCAATACGTTGACGTAACAGTTGCTCTGCGGCAGACCGTTCGTGAGCGCCTCCCACTCGTCTCCGCCCGTCCGGCTGCGGTACACGCGCAGCCTTCCGTCGGGCGGGTAGTGCTCCGAGTCGCTCTTGATCGGGACGACATAGACGGTGTCCGGCTCGTGGGCATGAACATCGATCGGGAACCCGAAGTCGGTGGGCAAGTTGCCGCTGACCTCCCGCCACGACTCGCCGGCGTCGTCGCTGCGCATGACGTCCCAGTGCTTCTGCATGAACAGCACGCCCGGACGCGACCGGTGCATCGCGATGCGGTGCACGCAGTGGCCGACCTCGGCATCTGGGTCGGGGATGCCTCCGGACATGAGGCCACGGTTGATCGGCCGCCACGTCTTGCCGGCATCGTCGGACCGGAACGCGCCCGCGGCCGAGATGGCCGTGAAGATCCGATCGGGATCGCTCGGATCCAGCAGGATCGTGTGCAGGCACATCCCACCGGCGCCCGGCTGCCAGGAGGGCCCCGATCCGTGGCCGCGCAGTCCGGGGAGCTCCTGCCACGTCTGACCGCCGTCGATCGAGCGGAACAGCGCGGCGTCTTCGACCCCGGCGTAGATCGTGTCCGGATCGGCGAGCGACGGCTCGAGATGCCAGACTCGCGCGAACTCCCAGGGATGCGGCGTGCCGTCGTACCACTGGTGCGTCCCGGGGACGCCGTCGTAGACGAACTCGTTCCCCACCGGCTCCCACGTCTTGCCGCCGTCGCTGGACCGCTGGATCTGCTGTCCGAACCACCCGAGGCTCTGCGACGCGTACATTCGGCTCGGGTCGGCCGGCGATCCCTTGACGTGGTAGATCTCCCAGCCCGCGAAGTGGGGACCACTGACGTCCCACCGTTCACGCTTCCCGTCCGACGTGAGGACGAACGCGCCCTTGCGCGTGCCGACCAGTACCCGTACTCCGCTCATACGTACTTTCCTCCGGTCCTCGCTGCTCGACTCGTCCGGTGACCTGCTGGTTCCGGCTCACCAACGTTAAGACGAGGATCGGACACAAAACTCATCGCTCGGCCGTCGAGGGCGGGACGGCTGGACGTTCACCCACCCGGGAAGTCCTGCGGCGGAAACTCTTCCGGTCGAGACGAGCAGTACTCCTTCTCCCATGTATCCAACGCGGCCGGCCTGTGGGTCAGGAGGGCGTCCGCGTCGCCTCGCTCCAGAATCCGCCACGCGCGCGGGTTGTCCACCGGGCCGACGTCGAGATCGACATCGACCTGACCCAACCGGTCCGCGAGAGCACGCAGCCGCTCGACGGCGTCTGGTCCCGATACAGCGGTACGCACATCGAGGACGTACGCGTTGAGATCCAGCCGCTCGGCCCTCGACGCCGCGTCGGGGCCGAGCCGTGTGCGGACGAGCGCGTACCCGACGTTCGGCGCGACCTCCCGCGCCTGCCGGAGCACACGAGGATCGGAAGCGGACAGCATCACCGGGCGGGCGAGATGTGAGCGCGCCGCCGTGCGCGCGATCGCACGCACCGCCTCCGGCGACTGATCCGAGGGGATCTCGACGATCAAGGGGATTCCGATCGCCTTCGCCGCGCCGAGGGCGGAGGCCAGCGTGGGGACGCGCACGCCGGACCCCGTCCGCAGATGCTTGACCTCGCTCAGCGGTATCTCGGCGACCAGCCCCCGCCCGTTCGTCGCGGCGTTAACGGACGCGTGACGCATGAGTACCGGAACGCCGTCCGCCGTCGTCCGCGCGACAACCTGGGCATAGTCAGCTCCACCGCGGGCCGCGTCCTCGACGCTCACCAACGTGTTGGGCTGCGCCTGCCGCGGGGCGCCCCCGTATCCGACGACGTCCGGCACCTCGCACTTCGGCGCCACGGAAACCTGGTTCGCGCTGAGCGGCGTCCGCATGCACCCGGCCAACAGCAAGGCACCCGCAACCAAGCTCACCACGCGCAGGACACGCGCGAGCGGCCCGGCGGGTCCACGGCTCCTCATCCAGGGCATGGCATCCCGTCCTCGCCCACCCTCGGGCCCGTGCTCCAGTAACCCTCGCCGACGCGGGCGGCTACCCCCGCCGCCTTGGGACCGAGGGCCGACATGACGATGGGCGGCGGCTCGTCGGGCAAGGTGAACAGCTGGGCGTTCTCGACCGTGTAGTGCCGGCCGTGGTGGTTGATCAGACGTCCGGACCAGAGGTTCCTGATGATCTCGACCGCCTCCCGCAGCATCTCCAGGCGGACGTCCACCGGCGGCCAGCGGTCGCCCAGGATGTGCTCGTTCAGGTTCTCACCCGTACCGATGCCGAAGAAGAACCTGCCCCGGAACAGCCGGGCCGTGGTCGCCGCGGCCTGGGCGATAACAGCCGGATGGATCCGGACCAAGGGACAGGTGACACCGGTACCGACCCGGACGACGCTGGTCGCCGACGCGATAGCGCCGAGCAGCGACCACACGAACGACGACTGCGGCTGCGCCCTGACCCAGGGATGGTAGTGGTCGGTGACGCTGAGATAGGCGAACCCCGCCTCCTCGGCCCGCCGCGCGTAGCCGACAAGGTCGAGCGGATCCTGCTCCTCCGCCGCGATGACGTACCCGATCTCCATGCCACACCTCTCAGCGCCGCGCGTGCCCGTCCACCCTGACGGCCTTCCCCGCTTGACGCCTGAGCCACGGAACCAGTAGTGACAAATGTCAGTACGGGCTCACGACCTTTAGCACCAAGGAGCTGAGCTGGGCGTATGTAGCGTCGACGGCGTGAACGCGATTGCCTTTACCCACGTTTCCAAGACCTATGGCGTCGTCCGCGCCGTCGACGACGTGAGCCTCACCATCGGGGACGGTGAGACGGTGGCGCTGCTGGGTCCCAATGGAGCCGGAAAGTCCACGACCGTCTCCCTGCTGGTGGGCCTGGCTCGGCCGAGCACCGGAGAGGTCCGGGTGTTCGACGACGCCCCTGAGGCAGCCACCGCCGACGGTCTGGTCGGCGCGATGCTGCAGGACGGCGCCCTCGTGCCCGGTCTCACCGTCCGCGAGCTGGTGGATCTCGTGCGGGGCTTCTACCCGAAGCCGATGCCGCTGGACGAGGCACTGCGGCTCACCGGGCTCGTCGACGTCGCGGGCCGGCGGACGGACAAGCTGTCCGGCGGCCAGAAGCAGCGGCTGCGGTTCGCTCTCGCCGTCGCCGGCCGACCCCGTCTGCTGGTCCTCGACGAGCCGACCGCTGCGATGGACGTGGAGTCTCGGCGGACGTTCTGGTCCAGCATGCGCGGCTACGCGGCCGGGGGCCGTACGATCCTGTTCGCCACCCACTACCTGGAGGAGGCCGACGAGCACGCCGACCGGGTCGTGGTGCTGGCTCGCGGTCGCGTGGTGGCGGATGGGACGAGCGAGCGGATGAAGGCGGCGGTCAGCGGCCGCAGCGTGCGCTTCACTCTCGGCGACCAGTCCGGCGGCGGCCTCGACACGCTCCCCGGCGTCACCGCGGTGGAGATCCGCGGGGAGACGGCGGCGTTGCGCACGATCGACGCCGACGCGACGGTAGGCGCGCTCTACGCCTCCGGGGTGCACGTACGCGACCTCGAGGTGAGCGGCGCGGACCTGGAGGACGCCTTCCTCGCACTCACCGGCGATTCGGATGCCCTCTGACCCCGATCGACCGCCGCGCCCTACGTCTCCCTTGCCGAGAAAGGACCCTTCCTGATGTTGCTGCGCTACCTACGGGCGGAGCTGCTGCGGCTGGCACGCAACCGCAGGTTCGTCATCCTCGCGGTCGTCATGCCGCTGGGCTTCTACCTGCTGTGGTCGAGCGTCTTCGGCGGCTCCGGCGACACCGACCGCGGGATGAGCGCCCAGGCCTACCTGCTGGTGGCCATGGGAGCGTTCGGGGCCATCATGGCGTCGCTGGTGTCGACGGCCGTGCCATTGGCCACTGAGCGCAAGAACGGCTGGCTTCGCCAGCTACAGATCACACCGCTGCCCACCTGGGCCGTCGTCGTCACGAAGCTGCTCGCCTCGCTGGTGCTGGTACTGCCGGCGATCCTGCTGGTCGCGCTCGCGGCGGCGTTCGTCGAGCACGTGAGTCTTTCGGCTGCGCAGTGGGTCGGCGTGGTCGCCGCGTTGTGGATCGGCGCCCTCCCGTTCCTCGCGCTCGGGGTGGTGATCGGCTCGGCGGTGGGCCCTGAGGCGGCGCAGCCGCTATCCATGCTAGGCATGTTCGGGCTGTGCATACTGGGCGGGCTGTGGACCCCGCTGCAACAGCTGCCCGCCTTCTTCCAGCGTCTTGGGCCGGCGCTGCCGTCCAACCGGATCGGCCAGGTGGGCTGGCAGATCGTCGCCGGTCAGGCGCCCACCGCCGCGGACGTGGGAGTACTGGCGGCATGGGCGGTCGGCGCCGCGGCCGTGGCGTTCCTGGTGTTCCGGTACACCACGCGGCGGGCCTGACGACGTGGACGAGCCACATGGGGGGAGGCGAGACTGGACCCATGGGGAAAGTAGCGTGGCGACTGGGTCGGCTCGATGACGGGCCGTCGCTCTTCTGGCGGCTCGTCGGCGTGTCGATGGGACTCAGCTATCTCTTCATTCCCGGTCTCCTGATCGATCCCGCGCACAGCGGCCTGCCGACTGCCCTCGCGGAGGGCGTCGTCGTCGGCTTCGCGGCGCTGTTCCTGGCGACTGCCGCGTCCATGTTCGACTCCAGGGGACGGACATCGCCGCTGTCGCGGACGCTGCTGGGAGCCCTCACCGCTGTCGGGTTCGGGATGCCGATCGCGTTCGGCGCGGCCTGGGCAGGCCTGCTGATGTACATGGGGATCGCGTACGCCATGACCCTGCCGCACACGTGGAGGGTCGTCGGCCTTGGCACCGCCACCGCAGCGGTAGTGGGAATCGGGTTGGCGTCGGCGCAGGACAACGGCTGGATCTTCTTCATGGGTTTCCAGACCTGCGTGGTCGGGCTGCTCATGCTCGCCTTCCGGAACAGCAGGGAACTCGTCCTGCAACTCCGCGAGGCGCGCGGCGAGGTCGCCCGGCTCGCGGCGAACGAGGAACGGCTGCGGATCGCCCGCGACCTGCACGATGTGCTGGGCCACAGCCTGTCGCTTATGGCACTGAAGAGCGAGCTGGCAGGCGAGCTGGCCGAGCGCGACGGCGCACACGAGGCCGCGCGCGAGATCGGCGACGTCGAGGCCGCCTCCCGGCAGGCCTTGCTCGAGGTGCGGGAGGCCGTGGCCGGCTACCGGCAACGCGGACTCGCCGACGAACTCGACAGCGCCCGCGCGATGCTATCCGCGGCGGGCGTCGAGACGACTGTACGAACCTGCGGTACCCCGCTCCCGGACCAGCTCGACGGCCTCTTCGGCTGGGCCGTACGAGAAGGCGCCACCAACGTCGTCCGACACTCCGGTGCCCGGCACGTCACCATCGTTGTCGAACGGGGCGACAGCGGGGCATCCCTGGAAATGTCCGACGACGGCACGGGCTGGCTGGCCGGCCCCGGCGGCGGCAGCGGGCTCGCTGGGTTGTCCGAGCGGGTCCACGACGCGGGCGGACAGGTACGGGCGGCGACGCGCCCAGACGGTGGGTTCCGACTGGTCGTACGGCTGCCCATCGGCGAGCAGACAGCCGGCGGCGACGAACTCATGGCCCGGGTCAGCGCGTAGGGGTCGAGCATGGCCGCCGCTGACGACCAGGAACCTGGCGCGATCCGGGTGCTCGTCGCCGAGGATCAGGGCATGGTGCGGGGAGCGCTCGCCTCGCTGCTCACGCTGCAGCCGGATATCGAGGTCGTGGCGGAGGCGGGCAGCGGCGACGAGGCGGTCGCGCAAGCGCGGCGAGCCCATCCCGACATCGCGTTGCTCGACATCGAGATGCCCGGCAAGAACGGCATCACCGCCGGCGCGGAGATTCGGGAAGCCCTCCCCCGGTGCCACGTCGTGATCTTGACGACCTTCGGGCAGCCCGGCTACCTGCGCCGCGCGATGGCGGCGGGCGCATCGGCATTCCTCGTCAAGGACGCCCCCGCCCGCGAGCTGGCGCGGGCGCTACGCCGCGTACTCGCCGGAGAGCGGGTCGTCGACCCGGCGCTCGCCGTCGCGGCGCTCTCATCCGAGCCGGACCCGCTCTCCCCGCGCGAGAAAGACGTGCTCGCCGCCGCGGCCGACGGCGCCACCGTCGCCGACATCGCGGGCCGCCTCTACCTGTCCGAGGGAACCGTCCGCAACTACCTCTCGGCGGCGATCAGGAAAGTAGGCGGCCGCAACCGCATCGAGGCGGCTCGCGCGGCACGCAGGCGGGGCTGGATCTGAGGCCCGACGCTGTCGTTCGGCCGCACCCCCGGCAGGTCAGTCAGCGGGCATGAGGGGGTACGTCGATGGTGTCGCGATTCACGCGTAGTCGGCTTGGGCGGGCCGCGCCGGTGCGAGCCTCGCGGGCGCCGAACCCTGCAGGGGCTTCTTCGCGGTCTCGGCGAGGGTGAGGATCGGCACCAGCGACACGACCGCCGCCGCCATCAGGTAGAAGGCGGGGAAGATATCCATTCCGGTGGCCGCGATGACGCTCGACAGGACCGTCGCGGCAGTGCCGCCGAACAGAGCGGTGGAGAGGTTGTAGCCGATGGACAGCCCGCCGTAGCGGTACTTGGTGTGGAACATGGCCGGCAGCGTGGCCGACATGACGGCCAACATCAGCACCAGCAGCGCGCCGAGGATGAGCAGCCCGATGATGGTCAGCGCGAGCTGGCCCTGGGACATGAGCAAGAACGCCGGGTAGGCCAACACGATGATGCCGACGTCGGCGGCGACCAGCAGAGGTTTGCGGCCGACGTGGTCGGACCACCGCCCCACCTGGTTGATCACTGCCATGATCAGCACGAAGAGGCCCAACACCATCAGCAGACCGGCGGTATCGCCGATGTGCAACACCTGGGAGAGGTAGGTCGGCATGTAGGACTCGACGGTGTAGACGATGATGTTGTACACGAGCACGAGCCCCATGCATTGCAGGATCGACCGCCAGGCGTTGCGCACGATCTCCGTGAGCGGGAATCGGCTCATCTGGCTGGTGTCCAGCTGTTCGAAGGCAGGGGTGTCTTCCAGCTTCATCCGCAGGTAGAGGCCGATCGTGCCGATCGGCAGCGCCAACAGGAACGGGACCCGCCAGCCCCAGGCGCTCATGGCGGCGTCCGGCAGCACGAGCTGCAGCGCGGTGACGATCGCGGCTCCGAGGGTGTAGCCGAGGGTGGTGCCGAACTCCAGGAAGCTGCACCAAAAACCCCGACGGTCATCGGGAGTGTACTCGGCGATGAAGGTGGCCGCCCCGCCGTACTCTCCGCCGGTGGAAAACCCCTGCAACATCCGCAGCGCCAGCAACGCCACCGGCGCCCAGAGCCCCACCTGGTCGTAGCTGGGCAACACCCCGACGAGGAAACTCGCCACCGCCATCAGCAGCATGGTGGTCACCAACACCCGCTGCCGACCGAATTTGTCGCCCAACGGGCCAAAGAACACGCTGCCCACCGGGCGGAGAATGAAGGCCACCGCGATCGTGGCGAACGACTCGATCGTCTGCGTCGTCCCGCTTCCCGGGAAAAACACCGCCCCGATCGTCGTCGCGAGGTAGGCGTAAACCCCGAAGTCGTACCACTCCATCGCGTTGCCCATGGCCGCCGCACCGACCGCCCGACGCACCACGGACCGGTCGATGGTGGTCGCTGACGGGGTCGCAGACGTCATGGCAACAACGCCCCTCCCATTGGATTGCCTCGTCAACGGTAAAGCGATCCGGGCTCGTGCGCTCCCTTACGAGACAATCTCGCAGGTAGCCACCGGTGGGACGCGGCCGTCAGCACGGGGCGGGCGGGCGGCGTCGCCTCACTGACGGGATTCCGCGTCCTGGTCGCCGAACACCTTCTCTTGCACGTCTTCCGCGACTGCCAGCTCCACCGCCTCCACCAGCACATATACCCCCGCGGCGAGCAGCGGCGGCACCGCCCACGCAGCCGGGTCGGGCAGCAGCCCGGCAGCGATGTAGGTGACCCCGAGCGAGACGATCACAGACACGACGTTGCCGGCCGTGCCGAGCAGCAGGACCTCCTGAGGATGGGTGTCCGGCCGACGGCGAAAGCCCCTCGACGCGAGTGTCTCGATGAGCGAGACCGCGAGGACGGCACCGAGACCGAAAAGCACCACCTCCAGCGCGGACGGGGTGCCGTGGAAGTGGCTGGCCATCCCGAAAGCGGCGGTGATCATCACCGGGAAGCCGCAGGCGGAACCGTTGTTGACGACCGAGGTCGTCAGGCCGCGGTGGTATCGGGCGCGGGGCGTCCGGCGAGACTTGGCCAGGTACTACTCCTCCACGGGGAAGCAGGGAGGAACCCCTGCCAGTGTCGCCCGCGGCGGTTCACGCCTCGACACCGACACGCCCTCACAACCGCGTACGAGCCACGCCACCCGCTGGTCCGTACACCCTTGACGCCGGTTGCCGTCCGTGTTAGGAGGAACTCGGTAAGTGACAGTGCCAGGGTTCAGATGATCTTCCTGTAGGGCGCCTCAGCGGATTTCGTCAGCCCTGCATAAGTGTCCGGAGGTCTGCGATGATAGAAAAAGGCGGTGTTACCCGGCGGGACGCGATGAGATCTATCGCCGTTGTCGGTGTGGCGCCGGCGGCGTACCCGGCGTCCAGAAGTACAGCCACGACCTCCGATCAGCGCCTGATCTATGTCTCCGACGGCGAAGAGCAGCTGGTGTGGACGGTCGGGCATAAGAGCGGCCGTACCATTGCGAAGTTCGGAGAGCCGGAGCATATGGCCGGACAGTTCACCTTCGTGCACACTCTGGCGACCGACTCAAGGGGCGACCTCTACACGGGTGAGACCATCGGCGGCCGACGCGTCCAGAAGTTCAAGGTCCTGGGGGCTCACTAAACAGGCCGAGTCTTGTCAGTCGGTACCTTTAGCTCAGGAGGCGGTGCAAAGCCTGCCATGCGGCGCGGCTTCTGGTGGCCTCGACGGCCAGGGCGTGCGTCAATTGGGTGATCCACTCATCGACGCCGACCTTCTCGCTCGACAGCCTTACGTCCCGGACGACGTGGATGATCTCTGCGGTCACGCCTTGTCGGGCGCGCTTCAGCTCGAAGCGTTGGTCGCTCAGGGCCACCATGAGGCGTTCCGTGCGTTGCGGTCGACCCCACCGCCTCCGGGAAGGCCGCACCTGGACGTGTTCGGGTAAGCAGGCCTCCATCTTGATCGCGAGTGTCTCGACGAAGGTGTCGAGATCGTAGGCTTCCGCGCGCAGCGACGCCGCCCAAGCCTCGATGTCGGGCTCGCCTCTCTCGCTCACGGTTCGTCAGTCTGCCACCGGCCGGGACGCCACAATGACAGCATGCGCGCGGCCACGAGACCCTGGACGAGCACCCTGGCCTCGCCGGAGCTCGCGGCGATCCGCTCGGTCGGGTTCGAGCCGGTCGGGCAGGTGCTCGGGGCCTCTGTACACACCCAGGTCGGCCCCTACCGGGCGGCGCAGGTCGGCATTCCCGGCGCTAGCTAGCGCGTACCACCCGGTCGTGACGGCGGTGTACGACGCTCGCCGACGAGCGATGGACCGGATGCGGGCCGAGTGCGCGGCGCTGGGCGGGGACGGGGTCGTCGCCATACGACTCACCATCGCGCCCTTTCTCCGGTCGCCGTATGTGGTCGAGTTCTCGGCGATCGGGACGGCGGTGCGCTCACGGGGCACAGTGCATCTGGACCGGCCCTTCCTGTCCGACCTGTCTGGGCAGAGTCTCGCCAAGCTGATGGGGGTGGGGTACATGCCCGTCGACCTCGTCCTCGGTTTCGCCTACGAGGTGCGAAGCCCGAACTTCGTCTCCGACGACTCCCTTGCCGTGGTCAACGCGCGCAACGCGGAGGTCCCCGGCTACACCGAACTTGCCAACCGCGCCCGTGCGCGGGCCCGTCAGCGTCTCACCGGAGAGGTCAAGGACGCGGGCGCCGACGGAGTCATCGCCACGGGCGTGGAGCTGCACGTGCGCGAGGACATGCATGTGGCGCGGGCGCGGGTCCTCGGCACCGCCCTGGCGCGGTTCGGACATACGGCTACCACATCCGCCCTGCCGATCCTCCGGCTCGGTGATCGCCCCGCGGAGAAGGGCGGGAGAAGCCATGGCAGCGGGCTGACCTCGGCGTCCCGGACGACGCCATGCGGCGACTCGCCGAGCTGCGGCCGGGCCGGCTCGAGGTGATCTTCACAAGCGACCTGACGGTCAACGAGTTCCTCCTCGTCAAAGAGGCAGGATTCACTCCCCTCGGGCTGGTCCTCGGTAGTTCGATCTACCACATCGGGCTGCAGGCCAGCTGGGTCGGTACCCGGCTGCGCAGGTGGGGCCGCAACCAGGAGCTGACGATGCTCTCCCAGGCGCTCTACCATGCCCGCGAACTCGCCATGGCCCGGATGCAGGCAGAGGCCGACCTGCTGGGCGCCGACGGCATCGTGGGAGTGCGCCTGGAGGTCGAGGTCAAGCAGTGGGGCCGTAACCTCGCCGAATTCATCGCGGTCGGCACCGCGGTCAAGGCCAACGAGGGGGCGAGCTGGCGGGCCCACGGCAGGCCGTTCACCAGCGACCTGTCCGGGCAGGACTTCTGGACGCTCGTCAAGACCGGCTACGCGCCGGTCGGGCTGGTGATGGGCAGCTGCGTCTACCACATCGCCCGCCGTCGGCTGCTCCGCACGGCCCAGACCCTGGCGCGGAACATCGAGCTGGAGCAGTTCACCCAAGCTCTCTACGACGCGCGCGAGCTCGCCATGGCCCGGATGCAGGCAGAGGCCGAACGGCTGGAGGCGGAGGGGGTCGTCGGGGTCCAACTCCGCCAGCACAGCCATACATGGGGCGGACACACCACGGAGTTCTTCGCGATCGGCACCGCCGTACGGCCTACCGGTGCCGATCACGGGATACCCCCGCCACGGCTCGTGCTCGGCCTCGACGAGTAGGGAACGCCGCGAGCCGCTGAGCCGGCGGAGCGCCCTACGGAATGTGGATGTCGGCCTGGCCAGGTCCACCGTGGCGAGGCCGGCGAAGCGGTCGGGATGGGTGGCCACCCACGTGGCGACCTCGTCGTTGGAGATGAGGTCCGCTGCGTGCGGGCCCCGCCACGCACTGAGCAGACCGAAGCCCACCTCCGCGTGGTCCATCGCCGCGACGGTCGCCTCGACCGGGATCTCCTCCGACGGCACCTCCTGCCACGTCCAACGGCGCAGTGACTCGAACATGCCGTGGGCGAGGAACCGCAGGGTGGGGTGCTGCATCCAGACGTCGATCGTCATGTCATCACCTTGTCAGCGCCCAGCCTCGTCGCCTGGCCACCCTCCAGCGGATCCTTCATCAATCCAGGTGTGGGGCGTGCCGGGCGACGATGGCGCGGAGGTTCGTGGGACCGGCCAGCGTGCCGTACTCGTAGCTGTGCTCAGGCGTCAGACGGGAGGCACAGAATGCGTCGGCGACCACGGCCGGGGCGTGGCGAACGAGCAGGGACGCTTGCAGCGCGAGCGCCATGCGTTCGACCATGCGGCGGGCATGTCTGACGCCCGCTTGCGGGTCGCCGAGCTGACGGGGCAGGTCGGCGATGTAGGCGTCGAGATGGGGGTTGGCGCCGCTGGCGAGCTCGATCTCGAAGAGGAACGCATCGAGTGACTGCGGACTGCGCTGCAGGGCGCGGAGCACATCGAGGCACATGACGTTGCCCGAGCCCTCCCAGATGGAGAGGAGGGGTTGCTCGCGATAGCGGCGGGCGAGCGGGAACGTCTCGCAGTAGCCGTTGCCGCCCAGGCATTCCAGGGCCTCGAAGGCGTGGTTGGGGCCGCGCTTGCAGATCCAGTACTTCAAGACGGGGGTAGCCAAGCGCTTGAAGAGCACCTCCCGCTCGCTGATCTGCTCATCGAAGGAGCGCGCGAGTCGCATCGCCGCCCAGGTGGCGGCCTCGGACTCCAGGCAGAGGTCGGCCAGGACATTGGTCATGAGCTCCTGGTCGAGGAGCCGCGCTCCGTACACCTCTCGGTGAGCGGCGTGCCAGAGGGCCTCGCTCACCGCGTCGCGCATCCCCCCGGTGGTGCCAAGCACGCACTCAAGCCGGGTGTGGTTGACCATCTCGATAATCGTCGGCACGCCGCGCCCGGGCTCGCCGACCATCTGCGCCCAGGTGCCGTCGAGCTCCAGCTCGGCGGAGGCGTTCGACTGGTTGCCCAGCTTGTCCTTCAGCCGCTCGATGCGGACGGCGTTGCGGGTGCCGTCGGGCAACACCCGCGGCACCAGAAAGCACGACAGGCCCGCCTCAACCTGGGCGAGGACGAGGAAGACATCGCACATCGGCGCCGAGGTGAACCACTTGTGCCCACGGAGTACATACTCGCCGCCGGGGCCGCCGCCGTTCAGCGCCAGGGCTCGGGTGGTGTTGGCGCGAACGTCCGTCCCACCCTGCTTCTCCGTCATCCCCATTCCCGCAAGCACGCCCCTCTTCTCCACGCCCGGCCGGAGGCCGAAGTCGTAGTCCAGCGAGGTCAGCCGCGGCTCCCACTCGGCGGCAAGCTCGGGTTGTCGACGCAACGCCGGCACGACCGAGTAGGTCATGCCGATCGGGCATCCGTGGCCGGGCTCGACCTGGGAGAGCATGACCATCAGCGCGGCGCGGGTGACATGCGCCCCCACCCGCGGCTCGCGCCAGGCGAAAGCGTGGGTTCCGAGCCCCACCGAGCGGCTGATGACCTCGTGCCACGCCGGATGAAACTCGACCTCATCGATGCGGTTGCCGTAG
This sequence comes from Streptosporangiaceae bacterium, assembly GCA_050699055.1. Lineage (GTDB taxonomy): Bacteria > Actinomycetota > Actinomycetes > Streptosporangiales > JBOHCT01 > JBOHCT01. The sequence goes on along the minus strand of JBOHCT010000031.1, from coordinate 1,382 downwards.
CGATCGAAGCGCTGCAGCACCGGCTGGTTGACGTTGGCCTCCACCGCCCAGCGCTTGTAGTCAGCCGCGCCATACACCCGCCCGGCCTCGTGAAGGTGCTCCAACGCCCACTCGCCGTGGTGGCTTTCGACGGCCTCGCGCAGCGGCACATTGCACTCGAACTCGTCGAGGTCAACGCGCGGAATGCTCTGATTGAACACCTCGTGCGTCACAACCGGACCGACATCAGCGCTGACTGCCGACACGCCCGCCTCCTTCACTGGGGACCTGGTACCCCGCGGACCACCGCGCCATCCGGGATTGTGGCGTCTCCTGCGTCACCGACCGCAGGCAGAACTCGACCAGCTCCCCTACCAGCGCATCGGGGTCGATCGGCGAAGCGATCGGCGCGAGCGGTCCGGCCAACGCCTCGCCGATCGCGCCAACCAGTGCCGCGGCGGACAGCCCCACACGCTGAGCGCGGACCTCGCCGGCGGCGATACCGTCGCTCAACACGCCAGCAAAGACCTCACAAAATGCACGGCGAAAGACCAAACGCTCGGCGTCGATCTCGGGCTCGACCGGCTCGGCGATGAGCGCCCACGCCAGCCGCCGGCCAGCAAGGGCGCGCCTAGCGAACGTCTCGATGGCCGCGCACAAGCGCTCGGCTGCCGAGCCCCGCACGCCGGCGGCCGTAACCACCGCATCGACCTCGCGCTGCGCCGCGCACCGGAACACCTCGGCCAGCAGCTCCGCCTTGGACGGAAACTGCCGATACACCGTCCCCACCCCCACACCGGCGTGCTGCGCCACGGCACTCATGCCGACCGCCTGATACCCACCGCCAGCGACGAGATCCCGCGCGGACTGCACGATCCGCGCACGCGTCTGACGCTGTCGCGCCTGCGTGCGCTCCGTCCGTCGGTAGACCACACAAAGAACGGAATCACGATTCCGATCATGTGTCAACTGTGCCTCTCGTGCGTTTGGTTTCCTCGCGAACGCTTACAGCGGAACACCAGGGGTCGCGGCGCCGTCCAGCCACGTGCGGCCCTCGGCGTAGAGACCCCCCACCGCCTTACCGGTCAGCCCCGGGAGGCCCACCTTGACCTCGAAACCGTTCACGGACTGCAGGTACGCCAGATGCCGGTACCCCTGTGGGAACCGTGCGAGCACGGCAGCGTCCAGCGACAGGCTGGCGGCCGGATCCACGGGGTCGAGACGGTCCTTTTCGTAGATCGGCTGGCGGCGCACGATCTTCCACAGTCCGTCGCGCCGCTCGAAGAAGTCGTAGAACCTGCCGATGCACGTGACGTCGACCTCGACCCCGTGCACCGGTGCGCGTTGCAGGATCGTCATCTTGGTCTGTGCCACGGCACGTGTGCCGCGGCACAGACCAAGAT
>JBOHCT010000030.1:0-27681 GCA_050699055.1 Streptosporangiaceae bacterium | reverse complement strand
GGGTCGCCCACCACACCTGGGTCGATCTGCCCGCGTCAACGAGGCGAGATGGCATGAGCCTGCTGGAAGTGAAGGACCTGTCGGTGTCCTTCCCCACACCCGACGGGGTGCTTCGAGCCGTCCGTGGGGTGACGTTCGACGTGGAAGACGGCCGGACCCTAGGCATCGTCGGCGAGTCCGGGTCGGGCAAGAGCGTGACATGTCAGACGGTCATGGGCCTGACCCAGGGAGGTCGGGTCTCCGGGCAGGCGTTGTTCGAGGGACGCGACCTGCTGGCCATGACCAAGGACGAGCTTCGCCACGTCCGCGGCGTGCGGATCGCGATGATCTTCCAGGACCCGCTGTCGAGCCTGCACCCGTTCTACAAGGTGGGCTGGCAGCTCGCGGAGATGATCCGGGCCCACACCGACGCGACCAGGAGGCAGGCCCGTCACCGCGCGGCCGACCTGCTGCGCGTGGTCGGCATCCCGCAGGCGGAGAAGCGGGTCGACGACTATCCGCACCAGTTCTCCGGCGGCATGCGCCAGCGCGCCATGATCGCGATGGCGATGTCGCTGAACCCCAAGCTGCTGATCGCCGACGAGCCGACGACCGCGCTCGACGTCACGGTGCAGGCGCAGGTCCTGACCCTGATGAGGCGGCTGCAGGAGGAGTTCGGGACCGCGCTGATCTTCATCACCCACGACCTCGGGGTGGTCGCCGACATCGCCGACGACGTGATGGTGATGTACGCCGGGCGGGCGGTCGAGTACGCCGACCGGCGCACCACCTACTACTCCCTCCATCACCCATACACCCGGGGCCTCGTACAGTCGGTGCCGGGTACCGCGCAGGCGAAGGAGCGCCTGGTTCCGATCCCGGGCCAGCCGCCCAGCCTGATTCGCATCCCGCCGGGATGCCCCTTCCATCCGCGCTGCCCGTTCGTCATGGACCGCTGCATCAGTGAGGTGCCACCGTTGCATCCCGTCGCCGGCGGAGCGATGCACACGTCGGCCTGCTGGCTCCCGGCGGAGGTCGTGGGCCTCGGCGCCGACGTCGACGAGCGGCGCCTCGCCGCGGCGGAACAGGACAGGCGGGGTCCCGCCCGACAGCTCGCCGAGCGGCTGGAGGCCTCGCCCGACGTGGCCGGACCCGGCGCGGCCCGCGGAGAGGGGAGCGGGTCGCGGAGGGGAGCGACGTGACACAGACGAATCCCGAAGCGTCCGACAACGCTATCGACGATGCCCTGGTCCGGCTGGAGGACGTCCACAAGTACTTCCCCGTCAAGGGGACGGGCGATTTCTTCGGCCGCAACCAGGCGCAGGTCCACGCGGTCGACGGCGTCAGCCTCGACATCCGCCGCGGCGAGACGCTCGGGCTCGTCGGCGAGACCGGCTGCGGCAAGTCCACGCTCGCGCGGTGCATCACCCGCCTCTACGACATCACGTCCGGGCGTGTCTCGTTCGACGGCGCCGACATCACCGGCCTGTCCCGCGGGAAGCTGCGACCGTTCCGGCGCGAGATGCAGATGATCTTCCAGGACCCGTACGGCTCGCTGAACCCCCGCCGGCGCGTCGGCTCGATCGTCGGCGACCCGTTCGCGATCCAGGGTGTCGCCAAGGGCGACGAGCGCAGACGCCGCGTGCAGGAGCTGATGGAGGTCGTCGGGCTCAACCCCGAGCACTACAACCGCTTCCCCGCCGAGTTCTCCGGCGGCCAGCGCCAGCGCATCGGCGTCGCCCGCGCCCTCGCGCTGCGCCCGAAGCTCATCGTCGCGGACGAGCCCGTGGCAGCGCTGGACGTATCGATCCAGGCACAGGTCATCAACCTGCTCGACGACCTGCAGGACGAGTTCAACCTCACCTACGTCTTCATCGCCCACGACCTGTCGGTCATCCGGCACGTGAGCGACCGCATCGCGGTGATGTACCTCGGGCAGGTCGTCGAGGTCGCCGACACCGAGGAACTGCACACCAGGCCGCGGCACCCTTATACCAACGCACTGCTGTCAGCGGTTCCCGTCCCGGACCCCGACACCTCCGAACAGCGGGAACGGATCGTGCTCGCGGGCGACGTGCCGTCGCCGGTGAGCCCTCCGTCGGGGTGTAGCTTCCACCCCCGCTGCCCGAAGGCGCGGCGACGCTGCGTCGACGAGGAACCGCCGCTCGAGCCAAAGCTGGGTGACGACTCCAGCCACGTGGCCGCCTGCCACTTCCCGGTAGCCGAGGGCGAGGACCTCACCCAGGCGTCCCCCTCGATAGAACAACCGGAGCGGGAGGCCGACGTTCAACAAGCAAGCCTCGACATCGGAGGGGGGCCGCCACGATGACGGCAGACGTCTACCAGCCGCAGCCACCCATGCCCGAGGTCGTCTACCCCGAACAGCGGGTTAGGGGACGCAGTCCTTGGACGCTCGCGTGGGAGCGGCTCCGCCGCGACCGCGCCGCGATGATCTCGCTCGGCGTCATCGTCTGCATCGGCCTCATCGCGATCTTCGCCGGCGTCATCTCCCACGCCGTCGGACACCCGCCAAACCATCAGTACCGCTCCATCGGGCTCTCTCCCGCGGGGATCCCGAAGTCGCCGAACTCGACGTTCCTCCTCGGCACGGACGACCTGGGGCGCGACATCCTCGTACGGGTCTGTTACGGCGCCCGCATCTCGCTGCTCATCGGAGCGATCTGCAGCGGTCTCTCGTGCGCGGCCGGCGTCATCATCGGACTGCTCTCCGGTTACCTCGGCGGTGTCGTCGACACCATCCTGTCCCGCCTGATGGACGTCGTGCTGTCGTTCCCCTTCCTGCTGGCCGCCGTCGCCCTGGCCGCCGTTCTCGGGCCGAGCCTCGGCGTCGAGATCGCCGTCATCGCCTTCTTCAGCTGGGCGGCGGTCGGCCGCATCATCCGCGGGCAGACCCTCTCGGCCAAGGAGAGGGAGTACGTCGAGGCCGCACGCTCTCTCGGCGCGCGTGACCTGCGCATCATGTTCGTCGACATCCTGCCGAACCTGATGGCTCCGCTCATCGTCTACGCGACGATCCTCATCCCGATCTCGATCGTGTTCGGCGCGACGATCTCGTTCCTCGGGCTCGGTGTCCCCCCGCCGACCGCGACGTGGGGGAACATGCTGTCCGACGCGATCGACTACTACACCGTGTCGTGGTGGTTCCTCGCGTTCCCCGGCGCCGCGTTGCTCCTCACGACGCTGGCGTTCAACCTGCTTGGCGACAGCGTCCGCGACGCGCTCGACCCGCGCTCGAAGCTGCTAACGGAAAGCGTCTAGGCGGGAGCCCCATGGCGATCCTGCGGTTCCTCGTCCGCCGAATCCTCCTCGGCCTGCTCGTCATCTGGATCATCAGCGTCGCGGTGTTCGTGCTGTTCTTCGCGGCGCCGCACAACGTCGCGCGGCTCATCGCGGGTCAGAAGGCCACTCCGCAGGTCGTGGCGACCATCAACCACAACCTCGGGCTCGACCAGCCGCTGTACGTGCAGTACGGCCACTTCCTGTGGAAGCTCCTGCACGGGAACCTGGGCTACTCCTACTACTCGCACGAGGCCGTGACGTCGATGCTGCTCAACCGGCTGCCGGTGTCGCTCTCGCTCGTCGCCGGCGCGGCCGTGATCTGGGCCCTCGTCGGGATCAGCACGGGTGTGCTGTCGGCGGTGAAGACACGCTCGCTCGCCGACCGTTCGGCGACGGTCTTCGCCTTGATCTTCTACTCGATGCCGACGTTCCTCCTCGGCATCGTCCTGCTGTACTTCTTCTTCTACCAGTTCCACGTCGCCGCGGGGATCACGTTCTTCCCGGCCGGGGGGTACGTGCCGTTCGTGCAGAACCCCGGGGCCTGGGCGCAGCACCTGATCCTGCCGTGGGTCACGCTCGCGCTGGTGCTGGCGGCCACCTACGTCCGGCTCACCCGCGGCTCGATGCTCGACGTCCTCGGGGAGGACTACATCCGTACGGCGCGGTCCAAGGGCATCAGGGAGCGACGGGTGATCTTCCGGCACGGCTTGCGCAGCGGGCTCACGCCGGTCGTCACGCAGTTCGGCATCGACGTCGGGACGGCGGTGGGCGGCGTGCTCATCACCGAGACCATTTTCAACCTGCACGGGCTCGGCCAGCTCGCGATCCAGTCGGTGACTACCCGGGACCTTCCGGCGATCATCGGGGTGATCATGCTCGCCTCGGCGTTCGTCGTCGTCGCGAACATCATCGTCGACTTCATCTACGTCGTCCTCGACCCGCGGGTACGCCTCACCTGAGACCACAGCCGGTGCGGCTGCCTGAGAGGTCGCGGTCGGGAGGGCGAGCGTAGCCTGAGTGCGTGTCATTTCTCGGAGACCTGGGCACTGTCGTACGAGGGTCCGGGTTCCGTCGGCTGTACGCGACGCGGCTCGTCTCCCAGGCCTCCGACGGTGTCTTCCAGGTAGCGCTCGCGAGCTACGTCTTCTTCTCGCCAGGCAGGCAGGCGACGGCGGCCAAGGCGGCGGCCGCGTTCGCCGTGCTGCTCCTCCCCTACTCGCTGGTGGGACCGTTCGCCGGGGTGCTGCTCGACCGCTGGCGCCGCCGCCAGGTGCTCGTCTTCTCGAACATCATCCGCGCGGCCGTGATCGTTCTCCTCGCCTGGCTCGTCGCGTCGCGCCTCGAGGGGCCGGCCTTCTACGGCGCCGCCCTGGCCGCGCTCTCGGTCAACCGCTTCTTCCTCGCCGCGCTCTCCGCGTCGCTGCCCCACGTCGTCGCCTACGCCGAACTCGTGATGGCGAACTCCGTGTCCACGACGTCGGGCGCGGTCATCGCGTTCGGCGGCGGCGGCCTCGGATACGGCCTGCGAGCGATTTTCGGCACATCAGCGGACGCGAGCGCGCTCATCTTGCTGTGCGCGGGCGGCCTGTACCTCTGCTCCTCGATCGCCGCGCTGACGATGGGCAAGAACCAGCTCGGACCCGACTTCGACCCCCGCCTCCCGCAGACCCGCGAGGCGCTGCGCAGAGTGGCCCGGGGGCTCGCCGACGGTGCCCGGCACGTGTGGAGACGACGCGGCGCTGGCGCGGCTCTCGGGGCGATCGCGGCACACCGCTTCTTCTACGGCATCTGGACGATCGCGACCGCCCTGCTGTACCGCAACTACTTCTACCCCGAGAACGCGGTCGACGCCGGCGCCAGGGGGCTGCTACTCGTCCTCGTGGCCTCGGGGGCCGGCTACTTCGCCGCCGCGCTTGTCACGCCGAGCGTCACCACGCGGCTGCGCAAGGAGGCCTGGATCGCCGGCTTGTTCGTGCTCGCGAGTGCCGTCCAGATCGGGTTCGGGGTGCCGTACGCGGAAGTCCCCTACATCATCGGCGCCTTCTTCCTCGGGGCGATCTCGCAGGGGGCCAAGATCTGTGTCGACACGCTCGTGCAGGAACAAATCGACGACGCCTACCGCGGACGGGTGTTCTCCTTTTACGACATGCTCTTCAACATGTCGTTCGTCTCGGCGGCCGCTTTCGCGGCGTTCACGCTGCCCGAGACCGGCAAGTCCTACGCGGTGCTCGGCGTCGTCGCGGGCGGGTACGCGCTCACCAGCCTCGTGTACTGGTACGGCTCCCGGCGCGTCGCGGCCACGGAGCGGACGGAGGTTGCCGCCGCCCGCGACCCGGCACGACCGTAGCCGGGAACGCCGATCGACGGCTACCCGGGGTCGAGGCCCTGCTCACGGGCCCATCGGCGCAGCTCCTCCGCGGCCTCCTCCTTGTCGAGAGGGCCGCGTTCCAGCCGCAGGTCGAGAAGGTACTGGCGGGCACGACCAACCAACGGTCCGGGCCCGACGCCCAGGATCTCCATGATCTCGTTGCCATCCAGGTCTGGCCGGATCTTGGCCAGCTCCTCCTGCGCGGCGAGCCGCTGGATGCGCCGCTCCAGATGGTCGTACGCGCGCGCGAGCGCCTGCGCCTTACGCCTGTTGCGGGTCGTGCAGTCCGAGCGGACCAGGCGGTGCAAGCGCGGCAGCAGGTGACCGGCGTCCCGGACGTAGCGGCGTACGGCGGAGTCTGTCCACTCGCCCCTGCCGTAGCCGTGGAAACGCAGGTGCAGCTCGACGAGCTTGGCCACATCGGCGACAACGTCCTTGCGATAGCGCAGGGCGGTCAGGCGCTGCTTGGCCATCTGCGCGCCCACGACCTCGTGGTGGTGGAAACCGACAGTGCCGTCGGGGCCGAAGGAGCGGGTCTTGGGCTTACCGATGTCATGGAGCAGCGCCGCCAGGCGCAGCACCAGGTCGGGTCGATCGTCCTCGGGTTCCAAGGCGATCGCCTGTTCCAGAACCGTCAGGGTGTGCTCGTACACGTCCTTGTGGCGGTGGTGCTCGTCGGTCTCGAGGCGCAGCTTCGGGACCTCCGGCAGCACGTAGTCGGCGACACCGGTGTCGACGAGCAGAACGATGCCCTGACGCGGGCGCGGCGCGCACACGAGCTTCGACAGCTCGTCGCGGATCCGCTCGGCCGAGACGATCTGGATCCGGTCGGCCATTGATCGTATGGCGTCCAGTACCGGGGGGGCGACGGAGAAGCCGAGCCGCGCGGCGAAACGCGCCGCCCGCATCATGCGCAGGGGGTCGTCGTCGAAGAGCTCTGTCGCGGGCCCCGGCGTCCGCAGCACTCCGCGGGCGAGGTCTCTGAGCCCCGCATAAGGGTCGACGAACTCGTTGCCCGGTACGCGTACGGCCATGGCGTTGACGGTGAAGTCCCGCCGCGCGAGATCGTCGTCCAGCGAGTCGCCGTAGGCGACCTGAGGCTTTCTGGAGTCGTGCGGGTACGCCTCACTGCGGTACGTCGTGATCTCTAGTGTGTACTCGCCCTTGCGCAGGCCGACGGTGCCGAACTCGATGCCGATCGTCCAGACGGCGTCGGCCCACCCGCCCGCGATCTCGAGGACGTCCTTAGGTCTGGCGTCCGTCGTGAGGTCGAGGTCGTGGCCCAGCCGGCCGAGCAGCGCGTCGCGCACCGAGCCGCCCACAAGTGCCAGCTCGTGACCGGCCCGCGCGAACCTTCGACCGAGGTCGTCGACGACAGGGGCGATGCGCAGCAGCTCCGCGACAGCACGGCGCTGCGCCTCGGTGAGGTTGGCGGGCTCCTTCGGCACGGGCAACGAGCCTAAGGCATGGGAGCCGGAGCGTGGAGCCCCAAGTCGGTGGGGAGTGATCCTCTCGTCCGAGGGGTTCACACCGTGTCGCACCCGACTTACAGTCGTTAGGGGTATGCGGACCGGGCCGACTGTCGCACGATGACGTGCGGACGAAGGCGAGTTCGCGATGCGAGATGTGCTCGACATCCATCGAATGCTCCTCGAGGATGAGACCCACCACGAGATCGTGCGGCTCCGCCGTGTCATCGCGTCGTCAGATGAGCTGCCCGAGGTTCTCGGCCTGCCCGAGCGGCAGTGCCTCGCCGTGCGCGTGTACGCCGCCGACAAGAGACTCGTGGCCCTCGCGGTCCGTGCGGGAGACCATCCGTCTCTCCCCGCGCTGCGTGCCGCGGCCGGAGCGCGCCGCGTCCGGCCGGCGGCGCCCCACGTCGTCAACTCCGTGACCGACTATGCGGCAGGCCTGGTCGCGCCCGTTCTTCTGCCGGATCGGGTCGAGCCCCTCATCGACAGCAGGATCGTCGACGAGGCGGGGGCGGCCGACGTGGTGTACGTTCCGACGGGCGACGGCGGCACTGCTCTCGGCATCCGGGTCGTCGACCTCGCCGCGGTGTCGGGAGCGCGGCCGATCGCTCTGACCCTTCCCGCACACGTGCCGCGACAACGCATGGGGCAAGCGACCTCGCGCACTAGCATCGAGCCGTGCCCCGCCAACGGCCCGCTACCGGACGCCGCCGCCGACTCCGGCGAGTCGAGGAGACCTCGGCCGGCGGCCTCGTCGTGGATCGCCTGGAGCGGTCACCGCAAGCGGTCCTGATCGGGCGTATCGGGCGGCAGGGTCGACTGCTGTGGTCGATCCCCAAAGGTCACGTCGAGGAGGGCGAGACCCCCGAGAACACCGCGGTGCGCGAGGTGGCGGAGGAGACAGGCATCCGCGGGAGGGTCGTCGGACGGCTCGGCACGATCGACTTCTGGTTCATGGCCGAGCGGCGGCGCGTCCACAAGACGGTGCACCACTTCCTCATGGTCGCTGAGGGAGGCGAGCTCTCCGACGCCGACGTCGAGGTCACCGAGGTTGCCTGGGTCCCCCTCGAGGACGCACGAGAACTTCTGGCATACGACGACGAGCGACGCCTGATCGACAACGTTCCCGCGCTGCTACAGGACGTGTCGTGACCCGTCTCTTGCCCCGGCCACCGGCCGACACCCGCGACAGAGCCCGAGTGGACGTCCGGTGAAAGGACGGGGAGCGCGCATCGTGGCGGCCGTCTTCGTCGCTGGTTGCGTCATCATCCCGGGGGCGGCGGCGTCCGCACAGACGCCACGGAGCACCCCACCGGTCAGGGTGGTGCTCACCTCGATCAGCCCCAAGGCTCCCGGACCGCATTCGAAGGTGCGGATCGCCGGGCGGCTCGTGAACACCAGCGGACACCCTCTGCGGGGGATCGCCGTACGCGCGCGCTCCTCGTCCTCCGCCTTCGTCAGCCGCGGCGAGCTGCAAGAGTACAGCGAAGGCGACATCGACCTCACCCGTCCGCTGTACGACACGGCCCATCCCGTCACGGGCCCGCTCGCCCCTGGCGAGTCGGCGGGATGGACGATCACTGTGCGACCGGGCAGCGTCGGCCTGCGGTCCTTTGGCGTCTATCCGCTCGGCATCGAGGCGCTCTCGGGTGATCAGCGGCTGGGACTGCTTCGTACGTTCCTCCCCTTCGTCCCGGCGAGCGGGCGGCCGAAACCGACGAGGATCGCCTGGCTGTGGCCGATCGTCGACCAACCGCATCGCGCGGTCGGCGACACGTTCATCGATGGCGGCCTGTCGAAGGCGTTCGGGTCCGATGGTCGGCTGAGTCGGCTGGTCGAAGCGGGGTCGATGTCACCCGTTCCGCTCATGTGGACTGTCGACCCGGCCTTGCTCCAGGCCGCGCGGGCAATGACCGCCCCGCACACCCGCGCCACCGAGGACGGCTCCAAGGCGCGGGGACCGAGCAGTGCCGCTAGCCAGTGGCTGCACGACATGCGGCACGCCACGCAAGGGGACACGGTCGTCTCGCTGCCGTACGCCGATCCGGACATCATGGCCCTGCACCGCGCCGGTCTCGACAGGAACCTCACATTCGCCATCACCAAGGGCCCACACATCAGCGAGAGCATCCTGGATCAGGCCGTGGCCCCCGATGTCGTCTGGCCCCCGGATGGCTGGTTGTCCCAGGACGCTCTCGACAACCTCGCCATCGCCGGCGTGCGCACCGTGGTCGTTCGTGATCAGGCATTCCCCCCGGCCCGCCGACTGACCTTCACCCCGGGCGCGGTCGCGAAGGCACCTTCGGTCGGGGGTACTGTCAAGGTCCTGCTCGCCGACCATGTCCTCACTGACATCCTGGGCCGCGACACGTCGCGGCCGGGGGCGGCCGCACTCACCGAGCAGCGGTACCTGGCCGAGACCGCCCTGATCACGGCCGAACGACCGAACCGTTCCCGTACGCTGCTCGTCGCACCGCCCCGGCGCTGGCGCCCGGGGTCCGGACTCCCCTTCGCCCTGCTCTCGGACACCGCCAAAGCGCCATGGCTGGACCCGGTCGCCCTCGACAAGCTCGAGACGACGGAGGCGGCGCCGGTCTCCCACACGGGCTTCTTCTATCCGAACTCCGCCCGCCGGCAAGCGCTCCCCCAGCGCTATCTCGCCCACGTGCGGGCCATCGACAGAAAACTCGACAGGTTCACGAGCATCCTGACCCCCCGGTCGCCCACGTTCGACTTCGCGGTCCTTCGTACCGAGTCTTCGGCGTGGCGCGACCATCCCAAGCAGGGCGTGCGCCTGCGCCGCGAGGTCGCGCGCACCCTCGACAAGCGGCGCGGCGACGTACGCATCCTTACGCACGGCCCACTGCGGCTCGCCAGCTCACAGGGCACCGTCCCGATCACCCTCGCCAACGACCTGAGCGACCGGACAGTCACCGTAGGGCTCAAGGTGATCCCCCGTAACCGTGCGCGCCTCGACATCGGCGAGTACCGTTCGCCGCTGCGGATCGGTCCGGAGCACAAGGTGACAGTGAAGGTGCCGATCACCGCGTCGGCATCTGGGGTCGCCCACGTGACGCTTCGCCTCACGACCCCGCAGGGCGAGCCGTACGGTCGGCCGACCGAGGTCGACGTGCGGGCGACGGGGTACGGCGACACGGCGCTCATCATCACCGGGGGCGCCGCCGCCGTGTTGTTCCTGGCCGTCGGCGTGCGCCTGGTACGAAGAGCACTGGCGGGAGGACGTGGCCCGACGGACAACAAAACCGACGAACATCGCAGAAAGGACGAGCGTGAGCACGCAGGCGGCGGCTGAGCACAGCATCCTCCGCTCCAGCGCGATCATGGCGGCCGGCACGGTCGTCTCGCGGGTCACCGGTTTTCTGCGGACCGCGGTACTCGCCTTCGCTCTCGGTACGACCGCGCTCGCCGACGCCTACAACACCGCGAACAACATCCCGAACATCGTCTACGAACTCCTGCTCGGCGGCATCCTCACCAGCGTCGTCGTCCCCCTGATCGTCCGTGCACGCAGGCGTGACGCCGACGGCGGCCAAGCGTACGAGCAGAGGTTCCTCACGCTCGTCACGATCGCACTGTTCGTCTGCACAGTAGCGGCGGTCGCCGCCGCGGGCCCGATCATCTCCGTGTACGCGAGGAGCTTCACCCCGGACCAACGCGAGGTCGCCGTCAGCCTCGCCCACTTCTTCATCCCCCAGATCTTTTTCTACGGCGTCGGCGCCCTGGCCGGCGCGTTCCTGCAAAGCAGGGGCCGCTTCGCGGCTCCGATGTGGACACCGGTACTCAACAACCTCGTCGTCATCGCCGTGGGGGCAACGTTCCTCGCTGTCACCCACGGCGGGGTCTCGCCCGCCACGATCACACCCGGTGAGATCCGCCTGCTCGGGATCGGCACGACGGCGGGTATCGTCGTGCAGACCCTCACGCTCGTCCCTTCTCTGCGCGCGGTGGGCTTTCGCCTCCGCCTGCGCGCCGACTTCCTTCGCATCGGCCTTTCCGAGGTCGCCCGCATCGGCGCCTGGATCCTGGCCTACGTCCTCACCAACCAGCTCGGGCTGCTCGTCGTCACGAGGCTGGCGACATCGGCGGGGGTACAGGCCCGCCACGCTGAGCTCGGGTACGGCGCCGGCTACACGCCTTACGTGTACGCGTTCCTGCTTTTCTCGCTTCCGCACGCGATCGTCGCGGTCTCGATCATCACCGCGCTGCTTCCCCGGATGAGCGGCCACGCCGACGAGGGCAGGCTCGACCTCGTCCGTGACGACTTCTCGAGCGGGCTGCGCCTCGCCGCCGTGCTGATCGTTCCCGCGGCGGTCGGGTTTCTCGCGCTTGGGCCGCAGATCGCGGTCGTGCTCTTCGCCCACCTGCGCACCACGGTGCCGGACGCGGTCTTCATCGGGTACGTGCTGTCCGCCTTCGGGTGCGGGCTGGTGTTCTTCTCCACATTCCAGCTCATGCTGCGCGTCTTCTACGCCCTACGGGACACGCGCACCCCAGCGCTCATCAACGTCTGCTCCACGGCCGTCAACATCGCTCTCGACGTCGTGTTCTTCCTCACCCTGCCGACCGGATGGATCGTGGTCGGGCTGGGCTTCGCCTACGGGATGTCCTACATCGTGGGGGCCGGTCTCTCCGGGCTCGTGCTGCGACGAAGGCTCGGCAGGCTGGACGGCCGCCACATCGCCGCCACGCTCGGCAAACTCGCGGCGGCTGTGGTCCCAGGCGGCGTGTTCGCCTATGCGATGGGACTGGCGTTCACACAGACGTTCGGCACCGAGACGATCACGTCGGCGCTCGCGATCGTCGTCGGGGTGGCCGGTGGCGGACTTCTCTACGTCCTCATCGCCCGCCGCCTGGGCGTGGCCGAGCTCGACACCGTCACAAGAATGCTGACGCGCAAGGTCGCGGCGAGGTAAACCACATCGGGGCCTTCCGCGTCCTAGCATGGGTGGGAGCGGTCGATTCCTACGACTGCCAAGAATTCAACCGAAAGTGGAAGGTGATCGCGGTCCGAGACCTCCGTCGTCCGCATGGTGGTATCCGCCTGGATCCGCGTGGGAGATGAGCACGTTCACCGTCGAACCCGGCACCCGCCTGGCCGGGCGGTACACGCTTGAGGAGCGGGTCAGCGAGGCAGGCGGCTCCACCCTGTGGAAGGCCGTCGACGAGCCGCTGGCCCGTCCTGTCGCCGTGCGCACTTTCGCCCCGGAGTTCGATCGCATACGCCAGGTGGTCGCCGCCGCGCGTACGGCCAGCCGGGTCACCGACTCCCGCTTCGCACAGGTGTTCGATGCCGACGACACGGGCGACTATCAGTATGTCGTCTCCGAGTGGATCAGCGGTGAGCGCCTGTCCGATCTGCTGGCGGGCGGCCCGCTAGAGCCCGAACGCGCGGCCGCTCTCGTCGGCGAGACCGCGGAGGCTCTCGCGGTCGCGCACGCGCGGGGACTCGCCCACCTTCGGCTGAACCCCGACGCTGTGATCTGGACAAGGGGCGGGGCGGTCAAGATCACCGGGCTGGCCATCGCGGCGGCCGTAGCGGGGACCGCCACCACAGAAGACCCCGGCGTCGTGGATTCCCGCGCGCTCGGCGCGTTGCTCTACGCCGCGCTGACGGCACACTGGCCCGACGGCGACTACCGCGGCCTCCCTCCGGCCCCGCACGTGAACGGCCACCTCTGCAGCGTCCATCAAGTACGGGCCGGCATCTCGCCCACCCTCGACGCGATCGTGGAGCGTTCGCTGGGCCAGCAGGGCGACCACGGCCGGGCACCGCTCACCAACCCCGCGGCGGTCGCCGAGGTACTCGCCGATGTGCCGCGGCCGGCGCCGCCGCCTCCTCCTCCTCCAGAGCCTTCGTACGCGCCAAGGGACCCCGATCGCTCACTCCCGCTGTCCGCGCCCCGGGCCGCCGCTTATCCGGGTGCTTACCCGGAGATGCGGCGGGCGGAGAGAGGCCCCCGAGGCCGCACCCTTCTCCTCGGTGTCGTGGGAGTGCTGATCGTCGCGGCGGTCGGCTTCGGCGGGTGGCAGCTGCTGGGGATCCGGGCCGGCGACACCCAGCACCCCAGGCGTAACCCGAGTTCCGCGGAGCCCGGCCCGAACGTCCATGCCCTTCCGGTGAGCGGGGTCCACGCATACGACCCGCCGCCGGGAGACGGGCAGGAGAACTCCGATGAGGCGTCCCGCGCGGTCGACGGCAATCCGCAGACCGCGTGGTCGACGCAGACCTACTACAGCAGGCCCGACCTCGGCGGCCTCAAGCCGGGAGTCGGGCTGCTGCTCGACATGGGCAAGCCGGTTTCTGTCTCCAGGGTGCGGCTCCACCTGGTCGGCCAGGGCACGTCGGTCCAGCTGCGCGTGTCAGACGAGCCGCCTACCGACCCGGGCACGATGCGGACGGTGGCACGAGCGAACAACACCGGCGAGGACGTCACACTCAGGCCCGTCAGGCCTGCGCACGCGCGCTACCTTCTCGTATGGCTGACGAAGCTGCCTGCGGTCCAGAACGGCTTCCAGGGGCAGGTCGCGGGCGTCGTCGTCCAGGGCACGTGACAGGAGCGCGGCCACGTGACCGTACGCCCGCCGGGAGTTCCCTCCGACGCGGATCTGCTGGCGCGTCATGTGGCGGGCGACAAGGAGGCCTTCGGGCTCTTGGTCCACCGACACCGCGAACGGCTCTGGGCGGTGGCGGTCCGCACCCTCAGCGATGCCGATGAGGCGGCCGACGCGCTACAGGACGCGCTGATGTCCGCTTTCCGCAAGGCCGACGCCTTTCGCGGCGACGCGGCGGTAACGACGTGGTTGCACCGGATCGTCGTCAACGCCTGCCTCGACCGCGCCCGCAGGCACGCCGCCCGGCGCACCGTGCCGCTGCCGGACGATGCTGTGGGAAGCGATCCGATAGCCCCGAGCGAGGTGGCGCTCGACGTCACGGATGCGCTTTCCCGACTGTCACCCGACTACCGTGCCGCCCTGGTACTCGTCGACATGGCCGGCTTCCCTGTCGGGGAGGCGGCCGACATCCTCGCCGTCCCCGTAGGCACGGTGAAGAGCCGCTGCGCGCGCGGCCGTGCGCGGATCGCTCCGCTGCTCGTCCATCTACGCGGGAACCGACGGCTCCCCGATCACGTCCCATCCTCGGAACACACCAAACGCGCTGGAGGTGAGAGGGGCTCGTGACAACGTCCCCCGGCGTCCTCCTCCGTTCCGCTGCTGCACCCCACGGAAACGCTCCGCAAGCCTCGCGTTTCCGTCGGGACCCCGCGGGTTTGCCGACGCTCGCTGCGATGCTCGCTTCGGGGGCCGCCTCGTGACCTACCACCTCGAGCTCGACGAGCTCGCCGAGCTCGACGAGGGACTGCTCGGCGACGAGCGCGCCGCGAACGCCCGCGGCCACCTCCGCGACTGTGCCCTGTGTCGCGATCGGGCCGACCAGGTCGCGGCCGTCAGCAGGCTGCTGGGGGACACCCCGTCGCCGGCCCTGCCTGACGACGTCGCCGACCGGCTGAGCGCCACGGTCGAGAGCGAGGTGGCGCGGCGTACGGTCACGCCGCTGCGCCGGACCCGTCGCCGAGCTCCGCTCCTCGCCCTGGCCGCGGCCTGCGCCGTCGTCCTCGTTGTCGGGGGCGTCGCCGTCACGCAGCTGTCGCGTTTCTCCGGCGGCGGCAGCCCGAGCGTCTCGATTGGTCAGGGCGGCGGCGCCACATCCACCCGTGCGAGCGAACAGCCGCTCGCACCACTCGTCCTGCCCTCCGACGCGGTCACCGCGAGCGGGCGAGACTACTCCTCGCATCGGCTGTCCAGGCAGGCCAGCGCGCTCTTGCGCGAGCACAAGGCAACAAAGGAGCGCGCGGAAGGACAGCAGGCACAGGGCTCGGGAGAGGTCTCGACCCAGTCCCGTCCATCCACCCCGCCACCCGCGGCGCAGGGGGAGAAAGACGGCACGGCGGGGCGGGAAAAGAACTCGGTTACTGTCCAGTCCGCCCGCCCGACGCCGTCTCCGCTGAAGACGCTCGCCACGCCGAAGACCCTCCAGGCCTGCGTCGACCGGATCGTCAAGACAGTCATCCAGGGTTCCGAGAAGCCGCTGGCGATCGACCTCGCGCATTACGGCGGCAACCCGGCCGCCGTGATCGTCCTGCCTGAGACCAACGCCAGCAAGGCGAAGGTTCTTGTGGTCAACCCAACCTGTTCAGCCGTCCGCGCGACCCGGGAGATCCCACGGCCCGCCTCGGGCTCGGTCCCCTGATGGTTTGGCCGACGGCGACCCCTATGAGGCCAATCCGTCGTCGACGAGGCGCGCCCGGATGCGCTCCCCCCAGGCGTCGCCCCGCGGGATGAGCACGGCCGGGCGCCCCAGCGGCGCCGGGAGCCGCGCGCGTGTCGCTCGCGTGGGCTCGCCGTACGCACGTCCGGTGAACAGCTCGATCCAGCGCCCGGCGGGCAGGGACGCGGTCACGTGATCACGGCCTGGATCGAGGACGGGAATGACGAGCAGGGACGGCCCGAAGAAGAACTGGTCGTCGGCCTGCGCGGCCGGACTGCCCGGATGGTGCACCCAGGTGTGCCGGAGAGCGGGCATCGCCGAGTAAGCCGCGTCCGCGACCACCTGGGCACGGTACTCGCCGAGCGCAGCGTACAGGCGGGTCGCGCGGGCGAACGCCCCCCGCGCCTCGGCATCGTCGTAGACCTGGGCCTGCCGGTCGGGCCGGTTACCCTCGTGGGTACGCAGGAAGACGCCGAAGACCGACAGCTCCGTCCAGCGGCGCAGCAGCTCGGGCGAACGCCGGTACTCGCGCAGCGGCGTGCTGACGCTGGTGTAGCCGCCCACGTCGCTGTGGGTAAGGGCCATGCCGGACACGCCGCCAGCCAGCATGCCGGCCAGCGCCGAGCGGAGCCCGTCGTGCGCGTCCCACGTCACCAGCTGGTCTCCTGCCCAGAACAGCCGCGCGACACCGGGGCTGTCGCCGTACGCGGACCGGTACCAGACCACCGGTTCGGCCAGATCGGCCCGCGCAAAGGCGGCCTCATTGACCTCGGCCCACGCGACCGGCCACCGGTTGTGCCACTCGACGGGATCCCCATCGTGGAGAAGAGCATCAAAGGGCAGGTTCTCCCCGAAGTCCGCCATCCAACCCGCGGCGCCGGCCCCCGCGACCTCGGTGGCGATCGCGTCGGCGTACCACGCGCGCGCCCGAGGGTTAGTGAGGTCGACGGGTGCCGCTGCGAAGTCCCCCTGGTCGAGCAGGTACGGCCGGCCGTCCCCGCGCCGCACGAGGTAGCCGTGCGCCCGCGCCTCCGCGAAGAGGTCGCGCCGCACCCCGGCCGGCTTGCCTGAGGGGTCGACGAGAAAAGGGTTGACGTAGGTAAGGACCCGGATCCCACGGTCTCGCAGGCCCGCGACGAGACACTCCCAGTCGGGGTAGCGCTCCCTGTCCAGCTGCCAGGTCCACCAGACGCGGTCGCCGAACGACGTGTGCCGTACACCCGTCCAGTCCTGCAGCCACACCGCGGCGATCCGCGCACCCGCGGCGACCATCTCGTCGACGATACGGAGTACGCGCGCGGTCCCGCCCTGCAGGCCGAGCACGGCGCCGTGCCCGGTCCACGCGGGAAGCCCAGGCATCTTTCCCACGGCGTCGGTATGGGCGCGCAGCAGCGCGGGCGGGTCCGCCCCCGCGACGACCTGCGCCCGCAGCGAGTCGCTCCATGCCATGACCGTGCACCAACCGGGCACGGTGAGGTCGAAGACGGAGTACACGGTGCCCTCGAGGAAGAGGCCCCGCATGGCGCTCGTCAGGTACCAGGGCATCGGCGCGTACGTCGTGTCCCAGGCGCCGCCGGCACCGTGGCGGGCGACGTTCGCGAGAAAGGTGAGCGGCTGCCGCCCCCGGCCGACCCCCTGCTCACGGACGACCATGGGGATCCTGCGCCCGGCCAGGTCGAAGGGCGCGAACTGCTCCCCGAACCCGTGGAACCGCTCGCCGTCCGGCCGGTAGGAGTGCAGGGCGACCAGGCCCGCTCGCTGCCGACCGACCCCCTCGAGTTGCCCCACGGAGACCTGCACGCGCAGCCGGGCCGGGGCCGCGGGGCGTGCCGTCCATCGAAAAGCGGCGCGCTCGCCGGCGGGGCCATGGAGGACGCCCTCCGCGACGACCGCGCCTACGGTACGGCGCAGCGCGCGCAGCTCCTGGGTGGCCAGCCGGGTGCCGACCCGCTCGGCCGGCCGGAACATCCCCCGATGGCTGGTCCACTCGACCTCGGCCAGGGCCGCCGTGACGAAGGCCCGGCCGGGCACGCTCCCCCAGGCCACGCGGTCGCCGCGGAGGATCGCCAGCCGCGGACCCGCGGGCGTCTGGGACAGCGCGATCTCGAACCCCCCAAGGCGGTACCGGCCGAAGGCGGCGGGGGCCACCTGGACCCGCCCGGGGTCGAGACGCACTGGTCGTTCCCGCACGGCATCCCCCTGGATGAGCGTGGCCCCGAACCCGGCGGCAGGCAGAGCCGCCAGAGCGCGGAGGACCGTACGCCGGCCAGGACCTTCGAGCGGCACGGCCCAAGGCTACGCACGGGTCGTCCTGGGGCGTACGGGAATCCTGACGCCTTAGGATCGGTTCCCGTATCTGGAGCGTGTACGCGGGAAGAGGAGGACGAGGCGTGGGTGACGTGCACAACGTGATCATCATCGGCTCCGGGCCGGCGGGATACACCGCCGCCATCTATGCCGCCCGCGCCGACCTCCGGCCCGTCATGGTCGAGGGCTCGGTCACCGCCGGCGGCGCGCTCATGACCACGACCGACGTGGAGAACTACCCCGGCTTCCCCGACGGCATCCAGGGGCCCGAGCTGATGGAGGCCATGCGCAAGCAGGCCGAGCGGTTCGGGGCGCACCTGGTGAGCGACGACGTGACCGAGGTCGACCTCACCGGCGACGTCAAGATCGTCAAGGCGGGCGAGGACGTCTACCGCGCGCGATCCGTCATCATCGCGACCGGCTCCAAGTACCGCCATCTGGGCGTGCCGGGCGAGGGCAAGCTGTCAGGTCACGGTGTCTCGTGGTGCGCCACCTGTGACGGTTTCTTCTTCCGCGACCAGGACATCGCGGTCGTGGGCGGTGGCGACTCGGCCATGGAGGAGGCCACGTTCCTGACCCGCTTCGCTCGCTCCGTGACCGTCATTCACCGCAGAGACGCCCTCCGCGCCAGCAAGATCATGCAGGACCGCGCCTTCAGTAACGACAAGATCCGGTTCCTGTGGGACAGCGAGGTCGTCGAGGTGCTGGGCGACGGCAAGATCACGGGCGTACGCGTACGTAATGACCGCACGGACGAGGAGTCCGTGCTCGAGGTCACCGGCCTGTTCATCGCGATCGGCCACGACCCTCGGACCGAGCTCTTCGCCGGGCAGCTCGAGATCGACGAGGCCGGCTACCTCAAGGTCGCGCAGCCGACCACGAAGACGAAACTGCCCGGTGTGTTCGCCTCCGGCGACGTCGTCGACCACATCTACCGTCAGGCGGTGACCGCGGCGGGTACGGGGTGCGCGGCCGCACTCGACGCCGAGCATTACCTCGCCGAGACGACCGACGCCGCGGACGACAGTCAGATCGCCAGCACAGGCGCCGCGCCCCAACCGATCAGTGGCTAAGGAGATTCTGTTGGCTTCGAAGACGGTTACCGACGACACGTTCGAGAACGAGGTCCTGAGGAGCGACAAGCCGGTGCTCGTGGACTTCTGGGCCGAGTGGTGCGGGCCCTGCCGCCAGGTGAGCCCGATTCTCGAGGAGATCGCCGCTGAGCACCAGGACAAGCTCACGCTGGTCAAGCTCAACATTGACGAGAACCCGAAGACCACCGAGGCCTACGGCATCATGCAGATACCGACCATGAACGTGTTCAAGGGCGGCCAGGTTGTGAAGCAGATCATGGGCGCCAAGCCGAAGGCGATGCTGCTCAAGGACCTCGAAGGCGTGCTCTGAGCTTGTTTGTGAACCTCGCGGGCGTCGGCCCGCCGGGCCTCCTGGCTTCGGTTCACGTGCTCCCGAGACTCCGCGGTGTTTCGCCCCCCATGGCTGCGCCCCGCCGCCCCCGGTGACCCTGCGGGCGATCAGCCGCCTCCGGCGGCGCGTGTTCCTCGGTCCTCGGACGTTCCGCTCGGGCGCCTGCCCGCTGCCCCTCGACAGCCCAAGAGCCGCGTAAGTGGTCGGGAAACGGAGAAAAACTGGCCCTGTGTACCACGGACGCGGATCTTGGGGTAGCCGACGGGAGGACTTGAGGGGGCCGCCCAGCTCATGACTCCGGCTCACACGGGTCGCAGGGCGCCCTCGGGTGTCAGCGATCCCAGCAGGCGCTCCAGCGCCACCTCGACGTCCTCACGCCACGAGATGGCCGTCTTCAGCTCGAGGCGCAGCCGCGGGAAGCGCGGATGCGGGCGAATCGTCTTGAAACCCACGGCCAAGAGGTAGTCGGCGGGCAGGACGCAGGCGGGTCCGCCCCAGCGGACGTCGCCGAACGCCTCGATCGCCTTGATGCCCCGGCGGGTGAGGTCCTTGGCCACGCCCTGGACGAGCATGCGGCCGAGCCCTCCGTCGGCGAACTCCTGCATCACGTGTCCCGTTATAAGCAGGACGGCGTCGGTGCTCACTGGGCTCGTCGGGAAGGCGACCGAGCGGGGGACGTACAGGGGCGGCGCGTACAGGATGTAGCCGGCGGGCACGCCGTCGACGTAGATGAGCTTGCCGCAGCTACCCCACTCGAGCAGTGTGTAGGAGATCCACGACTCCTTCTCGAGCGCCGACTCGTCTGCCGCCTCGACGCGGTCCCGCGTCACGGGATCGACCTCCCAGAAGACACAGCCACGGCAACGCCGGGGCATGTCGTCGAGGTTGTCGAGCGTGACATTGACAAGGCGGCGCGACACCCGGACCTCCACAACCGCGACACACGCGCGTCGGGCACGTGCCGAATCTGGAACAGATCCCCCTGGGAGACCACGCCGGAAAATACCGGAGCGTGGTCCGCTCTCCATGGCATCGTAGCGACCAGCATGGACACATGTCCCCGTCGGGGGACATCCGGGTATCTTCCTCTCACGCCTGGAACCGCGTGCCCTATCCTCGACTCGCCGATGCCGTCTAGGGGAGGTCGGCCGTGACAGACTCGCACCGCGCCCCGCCTAAGGGCTCTCGGATCGATCCTTATGTCGACCGCTACGCCGCCCGTGCCCGCGGGATGGTCGCCTCCGAGATCCGCGCGCTGTTCGCGGTGGCGTCCAGGCCCGAGGTGGTCTCGCTTGCGGGCGGGATGCCCTACGTCTCGGCGCTGCCCCTCGACTCTGTCGGCCGGATGCTGGCGGAGCTCGTGTCCCGCAGAGGCTCGGTCGCGCTGCAGTACAGCTCGGCGCAGGGCGATCCCGTACTCCGCGAGCAGATCTGCGAGGTCATGCGGATCGAAGGGATCGAGGCCCATCCCGACGACGTCGTCGTGACCGTCGGCTCCCAGCAGGCGCTCGACCTCGTCACGCGGGTCTTCGTCGATCCCGGCGACGTCGTCCTCGCGGAGGCGCCGTCGTATGTCGGAGCGCTCGGGGCCTTCGCGGCGTACCAGGCCGATGTCGTCCATGTACCGATGGACGACGACGGGCTCGTGCCCGAGGCGCTGCGTGAAACGATCGAACGGGTCGAGGCGTCGGGTCGGCGGGTGAAGTTCCTGTACACCGTCCCGTCCTTCCACAACCCGGCAGGCGTCTCCCTCTCTTCGTCACGCAGACGCGAGGTCCTCGACGCCTGCCACTCCGCCGGGGTGCTCGTCCTCGAGGACAACCCGTACGGCCTGCTCGGCTTCGACGACGCCCCGATGCGGGCGCTCCGCGCGGACGACCCTGACGGGGTCATCTACCTCGGGTCGTTCTCCAAGACGTTCTCTCCCGGCCTCCGCGTCGGCTGGGCCCTCGCCCCCCATGCCGTACGCGACAAGCTGGTGCTCGCCACGGAGTCCGCGATCCTGAGCCACTCCAGCTTCGGTCAGCTGGCGGTCAGCGAGTATCTCTCGTCGCAGCCGTGGCGCGAGCAGGTCAAGGCGTTCCGCGAGCTGTACCGCGAGCGCCGCGACACGATGCTCGAGGCGCTCGACGCACTGGTGCCCGAAGGGTGTCGCTGGACCCGTCCGGCCGGTGGCTTCTACGTCTGGCTCACTCTTCCCGAGGGGCTCGACGCCAAGGCCATGGCCCCGCGAGCGATCGGCGACCGGGTCGCGTACGTGCCGGGCACCGCCTTCTTCGCGGGCGACTCCGGTCGCCCGCACATGCGGCTGTCGTATTGCTATCCGGAGCCCGACCGCATCCGTGAGGGCATCCGCAGGCTCGCCGGAGTGGTCGAGCAGGAGCTCCACCTGCGCGACACCTTCGGCCCCGCGGCCCTTCGCGAACACGAAGGTATCGACGCCCCAGGCCCCGACACGGCGTAACCGGAGGCACACCCATGAGCGATCTCGGCCGCGTCCTCGTCCTCGCGGGCGGGCTCTCTCACGAACGCGAGGTCTCGCTCCGCTCCGGACGACGGGTGAGCGAGGCGCTGCGTGCTGTCGGAGTCGACGTCGAGGAGTGCGACGCCGATGCCGGGCTGCTGCCAAAGCTTCTTGACGACACACCGGCGGCCATCTTCGTCGCGCTGCACGGCGCCAATGGCGAGGACGGTGCGATCCGCAGCGTGCTCGAGCTTGTCGGCGTCCCCTATGTCGGCGCCTCCCCCGACGCCTGCCGGGTGGCGTTCGACAAACCCGCGGCCAAGGCCGCCGTGCGCGCGGCGGGGCTGTCCACACCCACCTGGGTCGCGCTGCCCAAGGAGACTTTCCACGACCTCGGCGCCTCCGCCGTCCTCGCCCGCATCATCGAGCGGCTCGGGCTCCCGCTGTTCGTCAAGCCAGCACGTGGCGGCTCCGCGCTCGGTGCCGGCATCGTCCGGCGGGCCGAGGAGCTTCCGGCAGCGATGGTCGCCTGCTTCGCCTACGACGACACCGCGCTCGTCGAACGTTACGTCAGGGGAACGGAGGTCGCCGTCGGCGTCGTCGATCTCGGCCACGGTCCCGAGGCACTGCCGGCCGTCGAGATCGTGCCCGATGGTGGAGCCTACGACTTCGCCGCTCGCTACACGCCGGGCAGGACCGAGTTCTTCGTCCCGGCTCGCCTGCCCGGCGACCTGACCGACCTGGCGGCCGGCGCCGCGGTGACCGCCCACCGAACCCTCGGCCTCCGGGACGTCTCCCGTACCGACCTCATCATCGACCGCGCCGGCGTCGTCCGCTTCCTCGAGGTCAATGTCGCGCCAGGGATGACCGACACGAGCACGCTACCGATGGCGGCGGAGGCGAAGGATCTCGAACTCGGGGCACTGTGTCGCGACCTTCTTTCGATCGCGGCCACACGCCGGGCATGAGCCGATCGTCCCCGACGGGCGTCGCCGGCTCGCCTCCCCCTGATCGTACGCCCGGGACGACCGGCGCTGGCCGGGCTACCTCTCGTCGGGCGGCGCGGGTACGGCGGGGACGCTGTCGGGAGCCATCGCGGCAACGATCCGTTCCAGATCGTCGATAGAGGCGAACTCGACGACGATCTTGCCCTTGCGCTTCCCGAGGTCGACCTTGACACGGGTCTCGAAGCGCTCGGACAAGCGTCCGGCGAGCTCTCGCAGCGCCGGCGCGACCGGTTGCTTTCCCTGCGTGCGGCGCGGTTTGGGTTGGGCGTCGGCGTCCCCGAGCGCGATGATCTCCTCGACCGCGCGGACGGAGAGCCCCTCCGCGACGATGCGTTGCGCGAGTTGGTCCTGCCGCTCGGGATCGTCGAGGGCGAGGAGGGCGCGCGCGTGGCCAGCGGCGAGGACACCGGCGGCCACCCTGCGCTGGACCGGGGGAGGGAGGCTGAGCAGCCGCAGCGTGTTCGTGATGTGCGGCCGCGAGCGGCCGATGCGACCCGCCAGCTGCTCGTGGGTGACGCCGAAGTCGTCGAGCAGCTGTTGATAGGCAGCCGCCTCCTCGAGGGGGTTCAGCTGCTCGCGATGCAAGTTCTCCATGAGGGCGTCGCGCAGTAGGGCGTCGTCGCCGGTGTCGCGTACGATCGCCGGTATTCGTTGAAGCCCAGCCTGCCCGGCCGCCCGCCACCGGCGCTCCCCCATGACGAGCTCGTAACGCTCGGGAGCGAGCTTGCGGACGACAACGGGCTGCAGCAGGCCAACCTCGCGGATCGAGGTCCCGAGTTCCGCGAGCGCCTCCTCATCCATCGCCTGGCGGGGCTGGCGGGGGTTGGGCGTAATCGAGGTGGTCGGCAGCTCCTCGAAGTACGCGCCGGTCACGCGCCGCGGGCTCCCTTCGGCGGACGCGGTCGCTCCGGTGGCCGCGTAGCCTTCCTCGACCGTCGGTATCAGCGCACCGAGCCCACGCCCCAGTCCGCCTCGCTGCTGGCTCACCATGCCTCCCTCCTGGGCCCCCGCCTGGGCCTCCTCCTGCTGGGCCTAGCCCTCGACCTTCGCGCCTCGTGTGGCGATCTCCCGCGCGGCCTCGAGGTAGGAGATCGCGCCACTCGATCCCGGGTCGTAGGTCATGACCGACTGCCCGTAGCTCGGTGCCTCCGACACCCGTACGCTACGCGGGATCACCGCCTCGAGGACGAGATCGCCGAAGTGCTCGCGCACCTCGTCGGCCACCTGCGAGGCGAGGCGGGTGCGGCCGTCGTACATGGTCAAGACGATGGTGGAGAGAACGAGAGAGCGATTCAGGTGGCCGCGTACCAGGTCGATGTTGCTGAGGAGCTGGCCCAGGCCCTCGAGCGCGTAGTACTCGCACTGGATCGGGATCAACACCTCCTCGCCCGCGACGAGGGCGTTGACGGTAAGAAGTCCTAGCGATGGGGGACAGTCGATGATGACGTAGTCGATGCCGCGCAGGTCCGCCGCTTCCAGCGCTCGGCGCAGCCGCGCCTCTCGAGCGACGAGGGAGACCAGCTCGATCTCCGCACCAGCGAGATCGATCGTCGCCGGCGCGCAGAGCAGGTCCGGCACGTCCTCAACCGGTACGACCGCCTGGGCCAGCGGGAGATCTTCGATCAGGACGTTGTAGAGCGAGGGGACCTCTGGCCGATGATCCACCCCGAGCGCGGTCGATGCGTTCCCCTGCGGGTCGAGGTCGATCACCAGGACCCGCAGGCCGTGCAGAGCCAGTGCCGCCGCGAGGTTGACGGCGGTCGTCGTCTTCCCTACGCCGCCTTTCTGGTTCGCGATCGCGATAACGCGGCTACGCCCGGGGCGTGGCCACGGTACCTGGTCGCCGCGACCCATTACCCGCAGAGCGGCCTGTGCTGCGCGTGCTATCGGCGTGTCCCCCGTACCCGCTTCGTGTATCTGCTCGACAACCGGACCGCTGACAGCTGTTTCACGTGAAACTTGCCCGTTACACCGCCGCGCGGTTTCACGTGAAACAGCGGCTTCGAGTGCCTGACGCACTAACGGCGCTCCGTTCCGCTCGCTTTCATCCGGCCACCACGCACCGGCGCGCTCCGCCGGCCACATGCCCTCGTCCCTCGCCTCCGTCACAAGTCTCACCTCTTTCGCCTCGACGCGGGACGCGACCGCGGGTGCGATCCCGCGACGACACGAACCACCGTCGCTGGCGGGTCGATCCGGCCCTCCCCCACCCGCACGACGCCTGCCGTGACAGCGCCGAGACGCTCGACGGTGGCCCGCGTCCGCGACAGCTCATCCGGGGCTCGCGCACCCTTGAGGGCAAGCAAGACTCCACCGGGCCGCAGCAAAGGCAGCGCCCACCGAGAGAGCCGGTCGAGCGGAGCGACCGCCCGCGCCGTCACGACATCGACCCTCACCTCGCCAGCGACATCCTCCGCACGAGCCCGGCGCACCTCGACCCCGGGGAGACAGAGCCGTTCGACGCACTCGGTGAGGAAGGTCGCACGGCGGAGCATCGGCTCGAGCAAGGTGAGCGCCACGTCAGGTCGGATGACAGCAAGCACGATACCTGGAAGCCCGGCGCCCGAGCCGAGATCGACCACACTCGAGCGCGCCGGAACCAGGTCCGCCAACACCGCGCAGTTGAGGAGGTGACGTTCCCACAGCCGCTCGACCTCCCTCGGACCAAGCAACCCACGCTCGACCCCGGGCCCCGCGAGGAGGCGAGCGTACTCCTCGACGAGAGGAAGAGTGGTACCGAAGAGTGGCCGTGCACTCGCCGGAGCCGGAGGGACCTTCGATGTCACGCACTCGCCCCAGGGCATCTCCTCGGCCACACCATCTTCACGCGGTGCCGCACACAGCTCGCGAGCGCGCGCGAACCGCCACACGACACGGGCGCGCTACCGGGCGGAGCGTGCGAGGGCTGGGGAGCCCGACCCACCACACGCGTAGGGTCCACCACGCGCTCCTCCTCCACCTTGCGATCCATCCGCGTGGCACCACGGGGGTGGCAAAGGACCTCCGTCACACGACAGTGGCGTCAGGGCAGGGCTCGCTCACTCGGGGTAGATGACGACGTGGCGCTCCGGCTCCTCGCCGTCCGACTCACTGCGCAGCCCCGCGGCGGCCGTAGCATCGTGGACGATCTTGCGTTCGAAGGGCGTCATCGCAGGCAAGGCCTGTGGCTCTCCGGTCTCCCTCACCTCTCCGGCCACCCGGCTACCTAGATCTCTCAACTCCTCGCGCCGGCGCGACCGGTAACCGCCGATGTCGAGCATCAGCCGACTCTTCGTGCCTGTACGCCGGTAGACGGCCAGCCTCGTGAGGTCCTGCAGCGACTCCAGCACCTCGCCCTGCTCGCCGACGAGCTGGTCGAGACCTCCACCGACGACAGAGACGAGTGCGCGGTCGCCCTCGACGTCCATGTCTATGTCGCCGTCGAGATCGGCGATGTCGAGAAAGTCCTCGACGTAGTCGGCCGCCACCTCGCTCTCGTACTCGAGATCCGCGACGCCCGCCCGACTCTCACGTCCGGCTCCGTCGGTGACGCCAGCGCTCTCCGTGCCGTCGGTGCCGTCGGTGCCGTCCGGGGCGTCCGTGACCTCACCTCGCTCCATGGTGCCGTCGCTCACTGTGTGACCCCTCCCTACAAACCTGGGATGTCAACGCTTGCGGCCGCCGCCGCGTTTGCTCCGGGGTCGCCTGGCCGGTTGCTGGCGCACGACCTTCACCGGGGGCTGGGCGGGTGCCGGCGTATGGCGTTTACGGGACAGCGGGCCGCCCCCGTCGCCGCCGGGGGCCGGGGACGCACCCCCGCGACCGGTACCCGGCTGCCCGCCTCCACCTTCGGTCTTGGGCATCATGCGTCGGAGCAGGAAGAACTGCTGAGCCATGGTGAAGCCGTTGTTGGTGACCCAGTAGATCAGGACCCCGATCGGGAAGCCGAGACCGAAGGCCGCGAACACGGGCGGCAAGGCGTACAGCATCATCTTCTGCTGCTGGGTGATGCCGGCGCCGCCGGTCTGCGCCGCCTGGCGCTTCATCGTCTGCCGCTGGGTGACGAACGTCGTCGTACCGGTGATGATGACCATGGCGAGCGCGACGGCCTTCACGACCCAGGGGGTGGCACCGAGCGCGATGACCGTGTGCGCGGGCGAGAGAAAGTGCGCGGCGATCGGGGCGCCGAGGATCTTCGCGTGCGCCGCGCTGTGCACGATGTGCGCGGTGAGGCCCCAGTCAGTGGTCTGCTGGTAGGCGATGTGCCGCAGGACCGTGAACAGCGAGTAGAAGATCGGCGCCTGAGCGATCAGGGGCAGGCATCCCCCCAACGGGTTGGCGCCGCTCTCCCGGTAGAGCTGCATGACCTCCTGGTTGAGGCGCTGCTTGTCGTTCTTGTACTTCTGCTGCAGCGCCTTGACCTGCGGCTGCAGCTCCTGCATCTTCCTGGTCGAGCGGAACTGCTTGACGAACAGCGGGAAAAGCACGATCCGCAGCAGCACGACGAGCAGCACGATCGACAGGCCCCACGCCGCCCCGCTGTTCGGGTCGAAGACGAAGCTCAAACCTGTGTGGATGCGGAGGATGATCCAGGTGACGGCCTGGTACAGCCACGACAGGGCCCCGATGGTGAAGCCGTGACTTCGGTTGAACAGCGACGCGAGCACGTGCGTGGTCACGAGTGAGCCCCTTGGGATATCCGAGCCGGGGCGCGGCGTCCCCCGCGCGGCGGTACGGGATCGTAGCCGCCCGCGCTGAAGGGATGGCAGCGGGTGATCCTGCGGACGGCGAGCCAGCTCCCACGCGTTGGTCCGTGGACGCGCAGGGCCTCGAGCGCGTAGGCACTACACGAGGGTGCGAAGCGGCAATGCGGCCCCAGGATCGGGCTGATCAGGCGGCGGTAGACGATGATGGGCGCCATCAATACGTACGCCATCAGCGAAGCGAAGTATCTCACCGTCGTGTCCGTGGAGATGGGCCCAACAACCTCTCGAATGCGGCGTCCAAATCGGCTCTCAGGTCAGCGTACTTGGCTGCGGCGGCGGACGGGTCGGCTCGTACGACCACAAGGCTCCCGGCCGGGAGCCGCCCCA
>JBOHCT010000029.1:0-27747 GCA_050699055.1 Streptosporangiaceae bacterium | reverse complement strand
GCAGGGCGCGCACGTCGTCGCCGAGCGCTCGCGCGCTCTCCGCGAGGTCGCGCCGATGCTCGGCGCTCGGCCGGGGCGCGTCGCGCTCGATGTCGGCGTCGCGGCGCTCGCGGCTCGGGTACATCGGGATGTCTGCCCCGGTGCGTGCCGAGGTCACGAGGTTGCGCATGGCGTCGGCGTTGCGGGCGATGTGGGCGAGCACATGCCCTCGCGTCCAGCCCGGGAGCAGCGAAGGTCCGCGCACGTCCTCGTCGCTCAGTCCGTCGATCGTCGCGACCAGGCGGTCGGTGGCGACGGTGAGGGCTGTTTCGGCACCGTAGATTTCCGTCACACTAGCGATGTCTACCACTCCGAGAGGATGTGCGTCGGTGAACACCCACGAAGGGACAGGGCCGTGATGGACCTCAAGGATGCCGCGAGACAGACGAGGGAGCGGGCAACCGAGGAGGTGGTCGGCCTGAGCCACCGCATCCACGCCAACCCCGAACTGGGCTTCGAAGAGCATCAGTCCTCCCGCTGGGTAGCCGACGCGCTGGCGGGTGGCGGGTTCCGGGTCGAGAGCGATGTGGGTGGCCTGCCGACGGCGTTCGCCGCGTCCGCAGGTTCGGGCGACCTCACGATCGCCATCTGCGCGGAGTATGACGCCCTGCCCGATGTCGGGCACGCATGCGGCCACAACGTGATCGCGTCGGCCGCGGTCACCGCGGGTCTCGCGCTCGCACCCCTCGCCGACGATCTGGGCGTGACAGTGAAGGTATTCGGCACGCCCGCCGAGGAGGGCGGCGGCGGCAAGATCCTGATGCTCGACCGAGGGATGTTCGACGGCGTGCACGCCGCGATGATGGTGCATCCCTCTCCCCGCGGACTGGTCGCCCAGCCGACACTCGCCGTGTCGCATCTGGAGGTCGGCTACTCCGGTAAGGAGGCGCACGCGTCCTCGTACCCGCAGGAAGGCGTCAACGCCGGCGACGCGCTGACCGTCGCACAGGTCTCCGTCGGGCTGCTTCGCCAGCACATCCGTGCCACAGACCGCATCCACGGCATCGTCACGGGCGGCGGCCAGGCGCCCAACGTCATCCCCGGCAAGACCACCGCGAGCTACTACGCGCGCGCCCGTACGCTTGAGGAACTGGCCGAGCTTCGACCCCGCGCCGAGCGCTGCTTCGAGGCCGGGGCCACGGCAACGGGTTGCACGCTGACGATCGACGAGGCCTCGCCGCCGTACTCCGAGTTCGACCACGACGGGGACATGGCCGCACGCTACCGCGCCAACGCGGAGGCCCTCGGCCGGGAGTTCGACGAGGTCCACGAGGACGAGGCGCTCGCACGGGCAGGGTCGACGGACATGGCCAACGTCTCCCTCGCCCTGCCGGCCATCCATCCCATGATCCGCATCGAGTGCGGGGGGTCGTCCAACCACCAGCACGAGTTCGCGGCATGGTGCGCGCGCCCATCGGCGGACAAGGCGGCCCTCGACGGCGGACTCGCCATGGCATGGACAGTCATCGACCTCGCCACCGATGACACTCAGCGACGGCGACTCCTCGCCCGCCCGGCCGCACCCCACGGCGCGGGCCGTGGGTGGCACGCACGCTCGGACACCTCTACGTCGGGGTCGCTAGGGTGAACGGAAGAAACTGTCGTAGGTCCCGGTTAGCATGACGAGCGCCTTCAGCGGCACCTCAACCGAGCGCTTGAACCGGCATTGTCCGAACCAGCGGAAGTACACGCCAGTGGCCGACCGTCTCGTCATCCGTGGCGCGCGTGAGCACAACCTCAAGGACGTCTCTCTCGAGCTACCGCGCGACGCGCTCATCGTCTTCACCGGCCTGTCCGGGTCCGGGAAGTCCAGTCTGGCGTTCGACACGATCTTCGCTGAGGGCCAGCGGCGCTACGTCGAGTCGCTGTCCGCGTACGCCCGGCAGTTCCTCGGCCAGATGGACAAGCCAGACGTCGACTTCATCGAGGGCCTGTCGCCCGCTGTGTCGATCGACCAGAAGTCCACGAGCCGCAACCCCCGGTCGACGGTCGGCACGATCACCGAGGTCTACGACTACCTCCGGCTGTTCTACGCCAGGGTCGGGCACCCGCACTGCCCCGCGTGCGGTCGACCGATCACCCGCCAGACACCGCAGCAGATCGTCGACCGCGTGCTCGAGCTCGACGAGGGCACCCGCTTCCAGGTGCTCGCCCCCGTCGTGCGCAGCCGCAAGGGGGAGTACACCGAGCTGTTCCGCGAGCTGCAGGCCAAGGGGTACACCAGGGCCAGGGCCGACGGCGAGATCGTCCGACTCGACGACCCTCCGGCGCTGAAACGATACGAACAGCACGACATCGAGGTTGTCGTCGATCGGCTCAGCGTCAAGGGCTCGGCCATGCGGCGGCTGACCGACTCGATCGAGACCGCGCTCGGAGTGTCCGGCGGCCTGGTAGTCCTCGACTTCGTCGACCTGGCCGAGGACGACGCCGGACGCGAGCGGATGTACTCCGAGCACCTCGCCTGCCTCTACGATGATCTCTCCTTCGAGGAGCTCGAGCCGCGGTCGTTCTCCTTCAACTCGCCCTACGGTGCCTGTCCCGACTGCATGGGCATCGGCACGCGGATGGAGGTCGACCCGGAGCTGGTCGTCCCCGACCTCTCCAAGTCACTCGCCGAGGGCGCGCTCGCGCCGTGGAGCGGCGGTCACGTCGGCATGTACTTTCAGCGGCTGCTGGAGGCGCTGGCCGACGGCGTGGGATTTTCGATGGACACGCCGTGGGAGCGGCTGCCCGCCCGCGCCCGCAAGGCCGTGCTGCGCGGCCACGACACCCAGGTCCACGTCCGCTACCGCAACCGCTACGGCCGCACCCGCTCCTACTACACGACGTTCGAAGGCGTGGTGCCGTGGATCGAGCGCCGTCATCGCGAGGCCGAGACCGACACCAGCCGCGAGCGGTTCGAGGGGTACATGCGCGAGGTGCCGTGCCCCTCATGCGAGGGCGCGCGGCTCAAGCCCGCCTCACTCGCCGTCACCATCGGAGGCAGGTCCGTCGCCGAGGTGTGCGCGATGCCGATCGGGGAGTGCGCGGGGTTCCTGCGCTCCCTGGAGCTGACGCCTCGGGAGCGCCACATCGCCGAGCGGGTGCTCAAGGAGATCAACTCCCGGCTCGGCTTCCTCGTCGACGTCGGTCTCGACTACCTCACCCTCGACCGGGCGGCCGGTACCCTCGCCGGCGGGGAGGCGCAGCGGATCCGGCTCGCCACCCAGATCGGCTCGGGCCTCGTGGGCGTGCTCTACGTCCTCGACGAGCCGTCGATCGGCCTGCACCAGCGCGACAACCACCGCCTGCTCGAGACCCTGTGCCGGCTGCGCGACCTCGGCAACACCCTCATCGTCGTCGAGCACGACGAGGACACGATCCTTACGGCCGACTGGGTGGTCGACATCGGCCCTGGCGCGGGGGAGCACGGTGGACAGATCGTCGTCTCGGGTCCCGTCGAGAGCCTGCTGCACAGCGGGGACTCGATGACGGGCGACTATCTCTCGGGACGTCGGGCGGTCCCCGTGCCGGACAAGCGCCGACCGCCCCAGCGCGGGCGGGAGCTGGTCGTCCGCGGCGCTCGCCACCACAACCTGCGGGGCATCGACGTCGCCTTCCCGCTCGGGTGTTTCATCACGGTCACCGGGGTATCGGGGTCGGGCAAGTCCACTCTTGTCAACGACATCCTCTACAACGCTCTCGCCAGGGAGCTGTACGGCGCCCGGACCGTGCCGGGCAAGCATCGCCGAATCAGCGGTGCCGACCTCGTCGACAAGATCGTCCACGTCGACCAGAGCCCGATCGGGCGCACCCCCCGTTCCAACCCCGCGACCTATACCGGTGTGTTCGATCACATCCGCAGGCTCTTCGCGAGCACGACCGAGGCCAAGGTCCGGGGCTACCTGCCCGGGCGGTTCTCTTTCAACGTGCGCGGCGGGCGCTGCGAGGCCTGCGCGGGGCAAGGCACGATCCGCATCGAGATGCAGTTCCTCCCCGACGTCTACGTCCCGTGCGAGGTCTGCCACGGCGCGCGGTATAACCGCGAGACCCTCAAGGTCCATTACAAGGGCAAGACGATCGGCGAGGTACTCGACATGCCGATCGAGGACGCCTTGGGCTTCTTCGAGGCGATCCCCGTCATCAGGCGCAACCTGCAGACCCTGGTCGACGTCGGCCTTGGCTACGTGCGCCTCGGGCAGCCGGCCCCGACGCTGTCCGGCGGCGAGGCACAGCGGGTCAAGCTCGCCTCCGAGCTGCAGCGCCGCTCGACCGGCCGGACTGTCTACGTCCTCGACGAGCCGACCACGGGGCTGCATTTCGACGACATCCGTAAGCTCCTCGGTGTCCTCGACCGGCTCGTCGAGTCAGGCAACACGGTCATCGTCATCGAGCACAACCTCGACGTCGTCAAGGTCGCGGACTGGATCATCGACATGGGTCCCGAGGGCGGTACCCGCGGAGGAACGATCGTCGCGTCGGGCACCCCTGAGGACCTGTCGGCCATCGACGGGAGCTACACCGGCCAGTTCCTCCACAAGGTGCTGGGGGAGCACCTCGAACTGGCGGCGACGAGTACGGCCTGAAGCCCGCGCTGTACGTCCTGTCACCCGGACGTAGCCGCGTCGTCACCGGGGAGTACACGTCTACTCGCCGCGACGTACACGGACTTACGTCCCTTGGCTGACGACGACAGCGGGCGGCTGACCGTAGCGTCAGGCGAGAACAGATGACGGACGAGGGGAGAGTTGTGTGGACACCCAAGAAGAGGTCGCGACCGCGTCGGTGAGCCGTCGTGGGGTCCTTCGCGGGGCGACGACGGCGGCGTGCCTCTGCGCCGGCGGCGTCGTCCTAGCGAGCTGCTCGAGCGGGTCGGACGGGTCCGGCACCCCTACCGAGAAGGATCTCAAAGGCGAGAAGATCGCCAAGTCCGACGCGGTCCCGGTCGGCGGCGGCAAGATCTTCTCCGATGAGAAGGTCGTCGTAACGCAGCCGAAGAAGGGCGACTTCAAGGCCTTCAGCGCGATCTGCACACATCAGGGCTGCCTGGTCGACACCGTCGCCGACGGTTTGATCCAGTGTCCCTGCCACGGCAGCGAGTACAGCATCCGGGACGGCTCGGCGCAGGACGGCCCCGCTCCCAAGCCGCTTCGGGAGTACCCCGTGAAGGTCAAGGACGGCAAGGTCGTGGTCACCTGATCGCAGGAGGAGCCGCGACGCGACAGGGGAGTAGCCGGAGGCGGCGGTGATGAGTGGCGCCGCCTCATCCGGCGACGGAATCGCGCACGCCGCGAGGCGGTGAGTGGCCCACTAGGGTGTGGGCTGTGGCAGATCCGGTGACCTACCGGCCCGCTCCCGGGTCGATCCCCGACCAGCCGGGCGTCTACCGCTTCCGCGACGACCACCGGCGGGTCGTCTACGTGGGCAAGGCCAAGAGCCTCCGCGCGCGTCTGTCCTCGTACTTCCACGACGTCGCGTCGCTGCATCCGCGTACCCAGACAATGCTGCGGACGGCCTCGGGCATCGACTGGACCGTCGTCGCCACCGAGGTCGAGGCGCTGCAGCTCGAGTACAGCTGGATCAAGGAGTACAGCCCGCGCTTCAACGTCCGTTACCGCGACGACAAGAGTTACCCGAGCCTCGCGGTCACCCTGAACGAGGAGTATCCGCGCCTCATGGTCATGCGGGGCCCCCGACGCAAGGGCGTCCGTTACTTCGGCCCGTACAGCCACGCGTGGGCCATCCGGGAGACCCTCGACCTGCTGCTGCGAGTCTTCCCCGCGCGGACGTGCTCGGCGGGGGTGTTCCGCCGTTCTCGGCAGATGGGCCGTCCCTGCCTGCTCGGCTACATCGGCAAGTGTTCCGCGCCGTGCGTGGGTCGGGTGACCGCGGAAGAGCATCGCGGCATCGTCGAGGACTTCTGTGCCTTCATGGAGGGGCAGACCAGCCGGTTCATCCGCGATCTCGAGAAGGAGATGCGGTCGGCCGCGTCCGCTCAGGAGTACGAGCGGGCCGCGCGGCTGCGCGATGACATCAAGGCGCTGCGGCGCGCCTTGGAGAAGCAGGCGGTCGTTCTCGGCCCCGGCACCCACGCCGATGTCGTCGCATTCGCCGAGGACCAGCTGGAGGCCGCCGTGCAGGTCTTCTACGTACGCGACGGGAGAGTGCGGGGACAACGCGGCTGGGTCGTCGACAAGGTCGAGGACGTCACGACGGGCGGTCTGGTCGAGCAGTTCCTGTCCCAGACCTACGGCGGGGCGGGCGGCACACACGACGTGCCGCGCGAGGTGTTGGTCCCCGCCCTGCCGCCCGACGCCGAGACCGTCACCGAGTGGCTGTCCGAGCGCAGAGGAAGCCGGGTCGAGCTGCGTGTACCGCGGCGCGGCGACAAGCGGGCGCTCCTGGAGACCGTCGGGCGCAACGCGAAGGAAGCCCTGGCCCGCCACAAGATGAGGCGGGCGAGCGACCTCACCACGCGCAGCCGGGCGATACAGGAGGTGCAGGAATCACTCGGGCTCGAGGAAGCACCGCTGCGTATCGAGTGCTACGACGTGTCCAACCTGCAGGGATCGAACGTCGTGGCCTCCATGGTCGTCTTCGAGGACGGTCTCGCACGGAAGAGCGAGTACCGACGCTTCTCGATCAGAGCCGTCCAGGGGCAGGACGATGTCCGCTCGGTCCACGAGGTGATCACCAGGCGTTTCCGCCGCTACCTCGAGGAACGTCAGGCGATCGGCGAACTCGACGTCGCCGCGGGCACGGTTGACGACGAGGATCGCGCCGCGGCTCAGCCCATCGACCCGGAGACCGGAAAGCCGCGGAAGTTCGCCTACCCGCCGAACCTCGTCGTGATCGACGGAGGCACGCCTCAGGTGACCGCCGCCAAGCGGGCTCTCGACGAGCTGGGGATCGACAACGTCGCCGTCTGCGGTCTCGCCAAGCGCCTGGAGGAGGTGTGGCTGCCGGGTGACGAGGAGCCGGTCATCCTGCCGCGTACGAGCGACGGGTTGTACCTCCTCCAGCGCGTCAGGGACGAGGCGCACCGGTTCGCCATCGCCTACCACCGCAAGAAGCGGTCGAAGTCCATGACCGCGAGCGCGCTCGACGACGTGCCTGGGCTCGGACGGACGCGAAGGACGACGCTGCTGCGCCACTTCGGCTCTCTGCGCCGGCTTAGGGACGCCAGCGTCGGTGAGATCAGCGAGGTGCCGGGGATTGGGCCACGTACGGCCGAGGCGGTGGCGCACGCCCTGCACGGTGAGGGAAAGGCCTCGTGAACACCGCGACCGCGCGTGTGCCGGCAATGGCGATCATCACAGGTCTGTCCGGCGCCGGCCGCAGCACCGCCGCCAAGGCGCTCGAGGACCTGGACTGGTTCGTCGTCGACAACCTTCCGCCCGAGCTGCTCGCCCCGTTCGTCGACCTGGCCGGACGCATGCAGGGAGCGGTGCCACGCGTCGCCGCGGTGGTGGATGTGCGCAGCCGCGCGTTCACCACCGACTTGCAGACCTCCCTCGATGACCTGGCGGGCCGTGGTATCCGTCCGCGGGTCGTCTTCCTCGAGGCCGGCGACGACACGCTGGTGCGTCGGTTCGAAAGCGTGCGTCGTCCGCACCCGCTACAAGGTGACGGACGCCTCGTCGATGGCATAGACCAGGAACGCGCGGTGCTCCGCGGTGTGCGCGGGGACGCCGACCTCGTCATCGATACCTCGCAGCTGAACGTGCACGAGCTGCGAGCCAAGATCGTCGCCGCGTTCAGCGACTCGGACGAGGCGGGTCTGCGGGTGACCGTTGTGTCGTTCGGCTACAAGTACGGCGTGCCGGTCGACGCCGACCTCGTGGTCGACTGCCGCTTCCTGCCCAACCCGCACTGGGTACCGGAGCTGCAGCCCTACACCGGACGTGACGAGCCCGTACGGTCGTACGTCCTGGGGCAGCCAGGTGCCAAGGAGTTCCTCGACGCTTACGGCGAGGTGTTGCATACGCTCGTCCGTGGCTACCGGCGTGAGGGCAAGCACTTCGCGACGCTCGGCGTGGGATGTACGGGCGGAAAGCACCGCAGCGTCACCATCGCCGAACAGCTGGCCGCCAGGCTGGCGGCGGAGGGGGCCGAAGTCCAGGTAGTCCACCGCGACCTGGGGCGCGAATGATGGCACCGAAGGTGGTGGCCTTCGGAGGCGGGCATGGACTGTTCGCGTCGCTGTCGGCGCTGCGCCGGGTCACGGACAAGCTCACGGCCATCGTCACCGTCGCCGACGACGGTGGGTCGAGTGGACGCCTGCGCACTGAGTTCGGTGTGCTCCCGCCCGGCGATTTGCGGATGGCGCTCGCCGCCTTGTGCGGCGACGACGAGTGGGGCCAGACGTGGAGCAAGGTCGCCCAGCACCGTTTCCACAGCGGCGGGGAGATGCACGGCCACGCCGTCGGTAACCTTCTGATCGTCGCGCTCTGGGAACTGCTCGGCGACACCGTGGCGGGGCTCGACTGGCTGGGCCGGCTGCTCGGGGCGCAGGGGAGAGTGCTGCCGATGGCGGCGGTGCCCTTGCAGATCGCCGCGGAGGTGGAGGGGGCCGATCCGGCGCGGCCGCACGACATCACGACCGTACGGGGACAGGTGGCGTGTGCGACGACAGCGGGTCGGGTCCGGGGTGTCTCACTCGTTCCCGAGGACCCACCGGCGTGCCCAGAGGCGGTCGCGGCGGTTCGTGACGCGGACTGGATCGTGCTCGGGCCGGGCTCGTGGTTCACCAGCGTCCTGCCGCACCTCAAGGTGCCCGAGCTGGCACGGGCCCTCATCGAGACCCGGGCGCGCAGGCTCGTCGCGCTGAATCTGGCCCCGCAGGCGGGTGAGACCGACGGCTTCTCGCCGCACAGGCACCTCGAGGTGCTGTCGGCGCACGCGCCCGAGTTCGTCCTCGACGTCGTGCTGGCAGACGCCCATGTCGTACGAGAACGTGCCAGCCTGGAGAAGGCAGCGGAAAGCTTC
Organism: Streptosporangiaceae bacterium; assembly: GCA_050699055.1. Classification (GTDB taxonomy): domain Bacteria; phylum Actinomycetota; class Actinomycetes; order Streptosporangiales; family JBOHCT01; genus JBOHCT01. The sequence continues at coordinate 18,741 of JBOHCT010000029.1, read as the reverse complement.
GGCGGGCGGCTGCGCCTGGCGGACGTCGCGGCCAAGGACGGGTCGCCACGTCACGACCCAGAGCACCTTGCGGCCGCGTGCGCCGAGATCTTCCGCGATGGCGACAGGGGGAGGAGCGCACGTACATGGCGATGACGAGCCTGGTGAAGGACGAGTTGGCCCGTCTCGCGGTCACGCGACCGTGCTGCAGGAAGGCCGAGGTGTCGACCGTACTCCGTTTCGCGGGGGGACTGCACCTCGTTGGGGGGCGGATCGTCGTGGAGGCCGAGCTGGACACCGGCGCGGCGGCCCGGCGTCTGCGTAAGGACATCAACGAGGTGTTTGGACACCACTCCGACATCGTCGTCATGGCGCCCAGCGGGCTGCGCAGGGCAAGTCGGTACCTCGTGCGAGTCGTACGGGGCGGCGAGCTCCTCGCGAGGCAGACTGGACTCGTCGACGGGCGGGGTCGCCCGATCCGCGGGCTTCCGCGACACGTCGTCACGGGCGCGGCGTGTGATGCCGAGGCGGCCTGGCGGGGAGCTTTCCTCGCGCACGGGTCACTCACCGAACCGGGTCGTTCGATGTCACTCGAGGTGACGTGTCCCGGCCCGGAGGCCGGGCTGGCGCTCGTCGGTGCCGCCCGGCGTCTCCAGGTGCCCGCGAAACCTCGTGAGGTCCGGGGAGTGGACCGAGTGGTCGTGCGTGACGGCGACGCGATCAGCGCGATGCTGACCAGGCTGGGTGCCCACGACAGCGTGCTGGCCTGGGAGGAGCGTCGGGTCCGGCGGGAGGTCCGGGCCACCGCGAACAGGCTCGCCAACTTCGATGACGCCAATCTCAGGCGTTCGGCCCGCGCGGCCGTCGCGGCGGGCGCCCGAGTACAGCGGGCGCTCGAGATTCTGGGCGACGACGCGCCGGGCCATCTCGTCGTGGCCGGTCGACTGCGCATGGAGAACACCCAGACCAGCCTCGAGGAGCTCGGCCTGCTCGCCGATCCGCCGCTCACCAAGGACGCCATCGCGGGACGGATCCGTCGCCTGCTCGCCATGGCCGACCGACGCGCGGTCGAGGTCGGCGTGCCCGACACCGAGGCGAACCTCACCCCCGACATGCTTCCGTAGGGGGCGCCCGCTCTCATCGCCTTGTCGCGTCGTACGCGTGCCCTCGGCGGTTCGGGGGAGGGCGCGGCGCCGCGGGCTGCGGACGCGACCCCCGGCCGGGCTCGATGCCGGCTGAGATCCGCAGGGGTCGGAAAGGGTCGAGCGCGATCAGCGGGATGTACATCGCGGCTCCGAGCAGCCAGCCGGCGAGCGCGTCGGTGATCCAGTGGTAGTCGAGGCCGATCATGCCGACACCGGCGGCCGCGGTCGCGAGGACCACGAGCGCCCGGCGACGACGTACCGTGAGGGCGGACGCGACGCGCGGGTGCAGCGAGACGAGCAGCTCGAGGAACGCCCCACAGATCATGATCGCGTTCGTGGCGTGCCCCGAGGGGAACTCTCTCCCCATGGTGAAGACGAGGTCGACACCGCTGCCCGGCGCCGTACGACCGACAAGGATCTTGATCCCGGGCACGATGATGACGAGCGACACGCAGACGACGAACGCGAGCACGAGAGGCCGCGGCGAGCGGTGGCGGAACGCCGCGACGAGAGAGACGACGGCGAGCGGGACGGTGAGGACGGCCTCGCGGCCGGCCTGGGCGAGGACATAGAAGAGCCACCACCACGGGCCCTCCACGTGTCCGCCGATCCAGGTGTGGGCGTTCCAGTCGAGGCGGGTCAGTGGGCCGTGCAGGAGGACGTCCGCGGTCACGGCGCAGAAACCCGCGAGCAGCAGCAGGCATGCCCACGTCCGGTGATCCCGGAGGATGTGGGTCAGCGACTGACGTACCTGTGCCGTCTCCACCGGGGTCATTCTCCCAGCCCGAACCGCCGGGCGGCCGCGGCGCGCCTCACGACCTCCGCTATTCTGGATGAACGGCGGCAGTGTCCTCGATCCGTCGGTGGTGTTCATGCGGTGCGGTCGCCAGCGACGAGCCTCTCCGGGGCGAGCGCTGACTCTCCCATGATCGTGTCTGCCAACACCGCGTTCGTCCGGCGGCCGCGCTCGGCGCGACGCCGCCGGCCCGGTACCCGTGTCCCCCGCTCGGCCGACACCGCCGCCAGCCTCCCCGACACCCGCATGAACTGGGGAGGCTCCCTGCCCACCGTGGGTGACGGCACGCCGCCGTCCCTGCCACCCGTCAGTCGAGAACAGAGGTGACACCCGGCCAGATGGCGCTCGCAATCGCACACCGCGGCGACCCCCAAGACCACCGAGAGAACACGATCCCCGCGCTTCTCGCGGCCCTCGAGCAGGGCGCCGACCTGGTAGAGGTGGACCTCAAACTCACGCGCGACGGTCAGGTGATCCTCCTCCACGATCCCACGCTCAAGCGGCTGTGGCGGCACCACGGAGCCGTACGCAGCCTGTCGCTGGACGAGGTCCGCGCCTACTGCGACGTGCGGTACGAGATTCCGACCCTGGACGAGGCTCTGGGAGTGCTGTCCTGGTCGCGTTCGGCGCTCATGGCCGACCTCAAGGACGCGGAAGCACTCGATACGACTGTGGCGATCGTCCGCGAGCACGACGCGTTCGACCGAGTCCTCTTTGTCGGCGGCGACGTCCACGCGATGCGCCGGCTGCGCGGCCTCGCGCCGGAGGCGCGTCTCGGACTCACGTGGGAGGACCCAACCCCGCCCGACGGTGTGCTCGAGGACATCAGGGCGGAGCTTTTCAACCCGCGCTGGCAACTCGTGGACCGCGGGTTGGTCGAGCTGATGCACGAGCGCGGCTACCAGGTATCCACCTGGACCGTCGACAGTCCCACGAACATGGCACGCCTGCTCGACCTCGGAGTGGACGCTGTGATCACCAACCGTCTCGGCTATCTCCTCGAACTGTTGGAGGACAGGGAGACCGCGGGGTGGCGGGTCGCGTGCTGAGCGATGACGGTCCGGATCCGAGTCTCGACCCGTACCTGTTCTTCGCGGAGGAACTGGCCCTGTGGGCGATGGACCGGATCGGCTCGCGGCGCCCCAGGGAGGTCGCCACGAAGTCCGGGCCGACCGATCTGGTGACCGAGACCGACCGAGACGTCGAGTGGCAGGTGAGCGAACAGATCCGCACGAGGTTCCCGAGCCACCGTGTCGTCGGCGAGGAGTTCGGTACGGCGGGCGACGGCGCCGACGCGCCTTCCTGGTACGTGGATCCGGTCGACGGCACGATGAACTTCGTTCATGGGCTGCCATGGTCGTCGTTCAGCCTCGCGCTGGCTCGAAGCGACCACGACGCGGTCGTCGGGGTGGTCGCGGATCCGTACCGCCGCGAGGTGTTCAGCGCCGCGCGCGGCCGTGGCGCACGGCTCAACGGCGTCCCTATTCGGTGCTCGGATGCGACCTCGCTCGCGGGCGAGATGGTGCTCACCGAGTGGGCGGGCAACCGTCCGTGGCCCAACATGCACGATATGCTCGCCATCCTGTCCGCGCGCTCGTGCAGCGTACGGATCATGGGTTCGTCCGCCCTGTCGATCGCGAGCATGGCGGCCGGGCGTGCCGTGGCCACCGTGCTCGGGGCGTACAGCACGTGGGACGCGCTCGCGGGCGCGTTGATCGCCCGCGAGGCGGGGGCCCGGATACTCGCCCGCGACGGCACGGAGACACTGCTGCCCCCCGAGGGCGGACTGCTCGCCGCCGCGCCAGGGGTCGCCGACGAGCTGTGGAAAGCGTGGAACACCCCGTCCGCTCCCCTCTAGTGGACACGGTCGTCGTTCTTGGTCATACTTATGACTATGACGACGCTCTCACTCGCCGATGTCAAGGCACACCTGTCCGAGCTCGTGGGTCGCGTCACCACTCAGCACGAACGGGTTACGGTCACGGTGCACGGCACGCCCTCCGCCGTCCTGGTAGCCCCTGAGGATCTCGAGTCCCTCGAAGAGTCCGTCGCCATCCTTTCCGACCCTGACACGATGCGGCGACTCGCGGCCTCCGATGCCGAGTTCGCTCGCGGCGAAGGCGAGTCGGAGGCCGATCTTGCTCGGGCGATGGAGCGCCGCCACAGGCGCACCGCGTGACGGGGAATCGGGACCGCTACAGGCTGGAGATCACCCCGACAGCACGCCGACAGCTCGCAGAGAAGCTGCCCGAGGCCGCGGCGTTCGCCGCACATGAGTTCATCGTCGGTCCCCTCCTCGACAATCCTCATCGGATTGGCAAGCGACTGCGTCCACCGCTGGACGACCGGCACAGCGCGCGTCGCGGCACCTACCGCGTTATCTATCGCATCAGCGACGAGCGGCGCGTTGTCACGGTCGTTGATGTCGCTCACCGCCGCGACGCCTACCGCGCTAACCACTGACACCAGCCCAGCAAGCCGACGCGGTCGACTAGCTGATGGTGGCTTGCCAGTCCCCGCGCGCCAGATGGATCGTGCCGCTCGCGGTGATGAAGGCACGAGCGCCATAGAGCTGAAGGTAACCGTGAGTCAGCCAATAGTGACGTATCTCGTCGAAGAGGTCCCATAGGTGGCGAGGCCCGCTCTGGTGGACGAGGGGCGGCTCGTCGCCCCGGGCGCTGGCTCTAGCCCAGGAGCCGTCCGCGTGCAACATCCACGCCGTCCTCGTCCCGTCGTCGGCCTCCTCGTAGCGATGTTCGATCCCGGGAGCCAGCACCTCGAGCACCGAGTCCAACTCCCCGCAGCCGTCCACATCGATGACAGGATAGGGACCACGGGTAACCTGCTCGCCCCGCTGGTCACGGACTGCCGCGAACATCCCCACGAGACCAGGCGGGTAGTCCTGCCCGCTGCGGGTCTCCATGAAGCCAGCGCAGTCGCGTTCAACGCGTCCGACCGCCAGCAGTTGCTCGCCGCAGATCATGCCTATGTTACGTCCGTCGACCTTGTCGGCCGTGACCACCATCAGGGTGTTGGCGACCGTTGTCACGAGACGCCCCCCTGGCCTCAAGGCCTGAAGCCAACCCGGCGGGATCGGACGCACCGACACCATGGACACGATCCGGTCGTAGGTCCCAGGTAGGGGTCCGGTCGCGTCGCACGTCGCGATCCTTGGGTGCAATCCGACACGCTCGAGGCGGCGGGCCGCCACCTCGGCCAGGTACGCGTCCACGTCGATGCTGGAGACATGGGTGTCGCCGAGCCGCTTGGCGAGAAGGGCACACCCATACCCCGAACCGACACCAACGTCAAGGGCGTCTGCCCCGTCGTACACTCGCGCGTGCTGGTACATCCGAACCACGAGGCTGGGCATTGTCGAGGATGAGGTGGGCCGGCCGTCAGGACGGTCGTCATCCCTCGCGTTATCGGCATGCATCCCGCCAACGCGGGTCACGAGAGTCACGTCAGCATAGGCTGCCCTGAGCCATGCCTCTTCTTCGCTTGGGCCGTCACGGAGCGTCCAGCCCTCGACCGATCGGTCCCACCAACGTGGGACGAACAGGTGGCGGGGGAGGGCGGCGACCGGCTCGCGCCAGCGTGACACCGAGTGAGTGACCTCCTCGGCCAGTCGCTCGGCGTGAGACCGCCAGGTCATAGGCCTTTCTCCGGGTTGCAAAAGGAGGGCGAACAGGTCTGGCCGTGAGGCTTACAGCTACCGTTGTCCGGGGCACACTGTGCCGAGCAGGGTCCGGGTACCGTCGCGACAAGATCGCGCATTGTGGATCCGCGCAGAATCTCCGCGAGAGATCGTTCTCTGACATTACCGGCGCGCATCCACCGCGACAGGACGCACGGCCACACGTCGCCGTCTGGTGAGACCGCGGCCATGCCGCGCCCGCAATGCCCGCACAGCTGCGACACGTCTGGCCTGGTCCGCGTCCCCCGCCCGACCCCGCGGAGCCAGTCTGTGCCGATGCTGGTGACACCCATAGCCTCGAGGTCCGCACGGGCCTTTTCGACGCGCTGGCCGTCGAGAACGTCGATGATGCCGACCCGCACCGGAACCCCGCGGCGGCCTGGTCGACCACGCTGCGCCAGTCGCCAGCGCTCATAGTGCCGTGCGTGCCACCCGGACCCGAGTCGGCGTAGCAGTGCCTGCATGCGAGTTGACAGAAGCCGGTGATCTCCAGCTACAAGAAGTCCACGGGCATGACTCACACGCCTCCCCGGTCCACGACCGAGACCAGCACGCCCGCGAGGGACTTGAGCTTGCCGATGACCTCCGCCATCTCGATGTCGTCCGTCATGTCGGAGAGCGCGTACTCGTCCAGCTGCGCCAGCGACCTCCGTACCGCGTCGACGACGACGCGCGTGGGGTCGGACGTGGCGGTCGTGGTGATCGCTTCCATGGCCTTCCTGCCTTTCTGGGTTGCATACCAAGCGTGCTTACAGGGTGGCGCTGGAAAGCTACGGTGGGTAGTAGATTCGTGGGCTTGTCAGGTGGCCGTACGACGGGGCCCGCCAGGTGTCGGAACGGTGTGGGATGCCAGCAGCCAGGGCGCTCGACCCGGGCGCGAGCCCGTCCGCGTTCTTTGGCGCGGAGCTACGCCATTACCGGACACGGGCCGGCCTGTCGCAGGAGCAGCTCGGGGAGCGGATCAACTACTCGGGCGCGCTGGTCGGCGCGGTCGAGACGGCGGACCGTCGGCCGCAGCTCGACTTCGCGCGCCGCTGTGATGAGGCGCTCGGCACCGACGGCGCGCTGACCAGGCTGATGGTGACCGTCAGCCGGGAGGCGTTCCCCGGCTGGTTCCGCCCGTGGCTGGAGGTCGAGCAGGAGGCGACCTGCCTGCGCGGCTTCGAGCCGCTGCTCGTCCACGGCTGGTTCCAGACCGGCGACTACGCCCGCGAGGTGCTGCGGGCCGGCCAACCCGGCGCGTCCGATGAGCAGGTGGATGAGATGGTCACGGCGCGGCTGGAACGCCAGGAGGCGATCCTGGCCCGCGACGATCCGCCGATGATCTACGCCGTGCTGGACGAGGGCGCGCTGCACCGGCCGGTGGGCAACCCCAAGGTCATGGCGGGGCAGCTCGGTCACCTCGCTGACGCGGCCCAGAGCCCGCGGGTGACCCTCCAGGTGGTCCCGTTCGCGGTCGGGGCGCACGCCGGGTCCGGTCCGCTCATCCTCGCCACCCTTCGGGATGCGCCCGACGTCGCGTACCTGGATACTGTGGTTGAGGGCTACCTGGTCGACGACCCCAAGATCGTCGCGACGGTCAGCGGGCTGTGGGAGGCGTTGAGAGGCGACGCGCTCCCGCAGCAAGCGTCGGTCGAGGCGACAGAGAAGGCAGCGAGGCAATGGATCTGACACGCGCCGTGTGGCACACCTCCAGCCGCAGCGGCAACGGCGGTGCTACCTGCGTCGAGGTCGCGGCCGTCTGGCGGAGGTCGAACCGCAGCGGCAACAGCGGGAACACCTGCGTCGAGGTCGCGCGCGACCGTCCCGACGCCGTCGCCGTACGGGACTCCACGAACCCCGACGGCCCGAGGCTCGGCTTCGCCCGCGACCGGTGGACGGCGTTCATCACCGACATCAAGGGCGGCCTGTTCGACCTCTGACGGCCGAGCCGACCGGCAGGCCGCCCCGAGGCCGCCGAGCCAGGTATCTCGGCACCACCATGATGAGGGCCCACCCGCGATAGGAGTTCGATAGGGTCGAAAGCGGTACTGGGCGCCGATGCCCCCTCTTGTGTCACGAATCGTGGCCGCTCAGGCCGGCCCGGTTCGGGTACATGACTCTTGTAACCCCATGAAAACAAGACGTGCCGGCATGTCACGCATGGCCGGTGACAACATCACGACGAGGAGAGCGGTTGCCGTGACCATTCGCGTTGGCGTCAACGGCTTCGGCCGCATCGGCCGCAACTTCTACCGTGCCGCCCGCGCCGGCGGTCAGGACATCGAGGTTGTGGCGGTCAACGACCTGACCGACAACAAGACCCTGGCCCATCTGCTCAAGTACGACAGCGTGCTGGGACGTCTGGGCGAGGAGGTCGTCGCGGCCGGCGACTCGATCCAGGTGGGCGGTGCCACCATCCGGACGCTGGAGGAGCGCGATCCGGCCGCGCTGCCGTGGCGCGATCTCGGGGTCGACGTCGTCGTCGAGTCGACAGGCAAGTTCACCAACCCCGAGGACGCCCGCAAGCACATCGACGCTGGCGCGAAGAAGGTCGTCATCTCGGCCCCGGCCAAGGGTGACGCCCCGACCATCGTCATGGGGGTCAACGACGACGCGTACGACCCCGCCGCCCACACGGTGATCTCCAACGCCTCGTGCACCACCAACTGCGTCGCCCCGATGGCGAAGGTCGTGCATGACGCGTTCGGGATCGTCAAGGGCTTCATGACGACCGTCCACGCCTACACCAACGACCAGTCGACCCTGGACTTCCCGCACAAGGACCTGCGCCGCGCGCGGGCCGCCGCCGAGAACATCATCCCGACGTCGACCGGCGCCGCGAAGGCGACGGCGCTGGTGATGCCCGAACTGAAGGGCAGGATGGACGGCATCGCGATGCGCGTGCCAGTCTCCTGCGGCTCGGTCACCGATCTCGTGGTCGACGTCAAGCGCGAGGTCACCAAGGACGAGGTCAACGCGGCCTTCAAGCAGGCGGCCGACGGCCCGCTGAAGGGGTACGTCCAGTACACCGAGGACCCCATCGTGTCGTCCGACATCGTCGGGTCGCAGGCGTCGTGCACGTTCGACTCGCTGCTGACGATGACCAACGGCAATCAGATCAAGGTCGTCGGCTGGTACGACAACGAGTGGGGGTACTCCCACCGGCTCGTCGACGTCGTCCGGCTCGTCGGCTCCCGGCTGGCGGAGTAGGGATCGATGCGGACCATCGACGATCTCGACGTGGCCGGCCGGACGGTTCTCGTCCGCGCCGACCTGAACGTCCCGCTCGACGGCGAGCGCATCACCGACGACGGCCGGGTGCGCGCGAGCCTGCCGACGATCAGGGCGCTCGCGGAGCGGGACGCCCGCGTGGTGGTCTGCAGCCACCTCGGCCGCCCCAAGGGCGAGGTCCGTCCTGAGTACTCTCTGCGGCCCGTCGGCGTTCGGCTCGGCGAGCTTCTCGGCCGCGAGGTACCGCTCGCTTCTGACGTCGTGGGGGAGGGCGCTCGTGAGACCGTCGCCAAGCTCTCCGACGGCGAGACCTGCCTGCTCGAGAATCTCCGCTTCGACCCGCGCGAGACGAGCAAGGACGCCGCCGAACGCGGTGCCTTCGCCGCCCAGCTGGCGGCGCTCGCGGACCTGTATGTCGGCGATGGCTTCGGGGCGGTGCACCGCAAGCACGCGAGTGTGTACGAGCTACCGAGCAGGCTGCCACACGCCGCGGGCAGGCTCGTCGCCGCCGAGGTGCGGGTGCTGCGCGAGCTGACCACCGACCCGAAGCGCCCGTACGCCGTCGTGCTCGGCGGCGCCAAGGTATCCGACAAGCTCGGCGTCATCGCGAACCTGATCGGCCGGGTCGACCGGCTCCTGATCGGCGGCGGGATGGCCTACACGTTCCTGCGGGCCAAGGGGTACGAGGTCGGGCGCTCGTTGCTCGAGGAAGACCGGATCGATGACGTGCGCGGCTTCCTGCGCGAGGCGGCCGAGCGTGACGTGGACCTGGTGCTGCCCGTCGACGTCGTGGCGACGACGGAGCTGTCCGCCGACGCCCCCCACGATGTCGTCTCCGTCGAGGCGATCCCCCCGGACCGCGAGGCCTGTGACATCGGGCCCGCTACCCGTCGGCTGTTCGCCGACAAGATCAGAGACGCTCGCACCGTTTTCTGGAACGGGCCGATGGGCGTGTTCGAGCTCGAGCCGTTCGCCCAGGGCACCCGCGCGGTCGGCGAAGCGATTACCGAGGTCGACGGTCTGACCGTCGTCGGCGGCGGTGACTCCGCTGCCGCGGTACGGTCGCTCGGGCTGCCCGAGGGTGGGTTCGGCCACATCTCCACAGGCGGCGGCGCGAGCCTGGAGTACGTCGAAGGAAAGACCCTGCCCGGCCTCGAGGCGTTGGAGGACCCCGGGGCGTTGGAGGACCCCGGGGCGTTGGAGGACTGAGTGTCACGCAAGCCGCTGATGGCCGGCAACTGGAAGATGCACGCCACCCACCTCGAGGCGCTCGGGATCGTGCAGAAGCTGGCGTTCTCGCTGCGCGACGACGACCTCGACGCTGTCGAGGTGGCCGTGCTCCCGCCGTTCACCGCGATCCGCAGCGTCCAGACGCTCGTGGACGGCGACGACCTCCGGGTGGCCTACGGTGCGCAGGACCTCTCGCCGTACGAGAAGGGTGCGCACACCGGGGACGTGTCGGCCCACATGCTCGCCAAGCTCGGGTGCACCTACGGCGTGGTCGGCCATTCCGAGCGCCGCGCCGACCACGCCGAGAGCGAAGAGCTCGTGAACGCCAAGCTGCGGGCGGCCCTCGCCGCGGGCCTCGTTCCGATCTTGTGCGTGGGGGAGGGATTGGAGGTTCGCAAGGCGGGCGAACAGGTGCCTCACACTCTCGGTCAGGTTGACGGGGCGCTGCGCGAGGTCGGTGCGGAGCAGGCGAGAACGCTGGTGATCGCGTACGAGCCCGTGTGGGCGATCGGGACCGGAGAGGTGGCGACACCGGCGGACGCGGAGGAGGTGTGCGCCGCGATCCGTACCCGCCTGGCCGAGCTGTACACCGGTGACCTCGCGGACGGCGTTCGGATCCTCTACGGTGGGTCGGTGAAGTCCGGCAACATCGCGGGAATCATGGACCAGCCCGACGTGGATGGAGCCCTCGTGGGCGGGGCGAGCCTCGACCCGGAGGAATTCGTACGCATTTGTCGGTATCGTGATCGGAAGGCGGCCTGATTTCACCCATCCGGGTGTGCCGGCCGCACCGGCGTCGTACCCTCGTAGACAACCCTTTGTGGAAGAGAGTGTCGGTCGGACAGTGGTCGTCGCAACGTCGATCCTCTTGATCATCACGAGCATCCTGATGATCTTGCTCGTGCTGTTGCACAAAGGTAAGGGCGGGGGGCTGTCCGACCTTTTCGGCGGCGGTGTCACATCGTCGCTCTCGGGTTCGTCGGTGGCTGAGCGCAATCTCGACCGCATCACTATCGGCACTGGCATCCTCTGGTTCGCCTGCATCATCGGGCTCGGTCTGCTGCTGCGCTGAGTCCGACGCTCGCGTCTGTCCGTCGCGTCGCGCGCATGTCCCGCCGCGGCGCGGATGAGTCACGAGGGAGTGATCCGTGGGAAGTGGTAATGCCATCCGGGGGAGCAGGGTAGGCGCCGGTCCCATGGGGGAAGCCGAGCGCGGTGAACCCGCTCCACGCGTCCGGGTTACATTCTGGTGCGCCAACCAGCACGAGACGCGACCGAGCTTCGCGTCCGATGCGCACGTTCCCGATACGTGGGACTGCCCACGCTGCGGCTATCCGGCGAGCCGGGACAGGGAGAACCCACCGGCCGCCCCCAGGACCGAGCCGTACAAGACGCACCTTGCCTATGTCAGGGAACGCCGCAGCGACGCCGACGGGGAGGCGATCCTCGCCGAGGCGCTGGAGCGGTGCCGGACGACCCGCGTGCGGTGAGGCCTAAACCTCACGCGCGCCGAGGAACGGCCCGGCCCCTCACCATGAGACCGGGCCGTTCCTCGTGTACCGGCACGTCACCGCGTCAGCCGCTGTTCGCCGAGAGGCACCATGCGTGTCCGACCGCTCTCATCTGCTCGCGGGGCCTCCCAGCGGACGCTCGCGCTCCTGCCGTCGGCCCGCACGGTCGCGAGCGCGTTATCGAACCACGGACCAGCGGTTCCGCGCCACGACAACGGGGCGGGGGGCACCCCCGCCGCACGCGCCAGCGCCCGGCCTGCGAGCCTTCCGAAAGGATGGAAGCCGCGCCGGTTCGCCCAGCGCATACGGGTCGGCAACGGGTTGCGGATCGGCGAGCAGACGACCTGGTGGACGGGGCTCGCCCACGGCGGCGCGTCGACCGATACGAGGTAGGAGTAGTGAACGTCGCCGGAGAGGAAGGTGACGTCCGCGGGCGCGGTGCCACGCCGTCCGGTCGCGACCTCCGCGGCAGAGCGGGCCATGTCACGAAACGACCCTTCGAAGGCCCCCCAGTGCTCGAGGTCGAGCGCCTGTCGTACCCGCTCACCCAGCCGTGCCGAGCGCGGTCCCCATCGTCCCGAGGACACGGCCTCGTTCCACGCCTCGACGTGATGGATGCCGCTGGGCAGGAGGTACGGCAGAGAGGTGGCGACGAGCAGGTGGTCGACGTCACCTCTCAGCCGGTCGTCGACCCAGGCCCGCTCCTCGTCGTCGAGCATCGCGCGCCGCCGCGGCCCGAGCGTGCGTCCGGCACGGGAGTCAACGACGAGCAGGCGGGTGCGACCGAGGTCGAGGGCGTAGCTCCAGCGCCTGCTCTCCGGCTCGCTGTGGGCGCGCGACGCGAACGTATCGAGCAGCCGCCCGCCGTCTCCGTCGGCTTCCTTGAGGGCGGCGAACAGCGGGTCGTTGGCGCGCTCCTTCGGAGACAGGTTTCCGATGTGCTGGTACAACCAGTAGCTGCCGAGGGCGCCGACGATCCTGTCGTGCCACCAGGGCAACCGCGCCATCTGCTCGCGCCACGTCAGCGACGTGTTCCAGTCGTCGTGGACGTCGTGGTCGTCGAAGACCATGAAGGTCGGGATCGTCGACAGCAGCCACCGGGTCGCCGGATCCCGCCACGAGAGTCGGTAGAGCTGCGTGTACTCCTCGAAGTCGGCGACCTCGAAGCCTGGGGGCCGGGCGGGGTCCCTGCGCGAGCGGATGATCTCGCGCATCGCCGGTGGCGTCTCGTCGGCGTACACCTGGTCACCGAGCATGAGCAGCGCGGTCGGCCACTCGTCCTCGTCGAGCGCGGACATACGCAGCGCGTAGGCGCGCAGGGCGTCGACACCGAAGGCGCGGTTGGCCGCCGTGTCATGGGGCTGGGTACGCCGACAGGAGCCGAAGACGAGCCGCACCGGACGCTCCGGATCGACGGTCCGGATGCGGCTCGGCGGAAACGTTGACTCCGCCGTGGGCCAGACCGCGTCGCCGTCGAGCGAGACGGTGTATGGAATGCTCTCGCCGGGGGAGAGGTCGCCGACCTCGACGAGCCCGTAGTGGTGGCCGTGGACGGTGAACGTCGGCACCGTCGCATCCTGCACGCTCACCGCACACGGGACATCGGTCTCGACCCAGATGGTGGCGGTGTGCCGGTCAACGTGGCGCAGCAGCGGACCTACGACGAGCTCGGCCACGGAGCCTCCTCGGTGTCGGCGCTCCCGGGTACCGGACATCAGTCCACGTCCGGCGGCGAGCGCGGGGGCTTTCGCCTCACTGGGCGCGCAGCCAGGCGAGCACCTCCTCGGCGTGGGTGTCGGGCGGGAATACGGGATAGAAGACGTGCTCGATCGTTCCGCCGCGTACGACCAGGGTGAGCCGCTTGAGCAGCTGCTGCCCGGCGGCCGTGAACGTCGGCAGCCGGAGGGCACGCGTGAGCCGGAGATCGGCGTCGGACAGCAAGGGGAACGGCAGGCGCAGGCGCTCGGCTGCCTCGCGCTGGTACGCCGTGTCCTGGGTCGACACTCCGAGGACCGCGGCACCGGCGGCGCGGAGCTCGGCGGCATGGTCGCGAAACCCGCACGACTCCGGCGTGCAGCCCCGGGCACCGGGGATGGCGTCCCAGTCGGGGACGAGCGGCTCCTCGCCCGGCCGTCCAGTGCGGGGGTAGGCGTAGACGACGAGCCGTTCGCACCCCTCGGGGATGGTGTCGAGCCGTACCTGGGCGCCGCCGGTCGAGGGCAGCGCGACGGGCGGCACGGTGAGGCCGCCGAGATGGTCGGCGGCGCCGTCGTCTTCGGGGGTGGGGAGATTGTCGGGTACGGCGGTCGGGTCGGGCGGCATGTTCCCCATCCCACCACGGGGCGTACGACCGTAGCGGGACGGATTATCAAAGAGGACCATGACCTGCCAGAACATGGCGATGGAAGAGTCCGGTCCCGGATCCTCGGCTGGACAACAGGCCGAATGCATAGAAGCCTGTCAGGGACCCACCAAACGGGTGGGACGGACAGCACGACCCAGGACCGCGGGAGGAATTGGCCGGTGCAGAAAGAGCAGCCGTACGACACGACGGAGCACTATGAGCGGCTCGCGAGCACCTACGACCAGAACTGGGCGCACAGCCCGGAGTACGTCCGGTGGATGAACGGGGAGATCGCCGATCGGCTCCAGCTCACCCAGGGCGAGCGTGTCGCCAACATCGGAGCCGGTACGGGCCTGTTCGCCCAGAAGATGGCAGAGAAGGTAGGGGCGGGGCGGCCGATCGTCTGCATCGACCCGTTCCAGGCCATGCTCGACGAGCTGCCTGACGACCCGCGGCTGCGGCCACTGTGCGCGACCGCCGAGGACATCGCGTCAGGAAAGGTCGCGTTGCCCTACGACCACGTTGACGCGATCGTCATCAAGGAGACGATCCATCACGTGAAGGGCATCCCCGAGACGCTGCGGGGCCTGGCCGGCCTCATGGCGCCCGGCGGCCGTCTGCTCATCGTGACACTTCCGCCGAGGCTCGACTACCCGATCTTCCAGGCCGCGCTCGAACGGTTCGAGGCGTACCATCCCGAGCCCGACGACCTCGAGCGTTACCTGCGTGACGCCGGGCTCGACGCCGAGCTCAGCTACGGGGAGTTCCACGTCACCGTTGATCGCGATCACTACATCAACCTGGTCGGCAACAAGTGGATGTCGGTGCTGTCGACCTTCAGCGACGAGGAGATGCAGGCCGGGCTAAGGGAGATGCGTGAGCAGCATCCCGAGCCCTCGCTGTCCTTCACGGACCGCTTCGCTTTCGTGTACGGCCGCAAGCCTTCCTGAGCCGAGGATCTGACGTGTGGTCCGGAACGGCAGTGAACTCCGCTTCCGGACCACACAGTCGGATCAAGTCGGCGGGAGCGGGCCGGCATGGCCGCCGTCTCAGTGGCCGCCGGGCTCGCGCAGGTCACGAGGTAGCTGGCTGGCAGCCCCCCGATCGAGCAGAAAGAACGTGCGTTGCCGCCCCCGCGCACCGGATGCCGGAACCTCCACCGGTCCGGCATCCGAGAGCGCGAGGCGCACCGCTCGCGCCTTTTCCTGGCCCGACGCGATCACCCACACCTCACGCGCCGCCTGGATCGCGGACATCGTTAGCGTGATACGGGTCGGCGGAGGCTTCGGCGCGCCGTGTACGGCCACGACAGCCCGCTCGTCGTACATCGCGGGCATGCCAGGAAACAGCGAGGCGACGTGTGCCTCGGGACCGATACCCAGCATCAAGACGTCGAACGACGGCACCGGCGCGTGATCCTCCGGGTACGCGGCGGCGCGCAGCTCGTCCGCGTACCGCTCCGCGGCGGCCTCCGGGCCGCCCCTGTCCGGTCCCTCGGCGGCTGGCATGGGGTGGATCCGCGCGCGGTCGGGCCCGGGGGTGTCGAGCAGTGCTCGACGTGCTTGGGTCTCGTTGCGGTCTTCGTGACCGCGCGGCAGGTAGCGTTCGTCGCCCCACCAGACGGCGAGCCGTTCCCACGCGATCGCGTCGCGTGCCGGAGCGCGGGCCAGTTCGGCCAGGGTGGCCGTGCCGATCCCGCCGCCCGTGAGCACGACAGCGGCGGTGCCTCGGCTGGCCTGGATGTCCACCAGGCGGGTGACCAGGCGCGCCGCGGCCGCACGGGCGAGCATGGTCGGGTCGCGATGCACGATGATCGTCGGCACGCTCACGGACGCTTCCTTCCTGCGGTCTCGGCACCCCGCGCGATGACGGCCGCCTCCGCGAGCGCGGCCTCGTACGGCTCGTCGGGATCGAACCGTTGCAGTTCCTCCACGAGCAGGTCGGCCGTGGATCGGCGGTACAGCGCGACCCTGCGGTCGGGCTGCGCGGGACGCGTGAACGTCGCGAAACGGCCGTCCGGGCGTGCGATGGAGACCTCGCCGCGCCGCGACCTGAGCCGCGCGGCCGTGATGCCAGGCCCACGCGAGTTACGGCGCTCGGCGGTGATCCCGAGGCGCTCGCCGAGCCAGCCCGCGAGCAGATCGGCGCTGGGATTGCCGCGGGCCGCGTGCACCGAACCGCCGACGATTTCGTCGTGCGGCTGGTCCAGTGCCGCCGCGAGCAGCGCCCGCCAGGGCGTGAGGCGGGTCCATGCGAGATCGGTGTCCCCGGGGTGATAGCCCCGGTAGCGTCGGACGAGCGCCTCGACCGGCTTCGGCGACGCGGCCGCGTCGGTGATCCGGCGCTGCGCGACGGCGCCGAGCGCATCGTCGGCGGGAATCGCTGGGGCTGTCGCCGGCCACCATGTCACGGCCGGAGTGTCCGGCAGGAGCAGCGGCGTCACGACGGACTCCGCGTGGCGGCTGAGCGGCCCGTACAGGCGCAGCACGACCGTTTCCCCCGGCCCGGTGTCATCGCCGGAACCCACCTCGGCGTCGAGCCGCGAGCGGCCCTTCCCTCCCCGTGGGATCGTGGTGATGATCCGACACGGGTGCTGGCGGGCGGCTTCGGCCGCGGAGCTGACAGCATGGGCATGGTCCCGCTCGTCGCTCACGACGATCATCGTCAGGACCATCCCCACGGCGAAACCGCCGCTACGGTGGCGTGCCCGGGTGAGCGCGGCGTTGATCTCGGACGCCGAGGTGTCGGTCAGGCCGGTCATGGGCGCCGCCACGTACGTCCGTCGCGAGCGATCATCTCGTCCGCCACGGAAGGTCCCGACGTCCCCGTCTCGTACGGTTCCGGCTTGCCGTGGTCGGCCCAGGACTCCTCGATCGGATCGAGAATGCGCCAGGCCAGCTCCACCTCTTCGTGTCGCGGGAAGAGCGGGGGCTCGCCCAGCAGCACGTCGAGGAGCAGCCGCTCGTAGGCGTCGGGGCTCACCTCGGTGAAGGACTGTCCGTATGCGAAGTCCATCGTGACGTCGCGGACCTCCATCTCCGAGCCCGGGATCTTGGACCCGATCCGCATCGTCACCCCCTCGTCCGGCTGGATCCGGATGACAAGAGCGTTCCGGCCGAGCTCCTCCGTCGCGGTCTCGGTGAACGGCAGGTGCGGCGCGCGCTGGAAAACCAGGGCGATCTCGGTGACCCTGCGGGTGAGCCGTTTGCCCGTCCGGAGGTAGAACGGCACGCCGGCCCAGCGTCGAGTGTCGACCTCGAGGCGTGTCGCGGCGTAGGTCTCGGTGCGGGAGTCGGGCGGGATTCCCTCCTCCTCGAGGTACCCCTGCGCATGGATGCCTCCCTGCCAGCCCGACGTGTACTGCCCGCGGGCGGTGTAGGCACAGAGGTCCTTGGGCAGTCGTACCGCCGAGAGGATCTTCTCCTTCTCCATGCGGAGGGCGTCGGCGCCGAACGACACGGGCTCCTCCATCGCGGTGAGCGCGAGGAGCTGCAGCAGATGGTTCTGCAGGACGTCGCGAGCCGCTCCGATGCCGTCGTAGTAGCTGGCCCGACCGCCGATGCCGATGTCCTCGGCCATGGTGATCTGGACGTGGTCGACGTAACGACGGTTCCAGATCGGTTCGAAGAGCGCGTTGGCGAACCGGAGGGCGAGGATGTTCTGCACGGTCTCCTTGCCGAGGTAGTGGTCGATGCGGAAGATCGACGACTCGGGAAAGACGCCGTGCAGGGCGGTGTTCAGCTCCCGCGCGCTCGCCAGATCGTGACCGAAGGGCTTCTCGATCACGACCCGCCGCCACGCGCCCGCCTCGCCGTCGGACAGGCCGGCGCGTTTCAGCTGGCCTACGACGGTAGGAAAGAAGCGCGGGGGGATGGACAGGTAGAAAGCGTGGTTACCACCGGTTCCGCGCACACGGTCGAGATCGACAAGCGTGCGCGCCAGCCCCGCGAAGGCCTCGTCGTCGCCGAACTCGCCCGGCACGAAGCGGATGCCCTCGGCGAGCTGGCGCCACACCTCCTCCCGAAACGGCGTGCGGGCGTGGGCCTTGACGGCGTCGTAAACCACCTGGGCGAAGTCCTCGTGCGCCCAGTCGCGCCGGGCGAAACCGACGACCGCGAAGCCGGGCGGCAGCAGGCCGCGGCTGGCCAGATCGTAGACGGCGGGGAGGAGCTTTCGCCTCGACAGGTCGCCGGTGACCCCGAAGATGACGAGCGTGCACGGCCCAGCGATACGTGGAAGACGGCGATCGCGGGGGTCCCGCAGCGGATTGGCAAGGAGGTTGGCATCGCCTCTGGTATCGGGCCTCACGCTGCTCCTTCCGCGACGGCGAGCAGCTGCCTCATGCCCTCGGCACGGTCGCGCAGGTGCAGGCGGACCGCCGGCCGGTCGCGGCGAGCGAGCGCGTCGAGATCCCCCAGCGCCTGCGCCAGTTGCAGCCTGCCGAGGGTGAAGGGCCGTCCCGGCACCTCGACGTCTTCGTCCACCGCGCCGGTCACCTGCAAGAAGGTGCCGTTCCTCGGTCCGCCCTTGTGGTACTGCCCCGTGGAATGAAGGAACCGTGGGCCCCAGCCGAACGTCACGGGCCCCCCGAGGCGTGTCGCCAGGGCGGCGCGCAGCCTGGCCGCCGCAGCGTCTCCGACCCGATCGAGGTAGGCCATGATGGCAAGGTAGCCCTCGGACGGAACGGTCTCCAGGAGGGATGTGACCGCGTCACGCAGCGTGCGCGCGTCACGCAGGACGCCGGCGACCGCGTGGACCTCGACCGCGCCGTCGACGAAGGCGGGTTCGGAGTCCGGCAGGGGGCCTTCCCCCGCGCGGTCGAGGAG
>JBOHCT010000028.1:0-28356 GCA_050699055.1 Streptosporangiaceae bacterium | reverse complement strand
GTCCGGGCTCGTACGCCACCCCGCGTGCACTGCGAGCGGTCGGCGCCCCTGGCGCGTACGCAGCCAGTACCCGACGAGCTCGCCCTCGAGCCTGAGCGGGCTCGCCGCGCCCCCTTGGTCCTCCGGCCACTCACCCGCGGCGAGCAGCGGCCGATGCGTCACGCCCACGCTCGGCAGCCCGAGGACGGCACCGAGATGCGTGGCGAGGCCGGCTCGCCGTGGATGGTCGCGCCCGGTCGCGTTGACGAGCAGGACATCAGGGAACCGAGAGAGCCCGCGCACCGCGGCCTCGAGCAGCGGACCCTCCCGCATGGCCAGCAATCCAGGCACGTACGGCCCGCCCGCGGATCCGGTCACGACGCGAGACCCCCCGCGGTGTCTGCCACGCAGGAGTACGGCACTCGCCCACGCCGGGTCCCCCGCGGTCCCCACACCCTCGTGGCCACGCGGGAAGCAGACGAAGCACGCGCCGACGAGCAACGGACCCGGGGGCCCCGGGCCCCACCCGGGCGGCTGGTCCGCCGCGAGTGAGCGTTGGAGAGCGGCCAACTCCTCGGAGTGTGTCGGCCAGGATCCCATGCCCTCCACCTCCCCGTCACCCGAGAGCCTATTGACACGCCGTCCCGTCATCGTTTCGCTACCACATAGGAGTCCTATCGAGATGACAAGGAGCGCGCGATGACGACAGACATTCCCGGCTACGCCTACGGCGACGCGAGCCTGGCCCGCTCACCCGTGTCCCTCGAGGACCTGGAGCTGCTGAAGACGACGGTGATGTGGAGCGAGGAGGACGACGACGCGCTACGGATGGCGGGCGATGTCCTCGCCGACCAGACCGATGACATCCTCGACCTCTGGTACGGCTTCGTCGGTTCCAACCCCCACCTCGCCGCGTACTTCGCACCCGAGGGCGGCCAGCCCGACGACCGCTACCTGCAGCGGGTCCGCCCCCGCTTCGCCCAATGGATTCTCGATACCTGCCGGCGCCCGTACGACCAGGCATGGCTCGACTACCAGCACGAGGTCGCGCTGCGCCACACGCCCGCCAGGAAGAACGAGACAGACGACGTCGAAACGGTCGACCACGTCTCACTGCGCTACCTCGTCGCGTTCATTTATCCAATCAGCCAGACCGTCCGCTCGTTCCTCGCCAAGAAAGGCCATAGCGAGCAGGACGTGGAACGCATGCACCAGGCCTGGACCAAGGCCGTCACCCTCCAGGTGGCGCTCTGGAGCCAGCCGTACGCGCCGGCCATATGGTGAGCACCCGAACGATACGGTGACCGAGTGCCAGCAGCTGACCGCGAGGGCGTAGGCGAGGCGGGCGAGTCGCCGCCCGACACCGCGCTCGACCGCACCCTGGCCGACGCGCTGGAGCGTGTCGGCCAGGGCATGCGCGTGTTGCTCCATGACGCGGCGCGCGGGCACGGCATGTCACCGCTGCAGGCGCAGCTGCTGCTGCGTATCGCGCGCGAGCCGCTCTCCGCGCGCGAGGTCGGTGTCCTCGCCCGGCTCCTCGACATCACCCAGCCGACCGCGAGCGACGCGCTCGCGGCCCTGCGCCGCAAGGGCCTGATCGAGCGCACCACCTGCGGGTACGACCGGCGCCGTGCCACCCTCGCACCCACGTCCCTTGGACGGGCCGTCGCGGGAGAGCTGCGCGGCTGGGACGAGCGGGCCGTAGCGGCACTGGCTGCCCATCCGCGAGCGGAAAAGGAAGATCTCCTCGAGCTGCTCCTCGGTCTCATCGCCAGGCTCCAGCGCGACGGCGTCGTGACGGTCGCGCGAATGTGCGTCACATGCAGGTTCTTCCGTCCCGAGCGGCACGCGGGGGCGCCCGCGCCGCACCACTGCGCGCTGCTCGACCTGCCACTGGCGCCCGCCGACCTCCGCGTCGACTGCCCCGACCACCAACCCTTGACGGACGCCCCGGCGTGACACGAGTGCCGGCGGATACGGTCATGGACGTGCTCGACGACCCGTACGCCACCGCCGACAAGGCCGCCGCCAAGCTGCGCGAGCTGAGCGGCCGCCCACGATTCGACGTCGCGATCGTGCTCGGCTCCGGCTGGGGTCCGGCCGCCGACGCCCTCGGGTCGCCCGACTGGGAGGCGCCGGCGACCGAGTTGGCCGGCTTCCCGCCGCCGGCGGTCGAGGGCCACGCCGGTCGGGTCCGCGCCGTCACCGTCGGCGGCAGGCGGACGCTGATCTTCCTCGGCCGTACGCACCTGTACGAACGTCGCGACGTCGATGCCGTGGCCCACGCGGTCCGCGTCGCGGCGGCGGCCGGCTGCCGGGCCGTCGTGCTCACCAACGGCGCGGGGAGCGTCCGCGAGGAATGGCGGCCCGGCACACCGGTCCTGATAGCCGACCACCTCAACCTGACGGCGGCGTCGCCACTCACCGGCGCCCGGTTCGTCGACCTCACCGACATGTACTCCCGCGGGCTACGGGCGCTGTGCCGGCAGGTCGACCCGTCGCTGGCCGAGGGTGTGTACGCCCAGGTTCCCGGGCCGCACTTCGAGACGCCCGCCGAGATCCGCATGCTGCGCACACTCGGGGCCGACCTCGTCGGCATGTCGACGGCGCTGGAGGCCATCGCGGCCCGGGAGGCGGGCATGGAGCTGCTCGGCGTCTCGCTCGTCACGAACCTCGCGGCCGGCCTCACCGAGGCGCCGCTCGACCACGAGGAAGTGCTGTCCGCCGGTCGCACGTCGGCGGAGCGGGTCGGGCGACTGCTCGCCGAGGTGGTGGGGAGGCTCGGGTGAGCCGGCCAGCCGACGACATGCTCGCCCGCGCGCGGGCATGGCTGGCCGACGACCCCGATCCCGCGACCCGCGCCGAGCTGAGCGCCCTGCTCGACGCCCGAGACGCCGACGCGATCGCCGGGCGCTTCGCGAGCGCGCTGACATTCGGTACGGCCGGCATCCGAGGGCCGCTCGGCGTGGGCCCGGCCCGCATGAACCGTGTCGTCGTCATGCGGACGAGCGCGGGGCTCGCGTCGTACCTCTCCGCACACGGCGCGCGTACGGTCGTGATCGGCCGCGACGCCCGCCACGGGTCGCGGCGGTTCGCCCGCGACGCGGCGACGGTGCTGCGCGGCGCGGGACTCGACGTACGCGCCCTGCCCCGTCCGCTCCCCACGCCGGTCCTGGCCTTCGCCGTCAGGCACCTGGGCGCCGACGCCGGCGTGACGATAACGGCTTCGCACAACCCCCCCGGAGACAACGGTTACAAGGTCTATATCGGTGACGGCGCGCAGATCGCACCACCCG
Organism: Streptosporangiaceae bacterium; assembly: GCA_050699055.1. Taxonomy (GTDB): domain Bacteria; phylum Actinomycetota; class Actinomycetes; order Streptosporangiales; family JBOHCT01; genus JBOHCT01. Next base: position 25,081 of record JBOHCT010000028.1, on the reverse strand, counting down.
TCGATATCCAGATCGCTGAACGCATCGAAACCGTCGACCGGGTGAGCGACCTGCCCTGCCGGGACGACTGGACCACTCTCGGCGAAGAGGTCGTTGACGCGTATCTGGCGCGCGCCGCCGCGCTCGTCCCGCCGGGCCCACGCGACCTCCGCATCGTGTACACCCCACTGCACGGGGTCGGCCGCGAGATCGTCACGGCGGCGCTCGCGCGGGCCGGATTCCCGGGCCCGTACGTCGTGCCCGCCCAGGCCGAGCCGGACCCGGACTTTCCCACCGTCCCCTTCCCGAACCCCGAGGAGCCAGGGGCGATGGACCTCGCGCTCCGGGCCGCGGCCGAACGCGACGCCGACATCGTCCTCGCGAACGATCCGGACGCCGACAGGTGCGCGGTCGGGGTCCCCACCGCGGCGGGTTGGCGGATGCTACGCGGCGACGAGGTGGGCGCGCTCCTCGGGGCCCACCTGCTGCGGACAGATCCGTCGCCGCGCGGGACATACGCGACGACGATCGTCTCCTCCTCCCTCCTCGGCTCGATGGCGCGCGGCGCGGAAGTGCCGTACGCCGAGACGCTCACCGGCTTCAAGTGGCTCGCCCGCGTGCCCGGCCTGCGCTACGCCTACGAGGAGGCGCTCGGCTACTGCGTCGATCCCGACGCCGTCGCCGACAAGGACGGTGTCACCGCGCTGCTCCGCGTCGCCGAACTGACGGCGGCGGCCAAGGCCGAGGGACGCACGCCGCTCGACCTCCTCGACGACATCCACCGCGAGTACGGCGTTCACCTGACCGACCAGCTGGCCCTACGGCTAGGCGACGCGGCGATCGATCGGCTGCGGGCGCACCCGCCCCCAGCGGTCGGAGGGCGTGCCGTGGCGGGTGTCGACGACCTCGCCGCGGGCGTCGCGGGACTGCCGCCCACCGACGGCGTGCGTCTGTGGCTGGCCGACGGTGTACGGGTGGTCGTGCGCCCGAGCGGTACCGAGCCGAAGCTCAAGTGCTACCTCGAGGTCACCCGGCCGCCGGGCGCCACGCAGGTACCCGCCGTCCGGGCAGCGGCCCGCTGCGATCTCGAAGCCGTCCGTGCGGACCTGGCCACACTCCTCCAGCCCGACCTACAGTGACGACGTGAGTGTCACCGCCGCGCGCCCGGCCCCCTTCGCAGATGTCGCCCGCTCCGACGCAGCCCTGCGGCGCTTCCTGCACGGCCTCCCCGGCGTCGACCAGGTGGGGGCGGAGGCGCGGGCCGCGATGCTCGCCACGCGCTCGATCAAGGAGACTTCCAAGCAGGCCGCACTCGACCTCGCAATCACGGTGATCGACCTCACCACGCTCGAGGGCCAGGACACGCCGGGCAAGGTGCGAGCACTGTGCGCCAAGGCGCAGCGGCCCGATCCGTCCGACCCCTCCGCGCCCGCTGTCGCCGCCGTGTGCCTCTACCCCGACCTCGTACCGGCCGCCCGAGCCGCTCTCCCCCACGGAACGTCTGTCAGGGTCGCGTCGGTGGCGACGTCGTTCCCGAGCGGACGCGCCTCGCTCGACGTCAAGCTCGCCGACGCCCGTGACGCCGTGGCGGCCGGCGCCGACGAGGTCGACATGGTCATCGACCGCGGGTCGTTCCTCGCCGGACGGTACCTCCCGGTCCTCGAGGAGATCGCGGCGGTCAAGGAGGCCTGCGGTCGCGCCCATCTCAAGACCATCCTCGAGACGGGCGAGCTGGCGACATACGACAACGTGAGACGGGCCTCGTGGCTCGCGATGCTGGCCGGGGCCGACGTCGTCAAGACCTCCACAGGCAAGGTGCAGCCGGCCGCGACACTCCCGGTCACGCTGGTCATGCTGGAGGCCGTCCGCGACTTCCGCGACGCGGAGGGTCGGCAGGTCGGTGTCAAGGCCGCGGGAGGCATCCGTACGGCCAAGGACGCGATCCGGTACCTCGTGCTCGTCGGCGAGACGGCGGGCGAGGACTGGCTCACCCCCGACGGCTTCCGGCTCGGCGCGTCGAGCCTGCTGAACGACCTACTCATGCAGCGCACCCGGATGCGCACGGGCAGGTACTCCGGCGCCGACTACTTCACCCTGGACTGAACAGGGCAGTGTCGCCACCTGTTGGGGGACCTCGCGGTGCGACTGCGGGAGTTTACTGGGATGCCCGCTGGTCGGTTTCGATCAGACTGGTCGGTTTCGATCAGACTGGTCGGTTTCGATCAGACTGGTCGGTTTCGATCAGAAATGCGCGCAGCGCCGAAGCCAGCTCCTCGGGCTGGTCCTCGGGGATCAGGGTGTAGCTGTCGGTGACCTCGGCCAGCCGGGCGTTCGGGAACAGCTCGGCCAGCCGCCGCGCGTGCCCGCGTGGCATGAGGTGATCCTCGGTGGCCCACACCACCAGCACGGGCCGATCGAAACCGGCCTGCTGTCGCGCCCACGCCCACAGCGTGGCCGCGTCGGGCACAGACGTCACGTACTTGCGCAGGTAGCGGCGGATATCTGGGCGAGTGAGCACCGGCTCGAACCAGCCGTCCATGATCTCGTCCGGCACACTGTGCTTGGCCATACCGCCCCACAACGGCGGCAGCCGGCGGAAGGCGCGCGAGCCCAGCGGGGCCAGGGTGAGCCGCAGACCACCGGGGACGCGTCCGGCCAGCGGCAACAGGCGGGCTGTCCCAGCCGGCGGGCCAGTTCCCAGCTACCTCGTGCGATGGCGCGAGGCGTGTCGGCGGACGCGTTCTCGGTTTCCGCAGTCGGCGGAGCTGCACCAGCGGCGGGTGTGGCTGCGGCTGCGGTCCAGAAACAGCCATCCGCACGCGGAGTTCTGACAGCGCCGCAGGGCAGCGAGGTCGGATGACTGGAGTAGTTCCATGCCCGCGATCGCGAGCAGGCAAGTAACGTCCGCGGGTCTTTGGGGATCCAGGTGCCAGCGCAGCGGAAGGGACGGCCCAGGCATGGCCTGACCCAAGGCCTCCAGCAGCATGCGGTGGAACGCGAGCAGGTCCTGTTCGGCGGGAGACCGGGACGCGGCGCGACACTCATGCAGTATCCCGCCTGGATAGGGGGAACCATCCTCGGCGTCCTCGTCGCCCCGCCCACACATCTCGTCGAAACCCTGGGCCTCGACCTGGTGTTTCCCGCGTACTTCCTGGTGCTGCTACTCGACGAGCTACGCACCTCCCGGCAGGCACGGCGCGCGGCCGCGGCCAGCGCAACGCTGACCGGGGCACTCCTGTTCGCCCTCCCAGCCGGGCTCGCCCTGCTCGGCTCGACCGCCGCCGCCTTGCTCGGCCTGCGCAGCTTCCCTCGAAAGACGCAGCGATGACAGCAAGCTCCCTGTGGCTGGCCATCGCCGCGATAGCCGCGGTGAGCCTCACCTTCAAAGCCACCGGACCCGCCCTGCTCGGCCAGCGGCAGTTCCCACCGCACCTGCAGCGGGTTATCGCGCTACTGGCGCCGGTGCTACTCACCGCCCTCGTCGTAGTCGAGGTCGTTGGGCAGCACTGGAGTGAGCTCAGCTGGCCGATCCTCGCCGGCCTGGCAACCGCAGCGAGTACGCGGTTGCTGAAGGCACCGCCACTCCTCGCGGTCGCCCTCGGCGTCGCGGCAACCGCTCTACTGAGACTGTTTACCTAAGACGTCCATTCTGCCCCCCTCCGGGACCCCGGCCCGCCGCCGGGCCTTTCTCAGCGGCGACCCACCCGCTGACCCGGCGAGCCGGCTGCGCGCAGGACGCGATCACAGGTCAGCGAGAGACCTCATGCGCGCCAATCAGTCTCCGTAGTAGGACCGGCACGCGGCGACGCGCATCTCAGCCTCGCTGATGCGGCGCCGTTGGACCTACCGAGCGCCACGGAGGTTTACTGATGGCACCACAGGCTGGGCCGCTACGGGCAGAGGGGTAAACCGATGAGGTTCGCGTACGCGCCCGCGCCCGAGTCGCGGGACATCGTCGACATCCGGCCGTCGTACGGGCTGTTCGTCGGCGGCGAGTTCGTCGACCCGTCGGACGGCGCGCTGTTCAAGACCGTCAACCCGGCGACCGAGGAGGTCCTCGCCGAGGTCGTGTCCGCGGGCGAGGCGGACGTCGACCGCGCGGTCGGCGCCGCACGCCAGGCTTACGACCGCGGGTGGGGCCGGATGCCGGGCCGCGAGCGCGCGAAGTACCTGTTCCGGATCGCCAGGATCCTGCAGGAGCGTGCCCGTGAGCTGGCGGTCCTGGAGAGCCTCGACAACGGCAAGCCGATCCGCGAGTCACGCGACGTCGACGTGCCGCTCGTCGCCGCCCACTTCTTCTACTACGCGGGCTGGGCGGACAAGCTCCCGTACGCCGGCTACGGGCCCGATCCCCGGCCCGTCGGGGTGGCCGGGCAGGTCATCCCATGGAACTTTCCGCTGCTCATGCTGGCGTGGAAGATCGCGCCGGCGCTCGCGTGCGGCAACACGGTCGTACTCAAGCCGGCCGAGACCACCCCGCTGTCGGCGCTGGCGTTCGCCGACATCTGCCGGCAGGCGGAGCTGCCGGCCGGCGTCGTCAACATCGTCACCGGCGCCGGCGACACCGGCCGTACGCTCGTCGAGCACCCAGGGATCGACAAGGTCGCGTTCACCGGCTCGACCGACGTGGGCAAGCGGATCGCCAGGGCGGTCGCCGGTACCCGTAAACGGGTCACGCTCGAGCTCGGCGGCAAGGCCGCCAACGTGGTCTTCGATGACGCGCCGCTCGACCAGGCGATCGAGGGGATCGTCGAGGGCATCTTCTTCAACCAGGGCCACGTCTGCTGCGCCGGCTCCCGCCTGCTGGTCCAGGAGAGCGTGTACGACGAGGTGCTGGAGCGGCTGCGGCGGCGAATGACGACGCTGCGGGTCGGCGATCCGCTCGACAAGAACACCGACATCGGCGCGATCAACTCGCCGCAGCAGCTCGACAAGATCCGCCGGCTGTCGGAGATCGGCGAGATGGAGGGCGCGGATCGCTGGTCGGCGCCCTGTGCGCTGCCCGAACGCGGCTACTGGTTCCCGCCGACGATCTTCACCGGGGTGTCGCAGGCCCACCGAATCGCCCGCGAGGAGATCTTCGGGCCCGTGCTGTCGACGCTGACGTTCCGTACGCCGACGGAGGCGGTGGAGAAGGCGAACAACACGCCGTACGGCCTGTCCGCGGGCGTGTGGACCGACAAGGGGTCGCGCATCCTCTGGATGAGCCGTCGGCTGCGGGCCGGCGTGGTCTGGGCGAACACGTTCAACAAGTTCGATCCGTCGAGCCCGTTCGGCGGGTACAAGGAGTCGGGCTACGGCCGCGAGGGCGGGCGCCACGGCCTGGAAGCCTACCTCGATGCCTGACCCCGCCCGTTTGTCGCCGATCTTGAACTTATTGCTGCCTCAGCGGCCGGGGAGACCGCAATATCTTCAAGATCGGCGGCCGGGGGCGGCCGCGGGTTGGACGGCGCAGGCGACGGAGGGGAGACCATGGTGAGTGAACGGATCGCGGTGCGGAAGACCTACAAGCTGTACGTCGGCGGGGCGTTCCCGCGCAGCGAGAGCGGGAGGACGTACGACGTGACCGACGCGAAGGGCCGCTTCCTCGCGAACGCCGCCCGTGCCTCGCGAAAGGACGCTCGCGACGCGGTGGGCGCGGCGCGCAAGGCAGGGTCCGGCTGGTCGGGGCGTACGCCGTACAACCGCGGACAGATCCTTTACCGCGCGGCCGAGATGCTGGAGGGACGCCGAGCGCAGCTCGCCGACGAGGTGCGGCGGGCCGAGGGCGGCTCGGCCACCAAGGCGGAAGCAGCCGTCGACGCGACCGTCGACCGGCTCGTGTGGTACGCCGGGTGGGCCGACAAGGTCGCCCAGGTCGTGGGGTCGAGCAACCCGGTGGCCGGGCCCTACTTCGACTTCTCCGTGCCGGAGCCGGTCGGTGTCGTCGCGGCGCTCGCCCCGCAGCGGTCGAGCCTGCTCGGTCTGGTCTCCGTCATCGCGCCCGTCATCGTCACGGGCAACACCTGCGTCGTCGTCGCGAGCGAGCGTCGGCCGCTGCCCGCCGTCACGCTCGCGGAGATCCTCGCGACGAGCGACCTGCCGGGCGGGGTTGTCAACATCCTTACCGGACGGGCGGTGGAGCTGGCTCCATGGCTCGCCTCGCACATGGACGTCGGCGCGATCGACCTGACCGGCGTCGAGGACGCCGCGCTCGCGGCCGAGCTGGAGGCGTCGGCCGCCGAGAACCTGAAGCGCGTACGCCGTCCAGCCGAGGACGGCGAGCCGGACTGGTCCACCGACCCCGGCCTCGCCGCGATCACGGCTTTCCTCGAGACCAAGACCGTCTGGCATCCCGTCGGCATCTGACCGAGAGGTCACTCCGTGATGCGCTCCAGGACCAGCGCCCGCGGCTCGGGCACGGTCGGGGCGATCTCGTACCCGCCGTCCAGCGCGTCGAGGCCGCGAGGGAGCCGGTCCGGCTCGTCGGCGTGCAGGGTGAGCAGCCGCTGGCCGGCACGTACGGTATCGCCCGGCTTCGCGTGGATCTCGACGCCGGCCGCCGCCGACACCGGGTCCTCCTTGCGCGCGCGTCCGGCCCCGAGCCGCCACGCCGCCACCCCGACCGCCAGAGCGTCGAGCCGGGCGAGCACCCCATCGGCCGGTGCGGCCACCTCGTAGGCCTCCCGAGCCTGCGGCAGCGACCCGTCAGGGTCGCCGCCCTGCGACCTGATCATCGCCCGCCACACGTCCATCGCGGAGCCGTCGCGCAGCGCGTCAGCGGGGTCTTTGGTGCCCCTGAGCCCTGCCGCCGCGAGCATCTCCCGCCCCAGCGCCACGGTCAGCTCGACAGCATCGGCCGGGCCACCGCCGGCGAGTACCTCCACTGCCTCGCGGACCTCCAGCGCGTTGCCCGCGGTACGGCCGAGCGGCGTGTCCATGCCGGTCAGCAGCGCGACCGTGGTCACGCCTGCGTCGGCACCGAGGCCGACCATGGCGCGGGCGAGCGTGCGGGCATCTGCCGCGGTCTTCATGAACGCCCCCGACCCGACCTTCACGTCGAGCACGAGCGCCCTCGTGCCCTCGGCGATCTTCTTGCTCATGATCGAGCTCGCGATCAGCGGGATGGACTCGACAGTCCCCGTGACGTCCCGCAGCGCGTACAGCGAACGATCGGCCGGGGCCAGCCGGCCGGTGGGCGCGCACACGACTGCCCCTACCGAACGCAGCTGCGTCACCATCGCCTCGTACGACAGCCCGACCCGGAATCCGGGGATCGACTCCAGCTTGTCGAGGGTCCCGCCGGTGTGACCGAGCCCGCGGCCGGAGAGCTGCGGTACGGCGGCGCCGCAGGCGGCGACGGTCGGGGCGAGCGGAAGTGTGATCTTGTCACCGACTCCGCCGGTGGAGTGCTTGTCGGTCGTCGGCCGATCCAGTGCGGACCAGTCGAGCCGCTCCCCCGACCGCACCATCGCGTCGGTCCAACGAGCGACCTCGGGCGGTGACATACCGCGCAGCAGGATCGCCATGAGCAGCGCGGACATCTGTTCGTCGGCCACGGCGCCCCGCGTGTAGGCGTCGACCACCCAATCGACCTGGGCGTCGGTCAGCTCGATGCCGTCACGCTTCGTCCTGATCACGTCGACGGCGTCGAACGGTTCAGAGCTCATGATCGCGCTCCAGGTCGGCTGGACCGAACGCCGCGGGCAGCACCTCCCGCATGGGGCGAACGCCGTCGGGGGTGTCGATGAGCAGATCGCCTCCCCCGTGCTCGTACAGCAGCTGGCGACAGCGTCCGCACGGCATGATCGTTCGACCCTCAGCGTCGCAGCACGTCACCGCCGTCAGGCGCGCGCCCCCCGAGGCGACGAGCGTTGACACGAGTCCGCACTCGGCGCACAACGAGAGGCCGTACGACGCGTTCTCGACGTTGCAGCCAACGTGCACCCGCCCGTCGTCGGCCTGCCCGGCGGCCCCCACCGGATAGTTCGAGTACGGCGCGTACGCCCGGGCCACGGCCTCGCTCGCGGCTGCGCGGAGTGACTCCCAGTCCGGCATGGTCATGGGTCGCCCCACCTCCTTCGCGTGATCACGGCACGAGGGTACGGTCGTGCAAACCCGGCGGGAAGACGGTCGCGGGCTTGAGCCAGACTGAACCAGTGCCGACGTTCGCCGTCGAGGATCGGCTGTTACGAGTTGACGCCAGGATCGATCGACAACTGTTACACGTTGACGACAGGTTCGACCCCGCGAACGACGTAACCTCCCGTCAACGGTTCTGGTGCCTCGCGCGGGCGCCGGTCGCCCATACGGTCACCGGGTCGTCTGCACCGACTCCGGGCCCGGGGGCCGCACACTTCAGGCGGAGGGAGTCACGGTGCGCAGGACACATCGCCTACTCGCGGGGCTCGCGTTGGTCGGGCTCGCCGTGGCGGGATGCGGCAGCCCCCCGGCCTCAGGCGGCAACCAAGGCCAAGAGGGCGGGGGCGGGGGCGGGGGCGGCGCGTCTGCCAGCTCCTTCAAGGCGTGCATGGTCACCGACACCGGAGGCATCGACGACCGCTCGTTCAACGCCTCCGCCTGGAAGGGGCTGAAGCAGGCCAAGCAGGCCAACCCGAACCTCAAGATTCAGTACCTCCAGTCGCAGTCGGAGAGCGACTACGTCCCGAACATCAACGCGTTCATCAACCAGGACTGCGGGCTGATCGTGACGGTCGGCTTCCTCATGGGCGACGCGACGAAGAACGCCGCCAAGCAGCACAAGGACCAAGACTTCGCGATCGTCGACTTCAAGTTCGATCCCCCTCTGGACAACGTGAAGGGGTTGGTCTACAACACGGCCCCTGCCGGGATGCTGGGTGGCTATCTCGCGGCCGGGCTGACCAAGACCGGTACGGTCGCCACCTATGGCGGCCAGAAGATCCCCGGCGTGACGCCTTACATGGACGGCTTCTGGGACGGCGTGCACTACTACAACAAGAAGCACGGCACCGACGTGAAGCTCCTCGGCTGGAACAGGAAGACGCAGAACGGCACATTCGTCGGCAGCTTCACCGACAAGGCCAAGGGCAAGCAGGTCACCGAGACGTTCATGCAGCAGGGCGCGGACATCATCTTCCCTGTCGCGGGCAACGTCGGCCTCGGTACCACGGCAGCCGTCAAGCAGCAAGGGAAGGGCAAGGTCCATGTCATCTGGGTCGACCAGCCGGGCTGCGTCAGCGACCCGCAGGAGTGCGAGCTGTTCGTCGCCAGCGTGACCAAGGGGATCGTTGCCTCGGTCAAGCAAGTGAGCACGAAGGCGGCGGCGTCCGGCAACTTCGAGGGCGGCAACTACCTGGGCCTGTTGAAGAACGACGGGGTCGACCTTGTCTATGGCAAGAAGTACGAGAGCAAGATCCCGTCGAAGCTCAAGAGCGAGATCAAGCAGCTGCGTAAGGATATCATTTCCGGAAAGGTAGAAGCTAAGACTAAAGGGGTGGCATGATCGAGAATTGCATCTCCCCTAGCCTGCCGGATGTCGGTGTCTAGACGGGCAGATGGACCGGGAGGTACGCGTGACTGTCTTGACGTTCGACCTGAGTTCGCCGACGTTCGCGGCCGACCCGTACCCAGTTCTCGGCGAGCTACGAGAGGCTTCTCCTGTATTCTGGCATGAGTCTGTCGGTATGTTTCTCGCGCTCAGCTACAAACATGCCAACATAGTATTGCGCGATCGACGGCTGGGGCGCATTTGGACGGACAAGGAGCCGCGAGAGTTCTTCGAGCCGTTCAACCTCATTCACCGTAACCAGATGATGGAGAACGAGCCACCGGAACACCACCGGCTACGCTCGCTCGTTGCCAAGGCCTTCTCGAGGGGACACGTCGAGAGGCTGCGACCGCGGGTCCAGCAGCTCGCCGCGTCTCTCCTGGAAGGAGCCGCCAAGGATGGCGGCATGGACCTGATCGCCGACTACGCCGAGCCACTGCCTGTCGCGGTCATCGCCGAGTTGCTCGGCGTCCCCGAGTCAGATCGCGACCTGCTGCGACCCTGGTCGCAGAGCATCGTCAAGATGTACGAGCTCGGCCGTTCGTCGGAGGTCGAGCGGCGAGCGGTCGCGGCGTCGCGAGAGTTCGCGGACTACATGCGGGGCCTCGCCCGCGAGCGTCGCGCGCGCCCACGCGAGGACCTCGTGAGTCATCTGGCGGCGATCGAGGACGGAGGGCAGCGGCTGTCTGAAGATGAGGTGATCGCCTCCGCGATGCTCCTGCTCAACGCCGGTCATGAGGCTTCGGTCAACGCGATGGGCAACGGCATGGTGGCGTTGTTCCGCCACCCCGACCAGTTGGCGCGACTGCGCGCCGATCCTTCGCTCGCCGCGACCGCGGTAGAGGAGATGATCCGCTACGACTCGCCGCTCCAGCTCTTCGAGCGCACCGCGACCGAGGACGTCGCTGTCGGTGGCCAGCGCGTCCCGGCGGGAGGGAAGATCGCGGCGCTACTCGGTGCTGCCAATCGAGACTCCGCGGCCTTCGCCGACGCGGACGCCTTCGATGTGGCCCGCGACCCCAACCCGCATATCGGGTTCGGCGCCGGCGTGCATTTTTGCCTCGGCGCCCCACTGGCTCGTATGGAGCTACAGGTCTCGGTGCCGCTCCTGCTGGAGCGGATGCCTCGGCTCAGGTTGGCCGCGGAACCACGACGGCGGCCGACGTTCGTCCTGCACGGCTACGAGCACGTGCCCGTGATCAGCTGAACGGCCGGCCGAGGAGGCGCGACGGGGAAGGTCGCACCAACGGCCGAGAGTCCGCCGCCAGCCGCTACGCTTTGGCGCCAAGAAACCGGAGGGGAGATCACTCTGGAGCTCGAGCTTCGCGGCATCACCAAGCGGTTCGGCACGCTCGTGGCCAACGACCACATCGACCTCACCGTCGCGGCGGGCGAGATCCACGCGCTGCTCGGCGAGAACGGCGCGGGCAAGACGACGCTCATGAACGTCTTGTACGGCCTGATCCAGCCCGACGAGGGCGAGGTATTGGTCGACGGCGAGCCGCAGCGCTTCGGCGACCCCGGCGACGCGATCGCCGCGGGCATCGGCATGGTCCACCAGCACTTCATGCTGGTACCGGTCTTCACCGTCGCCGAGAACATCCTCCTCGGCCGCGAGCCCACGCGTGGCCCGTTCGGTCTGCTCGACCGGAGGCGTGCCCGCAAGAACGTACTCGAGGTCTCCCACCGTCACCGCCTCGCCGTCGACCCGGACGCGGTGGTCGAGGATCTGCCGGTCGGTGTCCAGCAACGCGTGGAGATCGTCAAGGCGCTGACCCGTGAGGCACAGGTCCTGATTCTCGACGAGCCGACCGCCGTCCTCACCCCACAGGAGACCGGGGACCTCTTCGAGGTCATGCGCTCGCTGAAGGAGGCAGGCCGCTCCGTCGTTTTCATCACACACAAGCTCCGCGAGGTCAAACGGATCGCGGACGCGGTCACCGTGATCCGCCACGGCCAGGTGGTCAAGACCACAGCTCCGACGACCAGCGAGGCCGAGCTGGCTTCGTTCATGGTCGGCAGGCCAGTCATGTTGCGCGTGGACAAGGAACCGGCCAAGCCGGCCGACCCCGTCCTCCAGGTCGACGGGCTCTCCGTGGTGGACGAGCGCGACCAGCGGGTGGTCGACGAGGTCAGCTTCGACGTACGCGCGGGGGAGGTCCTGGCCGTCGCGGGTGTTCAGGGCAACGGTCAGACCGAGCTGGTGGAGGCGCTGATGGGCCTGAGGCCTGCCACAGGCTCCATTCGCGTCGACGGGAGGGAACTCTCCGGAAGGCCGCCGCGGGACATCTTCGAGGCGGGCGTCGGCTACGTCCCGGAGGACCGACAACGAGACGGCCTGGTTGGCGCGTTCACCATCGCGGAGAACCTCATCCTCGACGTCTACAACCGGTCACCGTTCGCCCGTGGGCTGGCCATGACACCGGCGGCGGTCAAGGAGTCCGCGCGGGAGCGGGTCCAGGAGTTCGACATCCGTACCGCCTCGGTCTCCTCACCTGCGTCCTCGCTGTCCGGCGGCAACCAGCAGAAGGTCGTCGTGGCGAGAGAGCTGTCCCGTCCGCTCCGGCTGTTCGTCGCCTCCCAGCCGACCCGCGGCCTCGACGTCGGCTCGACGGAGTTCGTGCACAACCGGCTCGTGGCCGAGCGAGACAAGGGCAGCGCGGTCCTGATCGTGTCCACCGAGCTCGACGAGGTCATGTCGCTCGCGGACCGTATCGCGGTCATGTACCAGGGTCGCATCGTGGACATCGTCGGGCCGGACACCAGCCGGGACCGCATCGGCCTGATGATGGCCGGGGCGCACGTCGAAGGGGCTTCCGGGATCGAGACCGGAGAGCACCAGTGAGCGACACGTCGACCGCTCGTTCACAGCCACCGGGCGAGCCCACGCCCCGACGGGAACCGCGACCTTCCTTCTCGCGCGCGGTCCTCGACGCCATCATCACCGGCAACTCCGCGGTCATCACGTTCTTGGCGATCGTCGTCGCACTCTTTCTCGGCGGCGTGCTGATCGCGCTCTCCGACCCAGACGTCCTGCCGAAGGTCGGCTACTTCTTCGCCCGGCCGAGCGACGCCCTGACAGCGGCCTGGCAGTCTGTCGCCGCCGCGTACTACGCGCTCTTCCGCGGCGCGATCGTCGACCCCTCCTCCATCCTCGCCTACGTCCACGGCACCGGCTCCTTCGCTCAGATCTTCAACCCCGTCTCGGAGACGCTCGTCGCGGCCACGCCCCTCATCCTCGCCGGGCTGGCCGTAGCGATCTCCTTCCGGTCGGGACTGTTCAACATCGGCGCGCAGGGCCAAATCGTCACCGGCGGGCTGCTGGCCGGCTGGCTCGGCTTCGCGGTGCACCTGCCGATCGTCATCCACGTGCTCGTCGCCCTGGCCGGAGGCATCGTCGGAGGAGCCGTCTTCGGCGGGATCGCCGGATGGCTCAAGGCGCGTACCGGCGCGCACGAGGTCATTACGACGATCATGCTGAACTACATCGCCTTCTTCCTGCTGCTGTACCTGCTGCACAGCACGTGGTTCCAGCGACCGGGGCGAACCGACCCGATCAGCCCGGTACTCGACACCTCCGCGCAGCTTCCACCGATCTTCGGCTCGTCGCTGCGGGTCAGTTGGGGTATCGTCGCCGCGCTCCTCGCGGCCGCCGGTGTCGCCTGGTTGCTCGACCGCAGCACCCTCGGCTTCGAGTTCCGCGCGGTCGGTCTCAACCCCGACGCCGCCCGCACGGCCGGCATGAGCGTGCCCCGCGTCTACGTCCTCGTCATGCTGGTGTCCGGTGGGCTCGCTGGCCTCGCTGGTGGTACCTACGTGCAAGGCACCCAGCACTTCATCAGCCCGGGCCTGCACTCCGAGCTCGGCTTCACCGCGATTACTGTCGCGCTGCTGGGCCGCAACACGCCGCTCGGAACCGTACTGGCCGGCCTGCTCTTCGGCGCGCTGCAGGCCGGCGGCACGGTCATGCAGGCCGCGACCGGCACGCCTGTCGATGTGGTCACCGTCATCCAGGCACTCATCGTGATCTTCATCGCCACCCCGCCCCTGGTCCGGGCCATCTTCCGGCTCCGCGGCCGGCGCGTGGGCGGCGAGACGGAACAGATGCTGTCCAAGGGGTGGGGTGGATGACGACACTCACCGCAGGGGTCTCGCGGGGCCGAACGCTCGGCATCACGCGGCGCCGCGTCACCGGCGCCGTCTCCATTGGCCTCGGGCTCGTCATGGTCTTCGTCTTCGGGCTCCGTACGCCGCCGGGCGCCATCGCGAGCTTCGGTCTCTCGGGCACCGGAAAGTACGTGCAGGTGCCCGACATGCCTATCCCGGTCTATGGCGTGTCGACCGGGCTCGGCGCCGTTGTCGTCCTGCTCGGGATCACGCAGCTCGCGTACGGCTTCGGCAGGCGTGGCGCGAACCGGCTGCTCGCCGCCTGCTTCGTGGCGTTTTTCTTCACGTTCCTCGCCTGGGCGGCGGCCGGTCAGAGCATGAGCCTCGTCGGGCTCGGCAACTCCACTCTCGTGCGCTCTATACCGATCATCCTGGGCGCGCTGTCGGGCATCCTCTGCGAACGCGCGGGCGTCATCAACATCATGATCGAGGGGCAGTTCCTCCTCGGGGCATTCGCGGGTGCGGTAGCGGCCAGCGCCTTCGCCAGCCTGTGGCTCGGGGTGGCCGGGGCGATGATCGCGGGCGGCCTGCTTGGCTGCGCGCTGGCTGTGCTGGCCATTCGCTACCAGGCCGACCAGATCATCGTCGGCGTCGTCTTGAACGTGTTCGCGCTCGGTCTGACCAGCTTCGCCTACGACCGGCTACTCATACCCTTTCAGGACACGCTGAACTCTCCCGCCATCTTCGCCGACATCAAGGTGCCCGTCCTCGGCGACATACCGATCATCGGGCCGATCTTCTTCGACGCGAACATCTTCCTGTACTTCTGCTACATCCTGTTGATCGTCGTGCAAGTGGGACTCTTTCACACCCGCTGGGGGCTGCGGGTACGCGCGGTCGGCGAGCACCCGACCGCCGCGGACGCGGTCGGTATCAAGGTGCTCGCCACCCGCTATCGCAACGTGATCCTCGGTGGTTTGACCTCCGGCCTCGGCGGAGCGTTCTTCACGATCGGTTCTGTGGGCGCTTTCGGCAAGGACATCTCGTCAGGCAAGGGGTTCATCGCGCTCGCCGCGGTAATTTTCGGTGCTTGGCGCCCGCGCGGGGCGATGATCGCCGCGTTGCTGTTCGGCTTCGCCGACGCCTTGCAGAGCATCCTCGGCATCCTCGGGGCGCCGATCCCGTCGGAGTTCCTCCTCATGGCCCCGTACCTCGCGACGATCCTGGCGGTGGCTGGCCTGGTCGGGCGGGTTCGCCCACCCGGCGCCGACGGTAAGCCGTACGTACGCTCCTTATCGAGAGCGTGGGTGCGTCGCGGGTCGCTGGGCACCGCCCCTGTCGGGTCTACCGCCGGGCCTGGTCACCGCCCGCCCACCGAGGGCGACGGCCTCGGCCAGGCAATCGCCCAGCGACACGCCGGCGACGTACGCGGCGAGGAACCCCGCGCAGAACGCGTCGCCCGCACCTGTGGAATCCACCGGGCGGACGTCCGCGGCCGGTACGCGTACAGGAGACCCGCACCGCGAGGCCGCCATCGCGCCGCCCGCCCCGAGCTTGACCGCCACGGTGTCGTACCACGGTGTGAGTGCCCGCAGCTGCTCCTCCGGTTCTGTCTCGCCACTCAGGACGCGGGCCTCCTCCACGTTGGGGAAGCAGGCCGTCGCAGCCCGCGTCCACTCCAGGAATGCCGCCGCGCCCGCCTCCGTCAAGAAGGACGCGGA
Source organism: Streptosporangiaceae bacterium (assembly GCA_050699055.1). Lineage (GTDB taxonomy): Bacteria > Actinomycetota > Actinomycetes > Streptosporangiales > JBOHCT01 > JBOHCT01. The sequence continues at coordinate 9,766 of JBOHCT010000028.1, read as the reverse complement.
GCCAGGGTCGACAGTGCATGGCACGCCGGCGCGGGTCGCCCGAGCGAGGAAGTCGAGGATGGGCTGCCGCGCCGGAGGCGCGAACAGGGCGTATCCGGAGACGTGGACCAGCGACACCTCGTCGACCAGGTCCACGGAGAGCTCGGGCGCGCGGACCCCCGCCCCACGGTCGGTGAGAAACGTGCGCTCCCCCCCTTCGTCGACGAGACAGACGATCCTGCCCGTGTCGAGTTCCGGGTCGACCGAGAGGAGGGGGCGGACGCCGTACGAGCGGAGGAGCGCCCCATGGTACGCGTGGTCCGCGGCCCCCACCCGGCTGGCCAGCGACACCCGTACTCCCAGGGACCCGAGCCAGGCTGCCTGGTTGGCGCCGGAACCGCCGGGCACGTGGTCGATCGACGCGCGGGCCTCGATGCCCGTCGGGAGCTTCCCGGGTCGGCGCACCACCACATCGGAGATCACGTCACCGATAACGAGAATCGCTGACACCGCCGCCCTCCCGCTCCGCCCACGTCCTCGCGACCGCCCCGCCGAGCCGCACGTTGTTTCGTACGGCACGGATGTTCGCCTCGAGACTCTCCCCGTCGGTCGCTCGCTGCAGATAGTCCAAGAGGAAGGGCGTGACCCGTTTCCCGCGAACTCCCGCCGCCTCCGCGGCCGCCAGACTCTCGTCAAGGGCACGATCGTGCAGCGCCGGGTCGAGCTGCTCGCCGAGCGGCAACGGGTTGGCGACGATCAGCGCGCCGGTTTCCAGCCGCGCCTGGGCATCCATCGCCGCCGCGATCTCCTCGGGTCCATCGACCGACCAGTCGATGTCGTAACCGGAGTCCGACAGGTAGAAGCCGGGGAACCGCGACGTCCGGTACCCGACGACGCTGACGCTCGCGGTCTCCAGACGCTCCAGCGTGGCGGGGATGTCCAGGATCGACTTCACGCCCGCGCAGACGACGGTGATGCGGGTCCGGGAGAGGGTCCCGAGATCGGCCGACTCGTCCCACGAGGTCCGTGCCTCACGATGAACCCCGCCCAGGCCGCCGGTGGCGAACACCCGCAGACCGGCGCGAGCGGCGAGATGAGCGGTCGCGGCCACGGTAGTGGCCCCACAGCGGCCCCGCGCGGCCGCAATGGGAAGGTCACGGACGGACGCCTTGGGGACATCGTCGGAGAACGCGATCCGTTCGAGCTCCGACGCCGTGACCCCGACACGAGGCACCCCATCGATCACCGCGACGGTCGCCGGTACGACGCCGTCGTCGCGCAGCAGGCGACCCAGCTCCAACGCCACCTCGTGGTTGCGCGGCCGCGGCAGACCATGCGCGATGATCGTCGATTCGAGCGCGACCACAGGGGTACCAGCGCGCAGCGCCTCCTGGACATCATCGCCGATCACGGTGCCGGGCTGGGTACTCATGGACTCACGCTCTCACGGGCGGGCGACCGGGTACCGGAACGCCCCTCGCGCGAGGTAACGTCCTGCCACACGTTGGCCGCACCGCCGCGATGCCCGGCAAATGCCGGGCAGGGGTTCTCCACGCCCTCGTTCAGCTCCAGCAGGGGGACGGGGGCGTCCTGCTGGCCGTAGCCGTGCTCGCCGCCTCCTCCTATCCCCGCCGTCACGAGGTGTCACAGTGAGGGCCCCGGGTCGGACCATCTCTCATCTCGTGGCGTGGCCGGCCCGTCGAGCGATAGCGCCAGCCACTTCTTCCGCGAACAGGTGCGGAGATTCCAGCGGGACGAAGTGGCCGATCCCATCGATGAAGCGCAGGTCGACATCGCTGAAGAACTCCTCCAGGCGGTCCGACCATGCGCGCGGGAAAAGCGGGTCGTACTCGGGCCAGAGCACCGTTGTGGGCACGCCCATCCGAGCCTCCGGGTCCGGAGCGGCTTCGGCCAGGGACGCGGCCACGGTGCCGGCACCAGCCCGGTACCAGGCGATTGATGCCGTCAGAGCGCCCGATAGCCCGTAGACCGCCACCAAGTGATCAAGGTGGTTGGCGTCGGGCGTGTACTCCGGCCCCGACCAATGCGTCCAGAAGTGCGCGAGGTAATCGCGTATGGCCTCCGGCTTGCCGTCGATCAGCTGCTCGACCACAGGTAGCTGGTGAAATGCCTGGTACCAGAACTCGTGCTGTGCGTGTTCATCGAGCACACGTGGTCCGACGCCAGGCAGGGGTGGAGCGAGGATCAGTGCGCCGGCCAGGTCCGGTCGGGCCGCGGCCAGTGTCTGCGCTACACGGCTGCCGACGTCGTACCCGGCGACCACGGGCCGGCGCAGACCGAGCTCCTCGCAGATCCGGGACCAGCACATCGGCCGAGTCCGCCAGCAGCGGGACAACGTCGCGGTAATCGGCCCGGTCCCCCGGCCAGCCGTGCAACAGCACAACGGCGGGGCCCTCGCCGGTCGGTCGTAGGACAACTGGAACCCGTCCACACCGATGCTTCTCACTGGCGCACGCTCGTCTCCCCGATCTCACGGTCACTAGCGATCTGATGACCGGGATAGCACCCACGTCAAGGGCATGTCGTCCCGTGTTTCGCACCCGGAGATGTCGGGATCCCCTGTGGATAAGGGGTTTATGGGTAGCGGGTGTCGTCGGCGAACGGTATGATCGAACGCATGTTCGATACGGGGGATGTACTCGCCGCCGAGGCCGACGCGCCCGGCGTGTCGCCGTTTGCGGGGGCGCCGGGGCCGGAGCTGGCGGCGGTGTTGGCGGGCGTGGATCCGGCCGAGCTGGGCGGGTATGACCTGGTGGAGGCGATCGCGGGGTTCGAGCGGTTGGTGTCGTGGGCGCAGGCCGGTCAGCTTGCCGCGATCGCCGAGTTGGGGCACCGCCGTCCGGAGCGGGGCGACCCGGGTGGGCCGCGGACCCGCACCGCCGACGGGGTGAGTGAGTTTTGCCCCGATGAGATCGCGCCGGCGTTGCGGGTGTCGCGGCGGTCGGCGTCGCTTCGGCTCGGTTTGGCGGTGGATCTGTGTGACCGGCTGCCGGGCACGTTGGACGCCCTGGCGGGTGGGGACATCTCCCTGCCGCACGGGCGGGTGATCGCCGACGAGGTCGCCTGCCTGCCCGATGACCTGGCACGCAAAGTGGAGGAGCGGGTGTTGGGGCGGGCGTGGCGTCAGACGCCGGGGCAGCTGCGGGCCTCGGTGGCCCGGGCGGTGCTCGCCGTCGACCCCGAGGCCGCCGACAAGCGGCACCGGAAGGCGAAGGCGGATCGGCGGGTGACGACCCAGCCGCTGCCGGATGGCATGGGTGAGCTGGCCGCGTACCTGGCGGCGGAGGAGCTGCGAGCAACGTGGGAGGCGGTCGACGCCGCGGCGCGGACGGCGGCCACTGCCGGGGATGGGCGGACGATGGATCAGCGGCGCGCGGACGCCCTGGTGGATCTGCTCACCGGCCGCTGCCACGCCCCAGCGGGACAGGCAGGTACACCAGACGGGTCTGGCGGCAGGGCGGGCGGTGGCGAGGCCGGCTCCGGACGTTCGGCGCACACGGGAGCCGCGCCGGCACGGCCGCGGGCACAGGTGACCGTCGCCGCCACCACGTTGCTGGGCCTGGACGAGCGGCCCGGGGAGCTGGCCGGCTACGGGCCGATCCCCGCCTCCGTGGCCCGGCGGATCGCGGCCGACGCCGCCTGGCGTCGCCTGCTCACCGACCCCACCACCGGAGCCCTCACCGAGGTCGGCCGCCGCGGCTACACCCCAGGCGCCGTGCTCGGCGACTACATCCGCGCCCGCGACGCCACCTGTCGATTTCCCGGCTGCCGGCAACCGGCGTCGCGTACCGACATCGACCACACGCTCGCATGGCCGGACGGCGCGACCGCCGCCCATAATCTGGCCTGCCTGTGTCGGCATCACCACCGGCTCAAGCAGCAGCCAGACTGGAACCTGCGACAAGACGAAGACGGGCGACTGACCTGGACCACCCCCACGGGCCACACCTACGAAACCACGCCGCCACCGGTCGGCGGTGACCCCCCGATGGCTGGGCAACGCGCTGCCGGTGTACCCGACGCCGTCCCGTGATCGCGAGCGATCGCTGACTCGCGCACCCCTCAGTCGTTGGGCCCGAACCGTGTGGTGAGGTGTCCGACCTCGCCCATGCGTCCTGTCCACCCGTACACCCCGGGGACGCTAACCTTGCCCGAGACGTCCGTAGCCTCAGGCCGAGGCGGGAGCAGCCGGGCCGGGCGACGGGAAGCACGTAAGCCGCCCTCGCGACCGTGCACAATGAGACGGAGCGCCCGTAGCTCAGGGGACAGAGCAGCTGCCTTCTAAGCAGCCAGTCGGGGGTTCGAATCCCTCCGGGCGCACCAGCACAAAACCCCAGGTCATGCCCGTATATCCCCCACCGCGCGGGCAGCCTCATGACACATCCCGACGCCGGCGTGCCCGCTGCGTGCCCCAGCGGCTCCTAAGCGCGCTGAGCCCATCAGCGACGACCCGTTGGCGCTCACTCGTCGCGTGCAGATAGATCAAGCGGCGGTGCTCTGCGCCGCCGAGTCGGCCCGGCTCGCCGGCGCCGCTGCGGCCTTGGGGGCCGACGGAGAGGCGTGCGCTGAGGCGCGGGCTGCGTGCCAAGGGGCTGGGTCATCGCTGATCTCCTCGTGATCTCCGTCCCTCTAGGATGCCATCCGCGGCGGCTGGGCATCCCACCGCTCGTGGAATCCCCTCCCGGCCCGGCTGAGTGTCTCGTCGAGGCCGGACACGCGTCAAGGGCGGCACAGAGTCGGCACAGAGTCGGCACAGGTCCTTCGCCCGACCGCTACGCGGCCCCCGGGTCCCCTACGGGGATCGGGCAAAGCATCTTGCCGTCGCTGCACGATGCCTCCGACACCCTTGACACGTCCGGCCCCTCACAAGGTGGCTCAGTGAAGCCAGGGGGAGGAATGGGAGGCAGAGCGACAGGCGCGTTGCGCAACATGCGCACAATGATCTCGGACCTATAGCCTGTACGCCGGCGTCCGGTCGCAGGTCACACCGTGTACCGCGCTGGCGACGAAGACCCACTCCGGAGCCGTCTGCGTACCTGCCACGTGCCCGGGTCCAAGCAGCCGAGCCCTCACGGCAGTGAGCCAAGAAAGGCGGCCACCTCGTTGACAAACTCCGCCGGGCGGGCGGTGTGCACTTGGTGACCAGCCCGGATGGTGACAAGTCGACAGTCGGGTATCCGTCTAGCCATGTCCGCAAGCTGGTCCTGGGGAATGTGGCTGTCCGGTCCGCCGGCGACGATGAGAGTGGGAGCAGTGATCTCGGCGGCTCGATCCCACCATGCCGGGTCGGGGTCGGCCAACTGCTCATTGATGGCCCGTACCACAGTCCAGTCGAAGGACAAGGGCCCCTCGGGACGCTCGGGGAGTGGACGGACGCGGGGGCGCGGCGGTGGGGCGTCCTCGATCACCAGCCGGTCGACCAACTCTGGGTGAGCCTCAGCGACCAGATAGGCCACGGCGCCTCCCATCGAGTGCCCGACCAAGGAGACGCGGTCAAGGTCAAGGACGTCGAGGAGACCGAGCACGTCATCGCGCATCAACTCGAAAGAGTACGTCCCCGGCCAGCCGCTCCGCCCGTGGCCGCGGAGGTCCGGCGCGTACACCCGCCGTGACCCCGCGAAGGCCGTTGTCACCCCGTCCCAGTTCGTTCCGTCCTCGCCGAGCGCGTGAAGCAACACCATCGGCGGAGCCTTCGGGTCGCCGGTCACGCGATAAGCCAGCCGCATCCCGGCCACGTACGTCGTCCGAAGATCGTTCACCCAACCGAAGCTACTCCATCGTGCCCGCTGCGTGCCCGATCGAACAGTCAGCCCCGGTCGACAGCGGTCACTCAAAGACCAAGATCGGCGCGGCCCGGCAGGTAGACACTCCGCGGGTCAGAGACCAAGATCGTTCCGTACCTTCTAAGCAGCCGGTCGGGGGTTCGAATCCCTCCGGGCGCACCACCGCCGTGTGCAGATAGATCAAGGGCGGCGCATCATGAAGTCATGAGCGCGGACACCTGGGCTCTCCTCGCTGACCAGTTTGTGGACGAGGCCTACGCCTCAGTGAAGGGACAAGTCCGCACGTACGTCCTCCACCGTCACCTGATGGATCACCTCCCGAAGCCGCCTGCGGCCATCTTGGATGTTGGCGGGGGAGCGGGCAACCAGTCATTCCCTCTAGCCCGCGCTGGCTACGAGGTGACCATCCTCGACCCCTCGCCGGCGATGCTGGACAAGGCCGAGCACCGGCTGGCCTCAGAGGTCCCAGACGTACGCGACCGGGTACGGCTCGTGCAGGAACGGGGAGAAGACGCGGCCAGAGCAACCGGCGGCCAGCGCTTCACGGCGGTGCTGTGTCACGGCGTCCTGATGTACCTGGAACAACCCGGAGCGCTGCTCTCCTCGCTATGCGACCGAACGGCACCGGGAGGACTGGTATCGGTGATGGCCCTCAACGCCAAGACCCTGGCCGTTCGCCCCGCGCTAGAGCGCCGGTGGGGTGACGCTCTAACAGCCTTCGATGCCCGAACAGAGCGCGGAGTCCTCGGCGTCGGCACCCGGGCGGACACCGTCGAGGGGCTGTCCGAGCTGCTGCGAGAACACGAGGTGGAACCAGTCGCCTGGTACGGTGTGTGGCTCTTCACCGATTGGATGGGCCTCGACGCTGCCGACGCCGAAGAGGTCTCGACTGTCGCGGCCGTCGAGCTGCAAGCCAGCCGCCGGGACCCCTACCGGCAGCTCAGCCGCGTTTTCCACCTCATCGGCCAGCGCAACTCCTCCTAGAAAGCCGCCGCCCTTCACTTACGAGAACCGCCGCACAATATGCTCGCAATGATCTTCACTGCCAAGCCGGGACAATCCCTCGGGGCGCCAGTGTCTCCTCAGAACTGCACGCCGCGAGTCAGGGCGCCGTCGGAGAGCAGGTTCGCGCCCGTGATGAAGCTCGCCGCCGGGCTGGCCACAAACACCGCCGCGCGGGCGATCTCCTCCGGCCTGGCCATCCTCCCCGTCGGGTTGAGGTTCATGGCGTGCGCGAAGAGGTCTGGGTCGTTCTGCCTCGTGTTGTCCCAGATTCCGCCGGGGAAAAGGGTGTTGCCGGGGGACACGCTGTTGGCTCGGATGCCCCTGGCCGCGAGCTGGTACGCGAGTCCCTGGGTGTAGTGGATGATCGCCGCCTTGAACGCCGCGTACGGGCCCGCGGCGAAATCGATCTCGCGACCGGAGACGCTGCCGACTGTCACGATCGACGCGGCACCGCTTCGTTCCAGGTACGGCATGGCTGCCGTCACCAGGCGGACTGTCCCCATCATGTCCACGTCGAAGCTGGTGCGCCAGTTGTCGTCGCTGTCCGGGATCGCCAGCGCGCTCACGTTGGCCACGACGATGTCGAGTCCGCCGAGCTCGGCCGCGGATTCCGACACCCACCGCCGCATGCCGTCAGGGTCGGCCACGTCGACGGCCGAGCCCACCGCGGTGACTCCGCGCTCGCGGAGGGTCTCGACCAGCGCGGTGACGTCAGAGGCAGTGCGGGCGCAGAACCCCACCGAAGCGCCCTCGGTGGCGAGGGTCTCCACGATCGCCCGCCCGATTCCCCTCGTACCGCCCGTCACCAGGGCACGCAGTCCGCCCAGTTGTAGATCCACTTGTCGCCCAACCTTTCGCCGTCGCCGATCACGCCGAGGTGATGGATGCCGCTTGCTCGCGCAGGTATCGATGCATCCCGTCGTAGACATCCGCCGGCGGCAGCAACGCCTTGGCCGCCTTGACGACGGAGCTGTAGTTGACGTCCACGACATTGGCCAGCGGCGCCTCGCTGATCTGGGTGAGCAGCTGGTAGGCATCGAGCGAGTCAAGCCCGTACAGCTCGCCCAGCCAGGCCACCATGTCCACCTGACCCGCCCGCCAGGCGTCTTCGAGCGGACGGCTGGAACCGACGACGGCCAGCTGCTCGTCGGTCTCGAGGCGGGGCCATGCCGGCGCTCCGCCCTTGATCAGTTCGACGATCAGCGTCACCTCCATCGCGCCCTCGACCGCGGTCCCACAGACTTCACCCTCGCCCTGGCGGTAATGCCCGTCACCGACGGAGAACAGGGCACCCTCCACGTTGACCCCCAGGTAGCAGGTCGCACCGGCCCGCATCTCGGGGGTGTCCATGTTTCCGCCGAACTTGTCGGGCACCAGCGACGAGCGGGCCTCGTACGCCGCGGGGGCGAGTCCGACCGTGCCCAGCATCGGAGCCATCGGCAGCTCGAGGTGAAGCTCACTGCCCTGGGCCTCGAACGCGACCGTCTGTCTGGTCCGGTCGACCTGGTAGATCCAGGTCCGCTCCGGCAGTGGGTCCTGCAGGGTCGCTGTACGGTCCGTACTCGTGAGCCCGCCAAAGAACGGGATGGTGCTGGACGCGCCCCAGTCCCGGGCCGGGGCCAGCTCCACGAGGTGCAGCGCCAGGGTGTCACCCGCCTCGGCCCCCTCGACGTAGAAGGGACCCGTCTGCGGATTGACGAACGGCATGGTCAGCGCGGCGCTCGGCAGGTCCGTGGTCCGACGCAGGTTCCCGCAGAACGCGTCCTCGGTCCACAGCCGCAGCACGGTCCCCGGCTTCACCGAGAGGACCGGCGGCACGCCGCCGAAGGTGAACGCGTACTGCTCACGCTCGGGGCGGAACTCGACAGCCTCCATCTTGGCCTTCCTTTCGTGTCACGCTCCTGGCGAGATATCGCAGCCGGGGATGCTGGTGATGAAGTCCGCGCCGAAGGCGAGCGACGGGGTCTGCGCGCCCGGCTCCACCTGCCCGTCCACCACCAGGCGGACGGCCTCGAGCGCGGTCAGGACGGTCAGGTGGTACGGCTCGGGCGTCTCCAGGGTGGCCGACCGCTCCTCCCCGCCGGCGTCGCGTACGCGCCCCCACAGGTGAGTGCGTCCAGACCGACGCTGCTCGGGGCCAGGGCCGCGGAACCACCTCCCGGCTGCCGCGTGCAGCGCCCGCTGGGCGCCGCCGCCGCGCAGGAGCGGTAGAAGGGTCCGGCCGAGCCGCACCGCCCGCGCCATGACAGGCGGGACCGCGGTGTAGACGACGATGTCGGGGATCCCGGTGGAGTGGTACGCGGTGGCGACGTCACCCCAGGGGACGGACATCGCGAGCCGCGACCGATCGCGGAACGGGACGAGCAGCGTCCGTCGACCGATCGGCTCTCGGCGGATGCTGCCCTCCTCGCGCACCGCTCCCCCGTCGGGCAACGCCTCGATCGTCGTGCGCGCCGTGCCACTGGTCGGTCTCATGCCGCCCGCCCACGCGAGCTCGAGCAGCCGCGCGCCCGGCAAACTGGCACTCAGGGCGGCCGCCAGACAGTCGGTGGGGACGACGTCGAAGCCCACTCCCGGCAAGAGCACGCACCCGCTCGACCGGGCGGCCGCGTGTCGCCGGAAGACTGATTCGAACACGTCGATCTCGCCAGTGATGTCGAGGTAGTGGGTACCCGTGGCGAGACAGGCCTCGACCACGGGCCCGCTCGTGGCGGAGAAGGGCCCGGCCGCGAGCAGCACCACGTCGACCGCACCCATCTCGTCGGCGAGCCGCTCGGCCGGCATGTCGTCGAGCCCGAATATCCGGTACGGCAGGCGCAGGCGCTCGGCGAGCGGACGGACCGCGGCCTCCCGCCGGCCAGCCAGGACCGGACGCATCCCGCGGCGGACCGCCTCCTCGGCGATGAGCCGGCCCGTGTAGCCGTTGGCGCCGTACAGCAGCCAGGTCCCATCTCCCATGACGGCCCATTGTCCCCGAT
>JBOHCT010000027.1:0-28394 GCA_050699055.1 Streptosporangiaceae bacterium | reverse complement strand
CCCTTCGGCTGCGGCGCGGGGAGGGTCGCTTCGACCGGCGCGTACGGCTCGACCCGGCGCTGACGACGCGGCTCTCGGACCCCGCCGACGCCCGCAAGGAGATCGCACAGATTTACGACGACTGTCGCGACGACCGCCCGGGGAGCCTCGCGCGTGACGACGCGTGGTGGGACAAGCTGCTCGCCGACGTCACCCGCTACGCGCGCGACCAGGCATTGCAGTGCGCGGTCGTCGAGGACGGGTCCGGGCCGCGCGGCTACGCGTTCCTCATCGTGCGCCAAGGTTGGGACCGGGAGTCGGGCATCCCAGACAATCGGCTGACAGTCCTGGAGCCCACCACCCGTGACCCGGAAGCCTATGCGGCGCTCTGGCAGCATGCCCTCGACCGGGATCTCGTCGAAGAAGTCATCGCGCCCTGGCGTCCGGTCGATGAGCCGCTGCTGCACCTCCTCGCCGATCCCCGGCGGGCGCGGGTCCGTGTTCGCGACGACCTGTGGGTACGCGTGGTGGATGTCGACCGCGCGCTCGCGGCCCGCGCGTACGCCCGGCCGATCGACATCGTCATACAGGTCACCGACCCCACCTGCCCCTGGAACGCCGGTCGCTGGCGACTCGCGGGTGACGAGAGCGGAGCGACCTGCGAGCACACCCGAGACGCGGCCGACGCCGAGGTGCACGTCCGTGAGCTCGGCGCGGCGTATCTCGGTGACGCCGACTTCTCCGGCCCGGCGGGCGCGGGGCTTGCGCGGGAGTCGACCACTGGCGCGCTGCGTGCCCTGGCCGCGGCCATGGGCTGGGCGCCGAAACCGCTGTGCACGACCATGTTCTGAGGAAGGTGGGAACGATGCCACGACCGGATATGTCGCGGGTCACCGCGAGCGCCGCCATGCGCGCACGAGACGTCTCGCGCCCGACACCAGAAGACGAGCGGGTGGCGGAGAAAAGCGCGCCGCGCCGTCACAGATCACGCAAGGCCAAGGCAGGTCAGGACCCCGGCGAAGGCTCCGGCAACTCTCCCGACTCCTCGTAGCGCGCGATCATGGCGAGGCGTCGGGCGTGTCGCTGCTCTTCGGAGAACGCCGTTGTCAAGAAGATCTCGACCAGGCGGGTGGCCTGATCGAGGGTGTACATGCGGGCACCGAGACTGATGATGTTGCCGTCGTTGTGCGCCCTGCCCAGCCTCGCGGTCCGCTCATCCCACACCAGTACCGCCCGTATCCCCTGCACCTTGTTGGCGGCGATCGCCTCACCGTTGCCAGAGCCCCCGATGACCACGCCCATACTCCCCGCGTCCCCGGCGACGCCGGCGGCGACGCGCATGATGTATGGGGGGTAGTCGTCACTCGCCTCGTACGAATCTGGACCGCAGTCGATGGGCTCATAGCCCCGCTCGCGCAGCCAGCGGAGGAGGTGCCCCTTGAGCTCGAATCCGGCATGGTCGGAGCCGAGATAGACGTGCATGCCGCGAAGTCTGGCAGGTCGCGCCCGTGACGTGGGCGCTTGGGGTGGACGGTTGCCCGGGAGGATGGGTCGGAGCCGCCGTGGACCCTCGCGGGCGGGTTCGGTGGCGGACGTACCGCGAAGCGCGTGACGTCTTGACCGATGACGCCCCAGCCACCGCGATCGACGTCCCGATCGGCCTGCCCGAAGCCGGTCCGCGCGCCTGCGACTTGCACGCCCGCCGGGTGCTGGCTCGACGTGGCTCGACGGTTTTCCCGGCCCCTCCGCGTCGGGTGCTCTCGGCGCGGACGTACGCCGAAGCCTGCGCCGCCGCCCGTTCCGCTGACGGTCGAGCCATCTCCCGGCAGACCTGGCTGATCGTCCCGCGGATCAGCGACGTGGACACCGTGCTCACGCCGACGCGGCAGGCGAGGATCGTCGAAGTCCACCCCGAGCTCACCTTCGCCACCCTGGCAGGTCGCCCGCTCCCGTCGAAGCGCCGCGCCGAGGGACCGAAGGCGCGACTCGCCGCCCTCACCGGCTGGCTGACCGACCCCGCGACCATCCTCTCGGCCGCGCCGCCCCAGGCCCGTCCCGACGACGCGCTCGACGCTCTCGCGGCCGCGTGGTCGGCCTGGCGGTGGCTGCACGGCGAGGCGCGCGTACTGCCATGTGACAACCCACCCCGCGACGGGCCGCGACTTGCGCATGGAGATCGTCGTGTGACGGCGAGTGCCCCGCCTGACCCTCCCGCGGCCGGGATACTCAGGCCCACCGCCCTCCCAGGCGTCAGTCGAAGATCGGCTTGCGGGTACGGCTGCGCTTGAGCTCGAAGAACCCGTCCGTACCGGCGACGGCGACGACACCATCCCACAGCCGCACTGCGTCGTCGCCCCGGGGTATGGGGGACACGACCGGCCCGAAGAACGACGCGCCGCGCACGCTGATGATCGGCGTGCCGACGTCGTCGCCCACACGCTCGATGCCCTCGTCGTGCGAGGCGCGAAGACCCTCGTCGTAGTCGGTCGACGTCATGGCGTCGGCGAGCTCGGTTGCGAGTCCGGCCTCGGCGAGCGCGTCCTCGATCGTCTCACGGTCCTTGGGCCGCTGCTCATTGTGGAAACGCGTGCCCAGCGCGGTGTACAGGGACTCGAGCGCGTCCTCCCCGTACTTCTGCGCCGCGGCGGCACAGACCCGGGCCGGTCCCCACGCCTGCTCCAACTTCTTCCGGTACTCGTCGGAGATGTCGCGGTCCTCGTTGAGCATCGTGAGGCTCATCACATGCCAGTTGGGTCGGAGCCCACGCCTGGGTGTCACCTCGAGCAGCCAGCGCGAGGTAATCCACGCCCAGGGACAGATCGGGTCGAACCAGAAGTCAACAGGAGTCTGCCGTTCGTCAGACAACCTCGCTCACCGCCCCTTCCGATGTGTGCGTATCGTGGCAACTCGCGTGCGTCCCGCGTCATTCCCGCCGACCCGATGGAAAGCGTGGGAGGATTCCGTCACATGCGTGCCACGAAGGAGTTCCGTTGCCCGTCAACAACCTGACCCGTGACGAGGCGCGCGAGCGCGCCCGTCTGCTTGACGTGGAGTGTTACACCGTCGAGATCGATCTCACCCGAGGGGAGGCGCGTCTCGCGTCGACGACCGTCGTCCGGTTCGGGTGCGCCGACCCGGGCGCGGAGAGTTTCATCGACCTCACGGCTCCAGAGGTCCGTGAGATCACCCTGAACGGCCGACGCCTCGACCCGGCGCACGCGTACAAGGATGATCGGGTCACCCTCGACGACCTCGACGCCGACAACGAGCTGCGCATCGTGGCCGACTGCGCGTACACGCGCACCGGCGCGGGACTGCACAGGTTCGTCGACCCGGTTGACGGCAGGACCTATCTCTACAGCCAGTTTGAAACCGCTGACGCCCACCGCGTCTACGCCTGCTTCGACCAGCCCGACATCAAGGCGGCCTTCGAGCTGTCCGTCACCTGCCCCGGCGACTGGCAGGTCGTGTCCAACGCGGCACCGGACGTCTCACGCGAACTGGCGGGCGACGACGCGGCGCGGTGGCATTTCCCGGCCACCCCGCGGATCGCGACCTACATCACGGCCGTCATCGCTGGCCCCTACCACGTCACCCGCGACGAGTACGACGGCACCCCTCTCGGGGTCTACTGCCGCGCGTCGCTGGCCGACTACCTGGATGCCAAGGAGATCATCGAGGTCACCAGGCAGGGCCTCGAGTTCTACGAGCGCGTTTTCGGCGTCCGGTACCCGTTCGGGAAGTACGACCAGCTGTTCGTACCGGAGTTCAACGCGGGCGCGATGGAGAACGCCGGTGCCGTGACGTTCCTCGAGGACTACGTTTTCCGCTCCCGGGTGACCGACGCCGCCCACGAACGCCGCGCCGAGACGATCCTGCACGAGATGGCGCACATGTGGTTCGGCGACCTCGTCACGATGCGCTGGTGGGACGACCTGTGGCTCAACGAGTCGTTCGCCACGTTCATGAGCCTGCTCTCACTGTCCGAGGCCACGCGCTGGACACAGGGTTGGACGACGTTCGCCAACCTGTGGAAAACCTGGGCGTACCGTCAAGACCAACTTCCCTCGACCCACCCCATCGCCGCCGACATCCCCGACATCGCCGCGGTCGAGGTCAACTTCGACGGCATCACCTACGCCAAGGGCGCGGCGGTCCTGAAACAGCTCGTGGCCTGGGTGGGCAAGGAGGAGTTCCTGTCGGCCATGGGTGCGTACTTCCGCCGCCACGCTTGGGGCAACACCACCCTCCACGACCTGCTGTCGGCTCTCGAGGAAGCCTCGGGCCGCGACCTCGCCTCCTGGTCCAAGCAATGGCTGGAGACCGCGGGCGTCAACGTTCTGCGCGCGGCGTTCGAGACCGATGCCGACGGAAGGTTCACCTCGTTCGCCGTCCTCCAGGAGGCGCCGCCCCACTACCCCACGCTGCGCTCGCACCGGCTCGCCGTCGGGTTGTACGACCATGGACCGTCGGGACTCGTGCGGCGCGAGCGGATCGAGCTCGACGTCGTCGGCGACCGCACCGAGGTGCCGCGGTTCGTGGGCGTGTCGCAGCCCGACCTCGTGCTGCTCAACGACGACGATCTCACCTACGCCAAGATCCGGCTCGATGACCGGTCCATGCGTACGATCATCGAGGGCATCGGCCAGCTGCGCGACTCCCTCCCGAGGGCACTCTGCTGGGGGGCGGCCTGGGACATGTGCCGCGACGCCGAGCTCGCGACGCGCGACTACGTCCTGCTGGTCCTCGGCGGGCTGCGTGGCCCCATCGACATCGGCGTCACCCAGACACTGCTGCGACAGACCCGCACGGCGCTCCAGCAGTTCGCCGCGGCCGAGCACCGCGAGGAGGGGCTGCGAACGGCGGCGGACACGGTGTGTGCGCTGCTGTACGACTCGGAGGCCGGCAGCGACCACCAGCTCGCGTACGCCCAAGCGTTCGCGGCGGTGGCGCGCACGCCCGAGCACCTCCATCTGCTGCGTGGCCTGCTCGACGGCTCCGCCGCCTTCGACGGGCTCACCATCGACACCGACCTGCGGTGGGCACTGCTGCACCGCCTCGTCGCGTGTGGTGCGGCCGGCGGAGACGAAATCGACGCGGAACTGTCCCGTGACACCACCGCCGCGGGAGAGCGCCACGCCTCGGCGGCTCGCGCGGCGCGGGCCGACGCCGACGCCAAGGCCTGGGCGTGGGAGAAGATCGTGAGCGGCACCCTGCCCAACCACGAGCTGCGGGCCATGATCACCGGCTTCCAACAGCCCGACCAGCGCGAGCTGATCGCCCCGTATGCCGAGCGCTACTTCGAGGTGGTCGGACGGATCTGGCGAACATGGCCGAACGAGATCGCCAAACAGTTCGCAGTGGGAATGTACCCATCGCTCATCGTGAACCAGCGCACCGTCGACCTGACCGACGGCCACCTCGGGCGGGAGGCCCCACCCCCCGCGCTGCGGCGACTCCTCCTCGAAGGCCGCGCGGGGATCCTGCGCGCGCTGCGGGCACGCGAGCGTGATCAGCGCGGCGACTAGCGCCGCCTCGGGTCCCGCGGCGGGCCCGGCTGATCCCTTCTCTGTCCCCAGCGAGATCCGTGTTCATGGCCGCACTGCGCCAGGAAACTCCCTCCCTCGATCAGACACGCGGATCTTCGGTCCGCCAGACCGGGCGAAAAGGTCGGAGAGGGTGGCCTGAAGGCGCCGCCCTAGTTGGGGTGCTCTTGGTGCAGGATCGGCTCGCGGCGCGCGTGGTCGGCCAGCATGCTCACCCCGCTGATGATGCCACCGACCAGGTCACCCACGCTGAAAGCGGTCGTCATCGACATCGCAGCGAGCGCGCACGTACGGTCGTCGAGTCGGCGCTGGGCTTCGCCGCCGGTGACGATCTCCAGCCGGCGAGCCGCCGGATCCACCGCGATGAGCACCGCTGTGGGCGCGTCGCGGCCGAGGGCGGCGTGCAGACGCTGTGCGTACACGCGACTCTCGCCCTCGGCGCGGCCGACATGGAGGGAGAAACGCAGGCCCGTCTCAGCACGCGCGGTCCGCAGCACCCGCCGGATCGTGTGGACCTGGTCGTCGCTGAACGCGTCACCAGCTGGCACTGGCCCCGCCTCCAGTCGTCGTGGAATCGGCTTCCGCGGCCTCCTCGGGATTGTCGGGGCCTTCGAACCACTCCGGCTCCGCGGACCACATCAGTCCCGGCCGGTAGCGGTTCCCGCTGGTTATCGACGGCAGGTAGACGAACAGCAGCGAGATGACGACGAAGAGCCCGACAGGGATCCCGACGAAGACGCCCACCGTCTGGAGGGGCGACAGCCCCGTGCCGTCCCATCCTGGGTGGGGCCCGAAGGCGAGGAGCGGGGCGGCGCCAGAGACGGCACCCGAGTAGACGAGGGCGCCTGGGCGGGCCGGCAGGGGACGAAGCACGTTTCTGCGTCTCACGCAGCTACGGTAGCGCGACGCCGGAAGCGACAGACGACTAGGGTCGGCGTCCCGCGACCGCCGCGAGCCGGCGAACACCTGGCGAGCGGACAGTGTCCTCCAGGTCCTCCAGGTCCTCCAGGTCCTCCAACGTCACCGGCCGCCCCGAACCGTCGGCGAGCGGGATCCGCCAGTTCGGGTACTCGGTGGTGGTCCCGGGCAGGTTCTGCGTACGACGCGCGCCCACGCAGTCGGGCAGCGCGACCGCGAGCAGTCGCGACGGCGTCGCGGCGAGGAACGCGTACAGTGCCTCGATGATCTCCCTCTCCCCCGCGCCCTCGCCGAGAAAACCGAGACGGCGCAGTACCCCGATCCAGCCCCGCCGGTCGGCCTCGTCCTCCCGCCGCACCTCCGCAGCCGGCCGGGAAAGCAGGCCGAGCCGCTCACGGAGCGCCACGTGCTCACCCGTGAGGTACCCGGCCGCCGGCGGCATGTCGTGGGTACCAACCGTGGCGAGACAACCCTCCCGCCACTCCGCCGGCCTTCGCGGCCGCCCGGCGCGGTCCTTTTCGAACCACAGCATCGATGTGCCGAGAACACCGCGTCCCGCGAGGTCGTCGCGCACCCACGGTTCGACCGTTCCCAGGTCCTCGCCGATCGCGACGGCGCCGGCCGCATGGGTCTCCAACGCGAGGATGCCCACGAGGGCCTCGTGGTCCATGCGGACGTACGTGCCGGCCGAGGGGGGTGCGCCCTCGGGGATCCACCACAGTCGATAGAGCCCCAAGATGTGGTCGATCCGCACGCCCCCCGCGTGCCGGAGGACGCCGCGCAACATGTCCCGGTACGGCGCGTAGCCGGCCTCGGCCAGTCTCGTCGGCTGCCACGGCGGCTGTCGCCAGTCCTGTCCTTGCTGGTTGAACGCGTCGGGTGGCGCGCCCACCGTGACACCCTGGGCCAGCTGGTCGTGGAGGGCCCAGGCATCGGCGCCATCCGGGTCCACGCCGACGGCGAGGTCGTGGACGAGGCCGAGGGGCATGCCCGCGCCCCACGCGGCGCGCTGCGTGTTCGCGAGCTGCTCATCGAGGAGCCACTGCACGTAGCAGTGGAAATCGACCCGGTCAGCGAGCTCCACCCGCGCGCGGGCCACCTCCGCCCCGCGCGGGTGGTGAAGACCCTGGGGCCAGCGTCGCCATGCCGGTCCGTACCGTTCGGCGAGGGCGCACCAGGTGGCGAAGTCCCGCAGCCCGTCGCCCTCACGGGCACGGTAGCCGGCAAAGGCAGCTTCCCGCTCAGGGCTGCGACGAGCGGCATACAGAAGCTCGAGCGCACCCAGCTTCGCCGCGAAGGCACCGTCGCGATCGAGCAGCTCCGGACTGCGTACGCGCTCGCGCAGCGGAACGGCCAACCGCTCGATCCGTTCGCGCGCCGCCGAGGCGAGCGCACCGTGCTCGGGGACGTCCTCCACCCGGAGGTAGAGGGGGTTGAGGTACCGGCGACTCGAGGGGAAGTACGGTGACGGCTCAACTGGCGGGGAAGGCTGGGCGGCGTGCAGGGGGTTCACCAGAACGAACCCTGACCCGAGCTCACGCCCGGCGAAAGCGGCCAGTTCGGCGAGGTCGCGGAGGTCGCCGAGACCCCACGAGCCGCGGGAGCGCAGCGCGTACAGCTGCAGCATGAGTCCGAAACCCCGCGTCGGCGGCTCGAGCCGGGCAGGGGTGACCACGAGCGGGACCGTCGTGGTGCGATCGCCGGAGCGGACGTGCAGGTGATGCCAACCGAGCGGCACGTCGCCGGGCACCCGCAGCCGGGTCCCGCCCGGCCCGGAGGAGTCACACGAGAACGCGCGGTCTTCCTCGCGGCCCTCGAGCTCCGCCCATGCCTCGGCCCTCTCCCCCTCGGACAGTCCCAGCGGCACCCGCTCCGGGACACCCTCGCGGGTCACGACCACGTGCGGCAACAGACGCGACCGGGCCGCGGATCCCGCACGGTGCAGAGCCTCCTCGACAGCCTCCGGGGTCGACGCGTCAACGCCGAGCGCCCCGAGGACGGCGACGAGGGTCGCGGGAGCGACATGCACCCGCTCGCCGACCGACGACTCGTACGAGGTGGCCACGCCGTGTACGTCGGCGAGCGCGCCGAGCCGGGCGAGCGGGCCGCTGCTCACCACTGCTCGGGCTGGCGGTCGCGCCACGGATGTGCCCGCTCCAGCTGGGCGGACAGCGCTATCAACGTGGCCTCGTCGCCGGGTCGGGCGGACAGCATGACACCGATCGGCAGCCCGTCCGCGTCCCAGTACAGGGGAAGGCTGACCGCGGGCTGGCCGGTGACGTTGTACGTGGCGGTGAACGGAGTGAAGGCCATCTGTGCCGCGAAGTCACGGGCGGGGTCCGCGTCGTCACGGATGCCTCCCACACGGGCGGGAGGTGCCGCGAGCGTGGGGGTCAGCACCGCGTCGCAGCCATGGACGGCCTGGACCGCCTGACGAGAAACCAGCTGGAGCGTCGCGACGGCCTGCGCGTACTCCACCGCGGAAGGCCCGCGGCCGCGCTGCCGCAGCCACCGCGTGAACGGCAGCAGCTCCTCCTCGCGTGCCGGATCCACGGGATTGATCGCCGCGAGAACGCTCCACAGCGTCTCGAACGCGGGGACGACGCCCGCCCCGAACGGCGGGTCGACCTCGACGACCTCGTGTCCGATCTCGGTAAGCAGGCCGGTCGCCTGCTCGTAGGCGGCGACGCAGTCGGGGTGAAGATCGACGTCGGCGACGACAGGTGTCCTGTACCGCCCGACCCGCAGCCGGCGCGGGTCGCGGTCGGCGCAGGCGAGAAAGGACTCCGCTGGACGTGGCAGCCAGTACGGGTCGCCCGGCTGCGGGACCGCCATGACGTCGAGGAGCGCGGCGGCGTCACGGACGGTACGCGCGAGGGGGCCATTCACGGGCAGGCCACTCACGTCGGCGAGGATCGGGCCGCCGCTGACCCGCCCACGTGACGGCTTCAGCCCCACGAGCCCGCAGACACTCGACGGGATACGGATCGATCCGCCGCCGTCGCTGCCCTGCGCGACCGGCGCGAGCCCAGCGGCCACCGCGGCGGCCGCTCCCCCGCTCGACCCGCCGGCCGACCGCGCCGTGTCCCACGGGGTGCGGGCCGGTGGCGCCACCGCGTTCTCCGTGTAGCACGGCAGGCCGAACTCCGGGGTGTTGGTCTTGCCGAGCAGGATCGCCCCCGCCCCGCGGATCAGCGTCGCGACCGTGTCCTCGACGGGGGGCACGAAGTCGGCGTAGACGCGCGACCCGAACGTCGTCCTGACCCCCGCGACCATGTTGAGGTCCTTGATCGGGACCGGGACGCCGTGCAGCGGCGGCAACGCGTCGGCGTCGTTCGTGTCGGCTACCGTCTGCTCAGCGACACGCGCCTGATCGCGGGCCAGGTCGGCCGTGACCGTGATGTACGCTCCGAGCTCCCGGTCATGGCGCTCAACCCGTCGCAGGTAGTGTTCCGTGATCTCGGCCGGGGACAGTTTCCTGTCGCGGATGGCGGTTGCCTGCTCCAGCGCGGTGAGATCGTGGATGTCGCTCACGCCCCGACCCTAGAGCATCAACTCGGACCGGGACCGGCCAGCGACGCCCTGGCCGCTCTGTGACACAGCGGTTACGCTACGTACTGTGAATGACGACAGGGCGAACACGTTCAGCCGATCCGTGGGCCCTCGCGTACGGCAGTGGATCGCTCCGACGCTTGTCGTCGTCGCGCTCGCGGTCGTCTTCGGCGTCGTCCTCCGATGGTGGGCCGGGTTCATCATCGTGGCGCTAGCGGTCGCGATGCTGCTCACGGTCAAGCCGCGAACGGCACAGGATAGCCCCAAGGAGACCAAGGGGCGGCAGCTGACCAAGCGCCAGTTGGCACGGCTCGAAGGCAGGGGCCACCGAGTCCTCCACGATCGCGCCGTCCCAGGGAGCGACCAGGTCCTCGAGCATCTCGTCGTCGGCCCGACGGGCATCTACCTCCTGGACTCGGAGAAATGGGACCGTTTCACCCCGGTCCGCGCGCAGGGCCGAGACCTCTACTCCGGACCGTCATCACGGCGAGAGACGCTCGTCAGGACCGCATGGCAGGCCAGAAGGGCCGGCGAGCTCATCGGCCGCGCCACGGGCAGGCAGGTCGAAGTCGTACCGACCGTGGTCATTCACGGTCCGACAGTGCCGTGGACGGTGCTGGCGCTACGCGGCGTACGTGTCCTCTCGGCGCACCGCCTCACCAGATACCTGCGCGAAGGGCAGCGGCGCCTCACGCTCGTCGACGTCGAGCGCATCAGCAGCGCCGCCGACGCCATTCTGCCCCCGTGGCCCGCTTAAGAGGCCGCGGTCAGGCCACGGCACGTTGCAGGTAGGGCGCCCACTGGGGGTCACCGGGGCTGATCCCGATGAGCCGCCAGTGGACGCCCCGTGGAACCGACGGGGGGACGCGGAGCGTCCACCCCAGCTCCCCCAGCAGGTTGTCGGCCTTGTGCATGTTGCAGCGCACGCACGAGGCCACGCAGTTCTCCCAGGTGTGCCGGCCGCCCCGACTTCGCGGCACGACGTGGTCGACCGTCTCGGCCCGGCGCCCGCAGTAGGCGCACCGGTGGCTGTCACGACGCATCAGCGCGGCCCGCGTGAGAGGAACCCGTGCGCGGAACGGCACCTTGACGAAACGGCGGAGCCTGATCACCGACGGGACGACAAACACCAGCGATGCGGAACGCAGCACCGCACCCGAGGTGTCATCGTGGACGACCTCGGCCTTCTCCCGCAGAAGCAGAATGACCGCCCGGCGCACTGGCAGTGTGGTGAGCGGCTCGTAAGAAGCGTTGAGGAGCAGCACCTGATGCATCATGGGCTGCCCCGGCCCGTCTGGTCTGGGACGGGATCCGGTCCGACGCGCCGCGACGACCGGGAGCGTGCGGCGCGCCTTGTACGGCGCTTGAGTACGACACCAGTCACCTGTACCTCCGTCCCCATCACGGTGCCTGGTTGGCACGCTGGGTGACGTCAACAAGTGTGACGCCTTCGTCCTCTTCTCGCCACCCGCCGTGCGGGACGCCGTCGAAGTACCGTCGCGCCTGCCATCCGCGCGGGCGAGGCGCGCCCGCGCGGATGCACGAGGCCCCACCCATAGGGTTCGTGACATGGCACATCCGATCTACCCCGCCGCCCATCGGCTCGACCTCGTCGAGGACATCCACGGTCATCGGGTCGCCGACCCCTATCGCCCACTCGAGGACGAGTCGAGCGCCGAGACCAAGGCGTGGCTCGCCGCCCAGGACGAGCTGTTCCAGTCGTACGCCGAGCGCCTTCCGGGACGGGACCGGCTGCGCGAACGGGTCGCCGAGCTGACCCGGGTGGGCGTCGTCACCCCGCCGATCTGGCGCGGCGACCGCCGGTTCTTCATGCGGCGCACGGGCGGTCAGGAACACCCCGTCCTTTACACCGTGGACCCCGGCGACGTGGAACGCGCCCGCATCGACCCGGTCGCCCTCGACTCGTCCGGCACCACCACGCTGGACTCCTGGCAGCCTGACAAGGAGGGACGGCTGCTCGCCTACCAGCTCTCTCGCGGCGGCGACGAGGAATCGGCGCTGCGCGTCATGGACGTCGCGACCGGACAGAACGTCGATGGACCGATCGACCGTACCCGCTACTCTCCCATCGGCTGGCTGCCCGGTGACCACGAGACGGCACCCGCCTTCTACTACGTGCGGCGACTGCCGCCCGACCAGGTACCCGCGGGCGAGGAGCAGTACCACAGACGCCTGTATCTCCACCGGGTCGGGACCCCGACTGACGACGACGTGCTCGTCTTCGGCGAGGGCCGGGACAAGACCGAGTACTTCGGTGCGTCGGTCAGCCATGACGGACGATGGCTCGTTCTCTCCGCCGCCCGCGGCACCGCACCGCGCAACGACGCATGGATCACGGACCTGACCGCCTCCCCTGCCGGCCGTCCCGACCTTCGGCCTGTGCAGGAAGGTGTCGACGCCCAGACCCAGCTGCGCGTCGGCCGCGACGGAAGGCTCTACGCGCTCACCGACCGCGACGCCCCGCGCGGGCGACTCTGCGTGGCCGAGCCGGGGTGGCCGGCGTACGACGGCTGGAAGGAGCTCCTGCCCGAGGATCCGGAGGGAGTCCTCGACGACTACGCCATCCTCGACGGGCCCGCGCTCGACCGCCCGATCCTGCTCGCGGGCAGGACCAGGCATTCGGTGAGCGAGGTGACCGTCCATGACCTCGCCTCAGGAGAGGGTCTCGGACGCGTGGAGCTTCCCGGGCTCGGCACGGTCGGCGGCATCCTGGAAAGGCCGGAAGGCGGGCACGAGGCGTGGTTCGCCTACACCGACCACACCACGCCTGTCACCGTCTGCCACTACGACGCCGGCACCGGGGAGACGGGCGTGTGGGCGCGCTCGCCGGGCACGGCCGACATCCCCGAGGTCGACGCGCGCCAGGTGACCTACCCTTCCGCCGACGGCACCGAGGTCCGCATGTTCGTCGTCGCCCGTCCGGGCGGGCCGGCCCCACGCCCCACGATTCTCTACGGCTACGGCGGCTTCGGTCTCTCTCTCACCCCGGGCTACAACGCCACCGCCCTCGCCTGGGTCGAGGCGGGCGGCACGTTCGCCGTCGCCGGGCTCCGTGGCGGCGGCGAGGAAGGTGAGGAGTGGCACCGGGCCGGGATGCTCGCGGACAAGAAGAACGTCTTCCACGACTTCCATGCTGCGGCAGAACGGCTGGTCGCCGACGGGTGGACCACGCCGGATCGCCTCGCGATCCAGGGCGGCAGCAACGGCGGGCTGCTCGTCGGGGCCGCGATGACGCAGCGGCCTGAGCTGTACGCCGCGGTCGTCTGCGCGGCGCCGCTCCTGGACATGGTCCGCTACGACCAGTACGGCCTCGGCGCGACCTGGAACGTCGAGTACGGCAGCGCGGCCGACCCCGAACAGCTTGGCTGGCTGCTCGCGTACTCCCCCTACCACCATGTTCGCGAGGGGACCGACTACCCGGCGACGCTGTTCACGATCTTCGACGGCGATACCAGAGTCGACCCGATGCACGCGCGGAAGATGTGCGCCGCTCTGCAGCACGCGACAGCGGGTGCCCGACCGGTGCTGCTGCGTCAAGAGTCAGACGTCGGGCACGGCGCCCGCGCGGTGAGCCGGGCCGTCGCGTTGACCGCGGACACCCTGGCGTTCCTCGCCGCGAACACCGGTTTGTCCATCTAGAGCCTTCGCCCTGTCCTAGGCTGGCCACCGGACCACGCATCGACGACAAAAGGGATGACAAGGGGCTCTCCTGTGGCGCTCCCGTACGCCCCCCAGCCGGTGGAGAACGCCGCCGACACCGCGGCCACGGTGGGTGACTGGTTCGCAGCGCATGCTGGCGCGTTCACCGAGACCGCACTCCGTGTCGCTCTCATCATCGTCATCGCCATCCTCCTGCGGGCGGTCGCCCGACGTGTCATCGCGCGCGTCGTCGAACACATCGTCGAGGAGAAGGAGGAGGGGGCCGACGCCGAAGGGTATTCGGGCACCAGGCGGCCCGCTCGCGTCGTGTTCGATGCCAGC
Organism: Streptosporangiaceae bacterium; assembly: GCA_050699055.1. Classification (GTDB taxonomy): domain Bacteria; phylum Actinomycetota; class Actinomycetes; order Streptosporangiales; family JBOHCT01; genus JBOHCT01. The sequence goes on along the minus strand of JBOHCT010000027.1, from coordinate 14,397 downwards.
CTGCTCGCCTCCAGCCAGCGACGCAGGCAGCGGGCCAAGACCATCGGCTCGGTACTGCGCAGCGTCGCCAGCATCACGATCTACGGGATCGCGTTCGTACTGGTCCTCGGGGAGCTTGGCATCAACCTCGGGCCGATCATCGCGAGCGCGGGCATCCTCGGTCTCGCAATCGGCTTCGGGGCGCAGAGTCTGGTCAGAGATTTCCTCTCCGGCATGTTCATGCTGATGGAGGACCAGTATGGCATGGGCGACTGGGTCGACCTCGGCGACGCGGTGGGCGAGGTCGAGGAGGTCGGACTCCGGGTGACGCGCGTGCGGGACCTCTCTGGCGTCCTCTGGTACGTCCGCAACGGGGAGATCATGCGGGTCGCGAACGCCAACCAGGGATGGGGACGCGCGATCCTCGACATACCGATCCCCTACGACAGCGACGTCGACCGCGCCGGCGAACTGCTCCTTGAGACCGCGCGCACGCTGCGGGAGGACCCCGCGTTCAAGAACACCGTCAGGGACGATCCAGAGTTCTGGGGGGTCGAGTCCCTGACGCGGGAGGCAATCGTGCTGCGGCTGGCCCTCGTCACCGCACCACTCGAACAGTGGGAGGTTCAGCGCGAGCTCCGGCAGCGCATCAAGGCGAGGCTCGACGCGGAGGGCATGGACATCCCGTTCCCGCAACAGGCGATCTGGACGCGCCCGATGCCCGACGGCCGCGATCCCGCCCCCTCTCCAGAGCGTTCACCCGAGGCCGTCGGCCGCCCCCGAGGTATCCGCACCGGCGACACGGGACCGTAAACGCGGTGTCGGGCTTTGCGTCAGCGTGCGCGTCTCCGACACGACCAGAAGGCACCCGCAGGGCCGACGCCCGCGGGGTTCACGGCAAGCTCAGGAGACGAGCTGGGCGTCGAGGGTGATGGACACGCCAGCCAGAGCCTTGCTCACCGGGCAGTTCGCCTTGGCCTGCTCCGCTGCCTCCGCGAAGGCCTCCGCCGAGATCCCTGGCACACGTGCGCGCGCGGTGAGGTGGATGCCGGTGATACCCTGTCCGGCCTGAAAGGTGACGTCCGCCCTGGTGTCGACCGTTTCCGGCGGAGTGCCGCCGCCGAGCCCGTTCGACAGCGCCATGGAGTAGCACGTCGCATGGGCGCCCGCGATCATCTCTTCCGGACTGGTCTGGCCGTTCGGCTGCTCGGATCGCGACGGCCAGCTCACCTCGAAACGGCCGACCCCCGAGGAGTCCAGCGAGACCGTTCCCTTGCCCTCGGCGAGAGGTCCCTGCCAGTGTGCGTTCGCCGTACGAATCGTCGCCATCGATGGCTCCTTCCTGAGAGAATGGTCAGTGATGCAGGACCAGCAGATCACCTTCTACGACGCGGTCGGCGGCGAGGAGACGTTCCGTCGCCTCATCCATCGTTTTTACCAAGGCGTACGAGAGGATCCACACCTACGGTCGATGTACCCCGATGATCTTAATGAATCCGAGGACAAGCTCGCTCTTTTCCTGATCCAGTACTGGGGGGGTCCGCGCACGTACAGCGAACGGCGGGGTCATCCGCGCCTGCGCATGCGCCACGTGCCGTTCCGCATCGGGGAGACGGAGCGCGACGCCTGGCTCGCGCACATGCGCGCCGCGCTGGACGACATCGGGCTGCCGGAGCGGTACGACACGGCGCTGTGGGACTATCTCGTGCGCGCGGCCCATGGCCTGCTCAACGCCCCCCAGGGGCCGGGGGAAGGCCGCTCGCTTCCGCTGGCTCCCTGACCCCTTCTTACGCCCTTGCCTCACCGGCGGGCGGACGGCTCAGCAGCGGCACCACGCTCCCGCTCACCATCGCACCCTCGCCGCTGGCGAGGTACGCGGCATAGGCGCCGACCTCGTCGGCCGAGAGCCATGTCGGGTCGCCGTCCGGCCTGGCCCGGGTACGGAGCGGACCAAGGTACAGGGCGTTCAGGCGTACGGGCGTGTCGGCCATCTCGGCCGACAGCGCGCGGAACATGCCCAGCACTCCCGAGGCCGATACAGAGACCAGCGACGCGCCGTCGACAGGATGGTCGGCCGCGTCGCCGACGATCACGAGGTAGGCAGTCCCGGAACGCTCTCGAAGTACCGGCAGGAACGTTCTGGCCAGCACGAAGTGGGTGGTGAGGTTGTTGTCGAGTACCCGCCGCCACGTCTCCATGTCGACGCCGGTGAGGCGGGGCCCCTGCCACCACCCGCCCACAGACGCGACGACCGCGTCGACGCGTTTCGTCTCCTCGAGCACCCGCCCGCGGACGTCCTCGGCACCAGTGGGGTCCCCGACGTCGCCGACCAGGGTCATGAGCCGCTTGTCGTCGCCGACGCGCTCACGCAAGGACCGCAGTCGCTCCTCGCTCCGCGACGGGACGACAACGGTCGCTCCCGCGTCGAGGAAGGAACGTACGACGCCTTCTCCCACGGCGCCGGCGCCCCCGGCGACGAGGGCCACACGTCCGTTGAGTCGTGGCATAGGAGAATCCTGCTCTCTCAGGGTTGCCGCTCGAGATAGCGTTCCAAGAAAGTCCTCTCCGCCGAGGCGAGACGGCGCGGGCGGGCTCCGTCGAAGTCGTACGGCACGATGAGCGAGGAAGCGTGTACGAACAGGTGATCATCGTCGCGGACCTCGTAGCCGACCGTAAACGACGCTGCCCTGATCTGCCGTACCCATACCTCTATGCGGATCGGCTCGGCGCGGAACTCCAGCGGATACAGATAGTCGACCTCGTGGCGGGCGACGATCAGATGTGACATCCCGGGGACGCCTTCGCGCACGGCGTCGACGAACAGCATGGCCACTCGCGCGTCTTCGAGGTAGCGCAGCATGCGGACGTTGTTGACGTGTCCGAAGGCGTCGAGGTCGCCCCAGTGCACCGGACACCGATAGACGTACCGATGCCCGGTACCGGACTCGTATGTACCCGTCGACCACCCTTCAGCACCCGGCGCCTCCACGACGGTCGCGTCGGCGGGCTGGCGTCCGCGCGGCGCGTCACCGCGCGGCCGGCGCGATCTCGTACGGAGCCGCTCGGCGGCCTCGTGGACGCGACGACCGACGTCGCCACGCGTGGGCGAGCCTCGCCCGTGGGCGCTGCTTCCCCGTGCGCTGTCGGCCGTGCCGTGCTCTTGACCGTCGTCCATCGGTCAGCCTCGGGTGAGCTTCCTGTGGGTCACCCGATGCGGACGTGCGGCCTCTGGTCCGAGGCGTTCGATCTTGTTGCGCTCGTAGCCGGCGAAGTTGCCCTCGAACCAGAACCAGCTGGCGTCTCCCTCCCAGGACAGGATGTGGGTCGCGACCCGGTCGAGGAACCAACGGTCGTGCGCGGTGATGACCACACACCCCGGAAAGTCGAGAACGGCGCCCTCGAGCGAACGCAGGGTCTCGACATCGAGGTCGTTGGTCGGCTCGTCGAGCAACAGGAGGTTACCGCCTTGCTTGAGGGTGAGCGCGAGGTTCAACCGGTTGCGCTCGCCGCCGGAGAAGAGACGGGCCGGCTTCTGCTGGTCGGAGCCGCGGAACCCGAATGCCGCGACGTAGGCGCGGCTCGGGATCTCGACGGTCCCTACCTGGATACGGGTCTCACCGTCGGACACGAGCTCCCACGCCGTCTTGTTCGGATCGATCCGCGCGCGGGTCTGATCGACGTAGGAAATCTGCACGGTGTCGCCGAGCTCCAAGCTGCCCGCGTCGGGCTTCTCCTCCCCGAAGAGCATCTTGAGCAGCGTGGTCTTGCCGACGCCGTTGGGACCCAGGATGCCCACGATCCCCCCGGGGGGCAGGGTGAACGAGAGGTTCTCGATGAGGCACTGGTCGTCGTAGCCCTTGGTCAGATCCTTGGCCTCGACGACCTTGTTGCCGAGGCGTGGGCCGGGAGGGATCTGGATCTCGTCGAAGTCGAGCTTGCGGTACTTCTCGGCCTCGTCAGCGAGCTCTTCATAACGCTGCAGGCGAGCGCGGCTCTTGGCCTGCCGGGCCTTGGGGTTGGAGCGGACCCACTCCAGCTCCTGCTGCAGCGCCCTCTTGCGCTTGGCGTCCTTCTGGCCCTCGACCTTCAGTCTCGCCTGCTTCGTCTCGAGATAGGTCGAATAGTTGCCCTGGTAGGGGTAGGCGTGGCCGCGGTCGAGCTCGAGGATCCACTCGGCGACGTCGTCGAGGAAGTAGCGGTCGTGGGTGACGGCGACGACGGTGCCCCGGTACTTCGCGAGGTGTTGCTCGAGCCACTCGGTGCTCTCGGCGTCGAGATGGTTGGTCGGCTCGTCGAGCAGCAGGAGGTCCGGCTGTCTGAGCAGAAGTTGACAGAGGGCGACCCGCCGCCGCTCTCCCCCGGACAGTGTGGACACGTCGGCGTCGGGCGGAGGGCAGCGCAGAGCGTCCATCGCCTGCTCGAGCTGGCTGTCGAGGTCCCACGCGTCTCTGTGGTCGAGCTGCTCCTGCAGCCGACCCATCTCGTCGAGCAGCTTATCGGAGTAGTCGGTCGCCATCCTCTCCGCGACCTCGTTGTAGCGCTCGATCATCGCTTTGGTCTCGGCCACGCCTTCCTCGACGTTGCCCAGCACGTCCTTCGTCTCGTCCAGGGAGGGCTCCTGCTGGAGGATCCCGACGGAGTAGCCGGGGGTGAGGCGCGCCTCGCCGTTGGAAGGCTCGTCGAGCCCAGCCATGACGGCGAGCAGGCTCGACTTGCCGGCGCCGTTGGGCCCGACGACCCCGATCTTCGCGCCAGGCAAGAAGGCCAGCGTAACGTTGTCGAGGACGACCTTGTCGCCGTGCGCTTTGCGCACGGCGCGCATCGTGTAGATGAAGTCGGGCATGCCAACAAGGGTAGGGGCTGGTGGCCGGTGCCCGTGCCGCGTACCACTCACCTCTTGACGCGGTTCCGGTGGGTTCAGGCGGCAGCCTCCTCGGGGCCCTCTCCGCGCAATCGACTCATGTGTCCAGCGTCCTCCGCAGGGACACCGCTGGTGCTCCGCACGTCGTCACCCTCAGGCACGGGCATGGCCTCCGCTCCCTCAGGCTTCCCGGCAACAGGACGTCCCTTGACGAACTGACCGACGCCACGCGTCAGGTCATGGCCGACCGCGGACGCCTCGATCTCGGTGTAGACACGACGCTGGGCGTCGCGGTCGGTGTAGGACCGGGTACGCAAACGGCCCGCCACGACGAGTGGGTCCCCCTTGTGTACCGAGGCCGCGACGTTCTGCGCGAGCTGTCTCCAGCACGAAACCGTGATGTAGAGCGTCGAGGCGTCGCACCACTGCCCCTGGGCCCGGTCGAACCGGCGGGCCGTCGACGCCACCCGCAAGTTGGTCACGTGGACGCCGCTTCGGGTCACGGCGTGACGCGGCTCGGACGCGACGTTGCCCACGACTGTGATCAGCGCGTCGTTCATCTCATCCCCTCTTCTGGCACGGGCCCCTCCTCCGGCACGGTGGGGCGGCGGCTCCTGACGCCACACAAGACTCGCCGCGAGAGAAGGCCGACGAAAGGGGTGTCACGGCACCTGTGGACAGACGGCAGTCTGTGGACGACGCGAGGCTCTCTCGCCGCCCTGAAGCCGCCGCCCCGAGGCGAGCTGTTCCTTGAACCGCGCGTACCGCTCCAGCTCCACGCCGACCGGCAGGAACAGTGCGGCGTGTGCGACGCCCTCAACATCAAGAAGCATCCGGTCCTCAGCACGCCCCCGCTGCCTGCGCGCCGCGCCGCGTGCCAGCCGCGTCCCGATCCACCCTGCCAGCATGCCGAGCCCGAGCCCCGCGACGAGGAGCCCGGCGGCGTACGGGAAGAACCGCCGCTGCCCCACGACCGACCACGGGCTCGTCCCAGCGTGGAGGTAGGCGAAGACGATCAAGCCGGCCACCCACGCGAGACCGGCCGCCGCCGCCACCGCCAGCATGACTTGGACCACCCGGGCCACGCGCCACCACGCGGGGGTCCGTCGGCCGGCGCGCCGGGCGGAGGCGACGACCTCCCCCAGACGGTGGGGAACCGTGTCGACGTAGGACCGGCCGGCGAATCGTACGGCCTGGCCCCACGAACCCGGCAGGGCAGCCGCCACGCTCTCAGCGGCCTGGGCCACCGCGTCGTCGACCATCGCCTGCTGTGCGCCCGCCGACTTCTCCCCCGTCCCCTGAGTGGGGTCGACCTCCCCGTCCCTCAGGCCGGCACGCAGCAAGGGACTCCCGCGCATGGAGCGGCGGGACGACGAGCGGGCGGGGCGGCGACCGCGACCGGCGAACACGGAGCGGGGCAGCGTGGCGAGGGACCACCCGACGTACGGCCGAGCGCGCTCTCGCATGACCGTCTCCAGCGACACGCCCGCGGCGCGGACCCCCGCGGCGTCCGCCAGAGCACCGACGAGAAGGGAACGGCGGGCCGCGTCGATGCCAGTAGGGGAAGCCTGCCAGGTCTGTACCGCGATCCGCTCGAAGAGCCGGTCGATGTCGGCTGACAGACGCCGCCCCCAGGCCCGCCGCTCAGCGACCTCGGTGACCAGCAGCGATCGAAGCTCTTCCACTCCGGTGCCGGTCGTCACCGATGTGGCGAAAACCCGTACGTCGCCGAGGCCGTCGGCCTCGAGCAGCCCGTGCAGGTCGACCAGGCACTGGTCACGCGCCTCAGCGGCGAGCCGGTCCGACTGGTTGAGTACCACCACCGTCACCGTCTGGTGGGACTCGAACGTACGGAGGTAGCGCGCGTGGATCGCGCGGTCGGCGTACTTCTGCGGGTCGAGGACCCAGACGACGAGGTCGGCCACCTCAACCAGCCGATCGACCTCCAGGTGATGCGCGATTCGCACCGAGTCGTGGTCGGGAAGGTCCAGCAGCACCAGACCGTTGAGCGACCAGCCCGCGTCGCCGTCGAGTGCGCTCGCCCGTGCGTAGCGGTGCCGCTTGTCGACGGCCAGCCAGTCGAGCAGCGGGCGCGCCCCCTCGAGTCCCCAGACGCACGCGCGGGTGGCGTCGGTCGTCGGGCGCCGGATGCCGACCGGCGACAGATGGAGCTCCGAGATGGCGTTGAACAGCGACGACTTACCGCTCCCCGTCGCCCCGGCCAGGGCGACCACCGTATGTTCGCTCGACAGCCGCAGACGCGTATGGGCGCGGGCGAGCACCGTCCTCGCCTCCCCGAGCAGCTCCTCGTCGACGCGGTCCTCCCCGAGCTCGACCATCGCGCGCAGCGGACCGAGCCGTGCCTGAAGATCGTCGTCGCCGCTCGTCATCGTGCTTCCTCGAGTGCGTAGGTTGCCTGGTAAAGCCTGATCGCCGCGTCGTCGGCCAGGTCGGCACGTTCCAGGGCCTCGATGAAGCGCAGCGCCTCATCGTCGAACACCGCGGCCACGCGCATCCGGAGATCCTGACGAGCCTTCGCCCCGATCGTCCGCAGGGACTCCGCGCCGAACAAGGTACTGAGCAGCCGTTGCGGAAGCGCGCTCGTACCGGACGCCACGGGAATGTCCCCGGTGGCGTACCCGAGGAGGCCGACAATGAGCACCAGACCCAGGCCGTCCGGATCGGATGAAAGAACACGCGACACCGAGCGTTTCGTCGCCCCCTGGCCGCGGACCGCCTCGAGCACGTAGTCGCACCACCCACTCACGGCAGCCGACGCACGCCTTTCGGCCTGCGGAGACGCATGCTCGAGCGGGCCGTCCGCGGCGTCAAGGACCGGGGCGGCGGCCGGATGCGCCCGCCAGCTCTCGACGGCGCGTCCCGCGGCCTGCTCCGCGCCCGTGACGACGAGGGCCCGCAGTGTCGCCGTCAGGGCACTCCGCAGGTCATCGCCGCCCGCAGCTCGGCGGGGTCGCCGCCGGGGAAACCGCGAACGCAGCGGGCCCGCCTGGGCCCGCAGCGCACGCAGCGCCTCCCCCGTGCCGACGAAGTCCTGCCAGCGGATGAGGACCTCGCCGCTGAGCAACGAGCCGTTGCGGGTGGCCTCGTCGACCTCGGTCAGGGCCGCGGCGTAGGCGGCCTCGGCCGACGACCTGAGCTCCGCCGTCGCGGCCGCCTGCGACTCCACGTGCCGCGCGAGAGAAGGGGCGCGGATGCGGAAGCTGTCAAGGGCGCCGTCGAGGACACGCGCGGCGGTCTCCGCTCGGGTGGCATCGTCAGCGATCTCCGTGAGCCAGGACCGCAGCGGCTCGACCGCTTGGATGGGGAGCAGGCCTTCGTGCACGGTCGTCTCCGGGACGCTGAACCGTACCCGCTCCTCGACTCCGGCCTCGTCGAGCATCGCGGCCAGGTCCGTACGTACGTCGTCTCCGCCTTCGCTCGGGACACGGTTGAGTACGAGGGCGAGAGTGGCCCCTCGTTCGTGTGCCGCCCGCAGCAACCGCCACGGAGCGGCGTCTGCGTACCGTGCCGGGGTCGTCACATGAAGCCACACGTCGGCGGCGATCGCGAAGGTCGAAGCGATAGCCCGGTGGATGTCCTCGACCGAGTCGATGTCGGGGTTGTCGAGCAGGGCGACGCCGCGGGGAAGGTCGTCGACCTCGGCCATGACAGGGGCGCGGACGTCATCCGCCAGGCCGTCCGTCGGTTCCCTGACTCGAGGCAGCTCCGCGAGCGGCCCGCCGTCAACGAACCACGGCGCGTCCTTGGGGTTGCACACGAGCACGGGGGAACGGGTCGTCGGCCGACGTACGCCCGGCGACGTCACACGTTCCCGGATCAGTGTGTTGACCACAGTAGATTTCCCGACGCCCGTGGAACCGCCCACGACGACGAGGATCGGTGCCCCCGGATGGCGCATCCTGGGAAGGACGTGGTCGTCGACCTGTTGGACGATCTCCCGGCGGAGCGTACGCGCGTGCTCGACACCTGGCGTGTCGAGCACAAGACGGGTGTCCTCCACGCAGTTCCGCAGCGAGACGATCGCCTGGTCGAGGCGATTCGCGCCGCGCATGCGCGTCGCCTGCTGGCGATCGTTGACGTCAGCCTGTGTGGACTGCTGTGTGGGCTGCTCGGTGCCCGCGACCCTCTCATCAAGACCGGCCTCCCCGATACGGGCCCCGCCCCGTGTTCCTCGTCGATCGCAGCACCTCGATTTCCCGTGCGACGTTGACCACGTGACCGACGACCACCACCGCCGGCGGCCGGACACCCATGGCCACCGCGCGCGGCGCGACGGTGGCCAGTGTCGCGGTCAACGTCCGCTGCCGCGGAAACGTACCGTCCTGGACGACGGCGACCGGGGTGTCAGGCGAGCGGCCATAGCGCACCAACGTACGGGCGATGATGTCGAGACGCTCGACCGCCATGAGAAGGACGAGCGTACCGCGCGAACGCCCGAGAGATCTCCAATCCACGCGGGATCGCGGATCGTCCGGCCGGACGTGTGCGGAGACGACGCGCACCTCCGCCGCGACGCCGCGATGTGTGACCGGCACCCCGGCCGACCCTGGGACCCCTGTCGCGCTCGTCACCCCCGGCACGACCTCGACGGGGACCCCCGCCTCCGCGCAGGCGAGAGCCTCCTCGGCGCCGCGGCCGAAGACGAACGGGTCACCGCCCTTGAGGCGTACGACCAGCCGGCCTGCTCGCGCGTGCTCGATGAGCAGCCGGTTGATGCGCTCTTGGGCCACCGCGCGGCCGTACGGGATCTTGGTAGCGTCGACGACCTCGACATCGTGGCGCAGCTCGTCCAGCAGCGCGCGGGGCGCCAGCCGGTCCGCCACGACCACGTCGGCCTCGGCGAGAAGCTGTCGTCCGCGGACGGTAATCAGGCCGGGATCGCCGGGACCGCCGCCGACAAGGGCGACCGCGCCGCGGCGTCCACGCACCCGACGCGCCCCGATCGTCCCGTCCCGCACCCCGTCGACCACCGCGTCGCGCACGCCCGCCGCACGCCGCGGATCGCCGCCGGCCAGGACACCGACGGTCAGACGCTCGACACGTCCGGTCGCCGGAGTCCAGGCCGGCGAGGCTTCCCTGTCGTCGGCGCGCACACCCCACACCCCCACGCGCTCGGCCTCGCCGATGACGGCGGCGTTGACCTCGGGAACGTCGGTACAGGCTTGGACGAACCACGCACCCTCGCAGTCCCCGAGACGGTACGACCTGCGTTCCCAGCGCAGCCGGCCATGTGCGAGGTCCTCCAGGGCCGGGGTGACATCCGGCGCCACGAGAACGACGTCGGCACCCGCGTCGAGCAGGGTCGGCACACGCCGTTGCGCGACCCGCCCGCCGCCGACGACGAGCACCCGACGACCGGCGAGTCGCAGGCCGATCAGGTAGGGCGGTCGCACTTCAGCACTTTCCACCGGTCAATCTCCCTGGTCGTGCTCAGCGGAGGTCTTCGGGGAGTAGGCCGTAGACGACGAGGTCGGTGCGGCCCCCGTGGATGACCCCGGCGCTGCGCTGGACGCCTTCGCGGACGAAGCCGCACTTGTCCGCGACCCTCGTGGACGGGTGGTTGTCCGGCGCCGCCCGTAGTTGCAGCCGCATGAACCCGTGCGTTTCGAACAGCCACCGGGCGATGCCGCCCACGGCTTCAGGGGCGTACCCGCGACCCCGCGCCCACGGCGCCACCCAGTACCCGACCTCAGCGACGCGGTCTTGCCAGTGGGTGTGGGAGACGCCGAAGCCGCCGACGATACGTCCCCCCTCCCGCGGCACCGCCACGAAGTTGAGGCCCTCCCCGTTCAACCGAGGCTCGTGGCTCTCGGACAAGCACCAGTGCCTGGCGACCTCCTCGGTGTAGGGGTCGGGCATCGCGATCCACCGCTGGGTGAGCGGGTCGCGGCACGCCTTCCGCACATCAGGGATGTCCGCTTCCTCGTAGGCACGCAGCACGAGACGCTTGGTCTCGAGCGTGGTTTCGGGAAACCCTGGCTTGGTCACGAGGTGGCCTCCAAGTGAGCATCGTAACGAGCAGCGGCAAACCCGCGGGGGCCCGCGGAAACACGAGGCCTGCCGAGTGTTTTCGTGGGGTGCAGCAGCGGAGCGGAGGAGGTCACCGGGATACGAGGTCACCGGGATACATTGTCGTCACGCGACGCCTTCGTGCGACTCGTCCGGCCGACCCGCCCAATGTAGACGTAAGACTGGACCCTCGCGCCCACATGGGAGATGCCTGCCGCTACCTCGCTCGGATCGTGCTGTCAAGTAGTGACGGCCTGTGCTGACCCGACGTACAGTCCCCCCAGGAGCGGTGCTGCGTGCGACCGATGGGCCGGACGTGAATGCACAGCGCCGCGAAGGGGTGGCTATGACGGCCGAACTGACACGAGACAGGGCGCTGTGGATCTACGAGCGGATGACGACGATCCGGCAGTTCGAGGAGCGGGTCGCCAAGCTTTTCGCCGACGGACGTATCCCGGGGTTCGTGCATCTGTACGCCGGTGAGGAGGCCGTCGCCGTCGGTGTGTGCGCCCACCTAGCCGACGGTGACTTCCTCACCTCGACCCATCGCGGTCACGGGCACTGCATCGCCAAAGGCGTCCAGCTCGGGCCGATGATGGCCGAACTCTTCGGCCGATCGGACGGGCTGTGTCGTGGCAAGGGTGGGTCCATGCACGTTGCCGACGTCAGCAAGGGCATGTTGGGCGCCAACGGCATCGTCGGCGGCGGCCCGCCGCTCGCCTGCGGCGCGGGCCTGACCGCGAAGACCCTCGGCACCGGCGGCGTGATCGCCTGCTTCTTCGGCGACGGCGCGGCCGAGCAGGGCACTACCCACGAGGCGATGAACCTCGCCGCGATCTGGAAGCTGCCTGTCGTTTTCATCGCGGAGAACAACGCCTTCGCGGAGGCGACCCCCGTCACCTACCACTGCGCGGCCAACACGATCGCCGATCGCGCCGCCTCGTACGCCATTCCAGGGGCCTCGGTCGACGGGTACGACGTTGTCGCCGTGGACGAGGCGGCGAACGAGGCCGTGGACCGGGCGAGGCGGGGCGAGGGGCCCAGCCTCATCGAGGCGCGCACGTGGCGGTACTTCGGACACTTCGAAGGCGACCAGACGACCTACCGCACCGCCGAGCAGTCGGCCGCCTACCGCGAGCACGACCCGCTCACCCATTTCGCCGGTCAAGCGATCGCTCAGGGGCTCCTCACGCCTGACGACGTGGAGGCGGCGGACCGGCGGGCCGCCGAGGCGGTCGAGGCGGCGGTCGCCTACGGCGACGCGAGCCCGGAGCCCGCTCCCGAGGACGCCCTGACCGACGTGTACGTGAGCTACGCCTGAAGGAGAGCAAGGGAGAGGGCTGTGACCATCGCACCGGAGAGGCAGCCGACCACCACCCGCACCCTGTCGATGCGCGAGGCGCTCGGCGAGGCCCTGCACATGGAGATGGCCCGCGATGACTCGGTCGTGATCATGGGTGAGGACATCGCCGGCGGGGCGAGCGTAGAGGGGTTCGAGCGCGAGGACGCCTGGGGCGGCGTCATGGGGGTGACGCACGGGCTGGTCCAGACGTTCGGCCGCGGGCGGGTCCTCGACACCCCGATCTCGGAGTCCGGTTTCATCGGCACCGCGATCGGCGCGGCGGCGACCGGGCTACGGCCGGTGGCGGAGCTGATGTTCGTCGACTTCTTCGGCGTCTGCATGGACCAGATCTTCAACCAGGGCGCCAAGCTGCGGTACATGTTCGGCGGGAAGGCCCGCGTCCCCGTTGTCATCCGCACGATGATCGGGGCCGGCATCGGGGCGGCGGGCCAACACTCCGGCTGTCACTACTCCGTCTTCACCCACATGCCGGGCCTGAAGACGGTCGTCCCCTCCACCCCAGCCGACGCGAAGGGCCTGCTGATCGCCGCGATCCGCGACGATGACCCGGTCGTGTTCTTCGAGCACAAGCTGCTGTACGACGTGACCGGTGAGGTACCCGAAGGGGACTACGTCCTCCCGATCGGCAAGGCCGAGGTCAAGCGCGAGGGCGACCGGGTGACGATCGTCGCGATCGGCCGTATGGTGCACGTCGCGCTGGAGGCCGCGGAGGCGCTGGCCGGAGAGGGCGTGAGTGCCGAGGTCGTCGACCCCCGCACGCTTTCTCCACTCGACACGGAAACGATCCTCGCGTCGGTCCGCAAGACGGGCCGCACGGTGATCATCGACGAGGACAACCCGCGCTGCTCCATGGCGACCGACCTTGCCGCTCTCGTCGCGGGCCAGGCTTTCGACCACCTGGACGCGCCACCGCGGACGGTGACCGCGCCGCATACCCCGGTACCTTTCGCACCCGCGATGGAGCAGTATTACATCCCGAGCGTCGAGCGGGTCGTCGAGGCCGTACGCACGACCCTGTGACTCACACGGTGAGCCACGCGGGAGGAGCGCCGTGATCACTGAAGTCCGTATGCCCAAGCTTGGTATGGCGATGAAGAAGGGCGTGGTGACCAAGTGGAAGGCCGGTGAGCGCGAGGAGGTCATGGAAGGCGACGCGCTGCTGGAGATCGAGACCGAGAAGGTGGCCGCCACCGTCCCCGCCCCCGCCACGGGGACGCTTGGGCGGATAGTCGCCGACCCCGGCACGGCGGTGCCTGTCGGCGGGCTCCTGGCGCTGATCGGCAAACACGGTGACACGTTCCCCGCCAGGGAAGAGCTGTCCGCCGCGGCGGCGGCCGACACCTCCGGCGCAAGCGCCCTGTCGCGGGCGCCCGCCTCGAGCGCCCCCGTACGGTCCGAGGCGCCCGGCCCGCCCCGCACCGGCGAGTCACCGGTCTCCCCCGCCGCCCGCAGGCGGGCCAAGGAACTCGGTATCGATGTCGCCCTCGTCCCGCCGGGCGCTCCCGGCAAGCGCGTCACGTCCGACGATGTCGAGGCCTACGCCGAGGCCCAGCCCGTGGCCCAGGCCACGGCAGCGCCCCCTGAGGTCATCCCGTTCGCCGGCATCCGCGCCACCGTGGCCGAGCGGATGACCGACAGCCTGCGCACGATGGCTCAGGTCACGGTTTCCCGCGAGGTCGACGCCAGCGGTCTCGTACGCCGACGGGCGGAGCTGGCGGCGGGCTTCGAGGCCGCTACCGGGGTGAGCCTGAGCTACACCGATCTGCTCGTCGAGACCGTCGCCGGGCTACTCCCCGAACACCCGCTGCTTGGCGCGACGCTCACCGACCGTGGTATCGAAGTGAGCGGGGCCGCGCACATGGGCTTCGCGGTCGCGCTCGACGACGGACTGATCGTGCCGGTGATCCGCGACGCCGGCGCCCGGTCGCTCGGCGAGATCGCGCGCGACCGCGCCCGGCTCGCCGACAAGGCGCGGGCCGGCACGCTCGGGCTGGACGAGATCGAAGGCGGCACGTTCACGATCAGCAACCTCGGGTCGTACGGCGCCGACGCGTTCACCCCGATCGTCAACCCGCCGCAGTGCGCGATCCTCGGCGTGGGCCGCATCGTCGACAAGCCCGTCGTCGTCGACGGCGAGGTGACCGTACGCCCCATGGTTTGGCTG
>JBOHCT010000026.1:0-29566 GCA_050699055.1 Streptosporangiaceae bacterium | reverse complement strand
GTGGCCAGCACGGTTCGGCCACCTCGGACCGTCGTCACCCGGAAGGGGCTCTTGTCGACGATCACGGTGTAGCCGGGCGCGCTGGTGGACCGAGGGGCCGAGATCGCGAGAGCGCTTCCTCGATCGACGAAGTTCGGGTCCTTCGTGGGCTTCGCTGTGGCTGCCGTGGCAGGCCCGGTAGCCGCAACCAGGGCCCCGACCGTCACGAGGGCCGCCAGGGGGAGCGACCGGCGACGCCTTCGTCGGGTCTGTCTGTCCAGCGGAGATCCCATAGATGCCACCTTCCTGAGGGTTGCCTCTGGGGCCTGGCCGCTGGCCGGCCCGTTATGCGCCTTCGGCGCATCCTGCCGCCTCGGTTCTTGGGGGCCTGTGGCGCTCGATCGTAGTGCTGACCGGACCTGAGCACAAGACTTCGACATGAGGGTAATTCGAGCAGAACCGTGCAGCAGGCCTGACGCATCCTGGGGAGGGGTTGTGCCCGTGTTGTCCGATGCCGCGGCGCTCGACGGGACTGTCGCCGATACGGCCCCCGGCGAGCGAGGCGCCCGGTTATTTTGGCTATGCCAACTAACTGCCGCAGGGGGTGTCGCGCGGTGCTGTCAGGTCGTCGCGGAACCATGGTCTCGAGCTGATCGTGCTGCGTGGCACCGGTGTGACACTGCCCGCCGCGCTGCCGGTCGGCGACCCGTCGCGATGGCGTCCGGCCCTCGCTGCCCTGCTGGTCGCCGACATGGTGTACGGCTTCCAGCAGACCGCCATCACCCCGGCGCTTCCCATCGTCCAACAGGACCTGGGCGCGACGCGGGCCTGGACGGCGTGGCTGTTCTCCGGCTACCTGATCGTCGCCTCCGTGACCCCGGTGTTCATGGGGAAGCTCGCGGACCGTTCGGGGAAGCAGCGCGTGTACCTCGCCGCGCTCCTTGTCTTCCTGCTCGGCAGCGTCGGCGCGGCCCTGTCCCCGACCATCGCGCTGGTCGTGATCTTCCGGGTGATCCAGGGGGTCGGCGGGGCGGTGTTCCCCCTGAGCTTCTCGATGGCTCGCGACGAGCTGCCGCCGGGCAGGTTCGGGATGGGGATCGGGTTGCTCACCGGGGGGTTCGGCTTCGGCGCGGTCGGCGGCTTCGCCATCGGGGGGCTGCTCGCGCAGTTCCTTTCATGGCGGTGGATCTTCGGCGTGGGCGCCGTGGCGCTGGCCCTGGCGGTGGTGCTCGTGTGGGTGACCGTGCCGCGTTCGCCGGTAAGGACGGAACGCAGCCTGGACACGCCGGGCGCTCTGCTCTTCGGCGGCGCGATGGCGGCCCTGATCGTCGCGATCACCGAAGGCCCGAGCCGCGGCTGGGCCTCGATAGCGGTGGTCGGGCTCTTCGTGGCCGCCGGCGTGCTCGCGGTCGCGTGGGTCTTCCGTGAGCTGCACACCGATGAACCCTTGATCGACCTGGCGGTCCTCAGGTCCAGGGTGGTGCTGCTCACCAACCTCTCCTCGCTGCTGAACGGCTACTCGCTGTTCGGCGTCAACTTCCTGCTGCCTTTCCTGCTGGCCGCCTCGGCCACCTCGACTCACGGCGAGTCGGGTCTTGACCTCGCCGCCGGTCCGCTCGTCATCGGGCTGATCCTGCTGCCCCGCGCGTTCGGCCAGGGGATCGGCGGCCCGGCGTCGGGGCCGATGGCGCGCCGTTTCGGTCAGCCGACGACGTACGCCGCCGGCATGCTGATCATGGCGCTCGGCGCGGCCGGTCTCGCTGGATGGCGAGGCGAGCTGTTCGCGGTGCTGCTCGAGCTCGGCGCACTCGGGATCGGCTTCGGCCTCGCGGTCAGCGTGAGCGGCACGGTCGTCGCCGGGGCGGCCAGCCGGGAGGAGACCGGCGTGGCAACGGCGTTCAACTCCGTGTTGCGGCGCGTCGGGGGCGGCATCGGTGCTCAGGTGAGCGCCGCGTTGATCACCGCGATCACGGTCCCCGGCACCGATGCCCCGGCCCCGCACGCGTTCACGATCGCGTTCACCGCCAGCGCGGTCGTCGGGCTCGCGGGCGCGGTGCTTGCCATCCTCATCGTGCCACTCCGCGGCCGGCGATCGTGAGGCGACGCATGGATCTGTGGATCGACCCGCGCAGGGAAGCGGTCCTGTCTTCGCGGCCGGTGACGCTCGTGCCTGTCAGCGGTTGGGATACGCACGTGTCGCGGACTCGGAGGCGGCGGCCGTCGCGACGTCCCGCGGGTACGTGCGGCGCGCGCGGAACAGGATTACGCCGCTCGCGCCGAGCGGGATCAACATGACGGCGAACGCCGCGGTGAGCCCGATCGTGTCCGCGGCGACCCCGAAAAGCAGCGGCGCGATCGCTGTCGCGCACAGCCGCAGGATCGTCCGCACGCTCTCCGCGCGCCCCCACAGGCTGTGGTGGATGACGTCCAGGCGGGCGGCGTCCATCGGCGGGTTCGGCGCGCCGAGCGCGAGCGCGCCGAGCACGAGCAACGGAAGGGCGATCAGCAGGCTCCCGATCAGAATCCCCGGCAGCAGCAGTGCCACCGTGGCGAGGAACGCCACCGCCGCGACGACAATGCGGCCGTTGATCCAGCCGATATGTACGAGCCAGTCGGCGAGGCGGCCGCCGATGAGGACGCCCACGACCGCGCCGAACCCGATGGCGACGAGCAGCGTGCTGGCCGCCGCTGCACCCAGGCCGAAGTGGCCGCGCATGTACTCCACGGCGAACGTCCGCAGCCCGGCGAAGAAGAAGTAACCCAGGGCCGAGGCGATGATCAGGATGAAGTTCGTGGGCACACGCAGGATGTACTCGACGGCCTCGCGGAGCGGCATGCGTCCCGGGTCCGCATGCCGCACCATGGCTCGGGCCGGGCGGAGGTGCTCTTGCTCGGCCGCCCGCTGCGCCAGGCTGTCCGGCTCGCCCTCGACATCCTGTGCCCTGCCGGCCTTCTCCTGGGACGGCGCCTCGCTGTGGCGCGCTTCCTTCGCGCCGTAGATGTGCTCCGCGCCGGGCTGCAGGTGGCTCTGTCCGCCGCGGGCGGGTTCGGGCAGCCGCCACACGACGTAGGCGAGGACCAGGGCGGGGGCGGCTAGCACCCCGAAGGCCCACCGCCATCCCGCCGCCGCGCCGATGTCCCCGGCGAGGGCGAAGCCGAACCCGGTGCCGAGGAGCTCCCCGGCGAGGATGAAGCCGTAGATACGGCCGCGTTCTGAGCCGGAGAAGAAGTCGCCGGTGAGCGAGGCGACGGTCGGCCCTGCGGTCGCGGTGACCGCGCCGAGGAAAAGCCGACTGAGCAGCAGCGACGTGTACGAGCCCGCGAGGGCGCTCGCCACCATGGCGATGGCCCAGCAGACGATGCTCGCCGACAGCAGGCGCGTACGGTTGACCCGGTCGGTGAGCATCCCGATCGGGAGCGTGACGACGAGCCCGATCAGCGCGACGACGGTCGCGAGGAGGCCCACCTGGGTGTAGCTGATGTGCAGCTGGTCCTCGAGCTGCCCCGCGATCGCGCCGAGAGTGCCCTTGTCGGCGGTGTCAAGGCCGAGGACGCAGGCCAGGACGAGGATGACGCGGGTCCGCGCGGGCCCGCCCAGCACGCCCTGCACCCAGCTCTCTGTTTTCCCCCACCCGGTCGACGCGTACCTGCCGAGCCTGTCGCCGACGTCACGTACGCGCCCCATACCCGTGTCGTCCCCACCCAGGCCCACATCTCCCAGGATCATCCACGACCCGGCAGGACGCCAACAGCGCGACTCGCGTGCGCCGAGGGAGGCGCAGGTGGAGGTCGTGCGGGCGGTCATGCGTACCCAGCCCGAGGCCTCGCTCCAGGCGCATCAGGTTGCTTACGGCGGCGGAAGATCTCGACCTGCCCACGGCGTCTCCCGCCTGGCGGTACGCTCCCCACCGTCACTGCCACGGTCACGGGAACGTAGGGGCGACGAGATGGCGTACGACCCGGCCGGCCACCCTGACGACCACGAGGCGCTGGCGCTCTCCCGGCGCTGGCTGGAGCTGGAGCGTCCGGACCGCGCCCTGGAGGAGGTCGAGCGTCTGCCGAGCGACGCAGGGCGGTCCGGCGAGGCGCTCCTGGTCCGCGCGTCCGCGCTCGCCGACCTCGGGCGCCATGACGAAGCGGTGGAGGTCGCCATCCGTGGGTTGGTCGAGGACGGCCCCGACCCCTCGATGCTCGCCATTCTCGGCGACGCCCGGCGGGCGCTCGGCCAGTTGGAACAGGCGGAGCAGGCCTACCTCGACGGTCTCGCGATCGCACCGGCCGATGTCGGACTGCTGTGCGCGTACGCCCAGCTCTGTCTCGCCGTCGACCAGGTTGGCAAGGCCGCCCGCCTGATCGAGCGGGCGGCGGACCGGGACCCTGCCGCTGACGCCGTGTCCCAGGCCCGGCTGCTGCTTTCGTACGTCCGAGGCGACACGACCAACTCGCGGGAGACGGGTTCGCCGGAGACGGGCCGACCCCGGGCGCAGCCCACCCCGCACCAGGCAGGGGGCCGGGATCTCAGGGGAGGTTACGAAGCGCTCCGTCGCACGATCGCTGGCCGACAGGAGCCCGCCGGCGCGGGTGGGGGGACGTTCGTAGCGCACCCGCTGATGGGGCCCGTGCGCCTCATCGTCCGGGCAGGACCGCTGAAGGTTTTTCTCGGTGTCCTGGCGGCCGTGCTGCTCACGGCCGCCTTCCGGTTGTACGCCGTGACCGCCGTCCTCTTGGTCGCCTGGCTCGGGCTCTGCGCGTACGCGCTGCTCGTGCCGCCGATCGTGCGGCTGCTCGCAAGCGGGAAACGCGACGGACGGCCCCCCGACAAGGGAGACCGTCCGTACGAGCGGGAGAGTTGCTCCCGAAGCGAGGTGAGCTTACAGCGGCCGGACCTGCTCGGCCTGCGGGCCCTTGCGGCCCTGCGTGACCTCGAACTCGACCCGCTGGTCGTCCGCGAGGTTGCGGAAGCCGTCGCTCTGCCCGCTGTCGATGGCGGAGTAATGGACGAAGACGTCACCGCCGCCCTCGTCGGGGGTGATGAAGCCGTACCCCTTGTCTGGGTTGAACCACTTCACGGTTCCCTGAACCATGATCCCTCCTGGGATGTCAGACAGGGACACACACCGCGTGCGCCCCGGCTGCTGCGACCGTTTCCGCCTCCAGGAGACGCCCAGAACAACGAAAACGCTCGCGGTCAAACTTCCGCGAGCGTTGGTAGGACGTACGCGAACTTCGACTGCAACCTGCTCAACTCTAACCCATGCCGGTGGACCCCTATTCCGGCTCACCGCCGTCCGATCCGGTCGGGTACCCCTGCCGGGTATCATTCAGCCATGCGAGGCTACACACAGGACAAGGACGCCTATCTTCGTCGACTCAGCCGCATCGAGGGGCAGGTACGGGGCTTGCAGCGGATGGTCGACGACGACACGTACTGCATAGACGTCCTCACCCAGGTATCCGCGGTGACGCGGGGGTTGCAAGCGGTCGCGCTCGGGCTCCTCGAGGACCACCTCGGGCACTGCGTGACCCAGGCGATCGAGCACGGAGGCCCTGAGGCGGAGGCCAAGGTCAAGGAGGCGGCGGACGCCGTCGGACGGCTGGTCCGGTCGTGACGCCAGGGTGGCGCTAGTGTCGCGACACTAGGTGTGTGGTCGTGTGCCGCCGTAACGCTGCTCGATGCGGCGCACCTTCCACAACGCCATCGACCCGAGCCACGCGACGAGGAAGACGCCGACGATGAAGTAGCCGGTGCTGCCGAGGTTGATCGACGACACGAACGCGAACGGCTGCACCGCGGCGAGCCCGAGCCTGTCGGCCAGTACGCCGACAAGCTCGATCGTGCCGATCACGAACGCCACGAAGACCGAGACGCCCGTCATCGTGATGTTGTAGTAGACCTTGCGCACCGGGCTGGTGAACGCCCAGCTGTAGGCCTTGCTCATGAACACGCCGTCCAGGGTGTCCATGAGCGACATGCCGGCGGCGAAGATGATCGGCAGCGCGATGATGGCGAGCGGAGACAACGCGCCCGTGGCGGCACCCGCGGCTGCCGCCGCGGACAGGCCGAGCAGCGCGACCTCGCTCGCGGTGTCGAAGCCGAGGCCAAAGAGCAGGCCTACGGGGTAGAGCTGCCACGAGTGGTCGAACGACCTGGCGAACCGGCCGCGGAATATCCGCTTCATCAGCCCCCGGTCGAGCAACATCTGTTCGAGCCGATCGGGCTCGTACGTGCCGCGCTTGAGCTGCCCCCACAGCCGCAGGATCCCGACGAGGATGACGAGGTTCAGCCCCGCGACGAGGTACAGGAACAGGCCGGAGACGCTCGCGCCGATCGTGCCCCCGACGTCCTGGAACGAGTGCTGGAAGTGCGCGGCCGCCCTGGTCGCGAACGCGACGCCCACCGCCAGCGCGAAGACGATCGTCGAGTGGCCCAGCGAGAAGAAGAACCCGACGCCGAGCGGCCGCCGGCCCTTCTGCAACATGAGGCGGGTGGTGTCGTCGATGGCCGAGATGTGGTCGGCGTCGAAGGCGTGCCGCAGCCCGAAGCTGTACGCGAGCGCTCCCGCCCCGGCGTAGATCAGGCCGCCGCCAGGACCCGTCAGGTTGTGGTACTGCGGCTGGCCGTTGTAGTACGCGAACAGCCCGAACCCCACGACGTGCAGCAGGGCCACGCCCCCGAGTAGCCCTGCCAGCCGCGGCAACTCGTCGCGGTCGAACCGCAGCTGTCGGCGCAGCCCGGAGCCGGTGCTCTCCGTCGCCGCTGTCATCCGCGCTCCCTCCGCTCGACGGCACGCTCGCAGACTAGTCTCTATTGCAAAGGAGTCGCAATAGGGCGAGCCGGGTGGGAGTTCGCCTGGCCCACCTCCGCTGAGATGATCACGGTTTTCCCTGGTGAGTGCGCCGGAAATGCCCGGTCTGCGTCTCATCGGCAAGGGAAACGTGATTGGCTGCTGGAGGCAGGGGGCGGACACGGCCGGCGGGGTGCCGCGGGGACGCCGCCGAAAAGCGTTTGCCCGCGTCGGTGATACTGGCGTCTCGTGGGTCATGTCGACGTGAACGGCGTCTCGTACGCGCTGCCCGACGGCCGGATGCTGCTCGACGAGGTGTCCTTCCGGGTGGGGGAGGGCGCGAAGGTCGCCCTGCTCGGGGCCAACGGCGCGGGCAAGAGCACGCTGCTCAGGATCGTCGGCGGCGACCTGCGCCCCGACGACGGCTCGGTCGCTCGCTCCGGGCCACTCGGCGTGATGCGGCAGTTCGTAGGGCACGTCCGCGACGACTCGACAGTGCGTGACCTGCTCATCTCGGTCGCGGCTCCGGTGCTGCGGGCCGCCGCGTACGCGCTCGACGCCGCCGAGCTGGCCGCGATGGACCGCGACGACGACGCCACGCAGCTGCGGTACGCGCAGGCGCTCGCCGACTACGCCGACGCCGGCGGCTACGCCGCGGAGGTTATCTGGGACCAGTGTTGCGACGTTGCGCTCGGGCTCTCCTACCACCGCGTGTCCTGGCGGGAGGTCTGCACCCTCTCCGGCGGCGAGCAGAAACGGTTGGTTCTCGAGGCCTTGCTGCGCGGCCCCGACGAGGTGCTGCTGCTCGACGAGCCCGACAACTACCTCGACGTGTTCGGCAAGGCCTGGCTGGAGGAGGCGCTGCGCGAGACGCAGAAGACCGTGCTGTACGTCTCGCACGACCGCGAGCTGCTGGCCCGCACGGCCGACCGGGTCGTGACACTGGAGCTCGGTGCCGCGGGCAGTACGGCGTGGGTGCACGGCGGCGGCTTCGCGAGCTACCACGACGCGCGGCGTGCCCGCTTCGAGCGACTGGAGGAGCTGCGCCGCCGCTGGGACGAGGAGCACGAGAAGCTGCGCAAGCTCATGCTGATGTACAAGCAGAAGGCCGCGTCGAACTCCGACATGGCGTCGCGCTACCAGGCGGCGAAGACTCGGCTGCGCAAGTTCGAGGAGGCCGGGCCGCCGGAGCCGCTGCCCCGCGAGCAGAACCTCCGCATGCGCCTGCGCGGCGCGCGCACCGGCAAACGGGTCGCGATGTGCGAGTCGTTGGAGCTGACCGGGCTCACCAAGCCCTTCGACTACGAGGCGTGGTACGGCGACCGGGTCGCGGTGCTGGGCGGCAACGGCTCGGGAAAGACGCACTTTCTCCGGCTGCTCGCCGGTGGCGGCAGCGAGCCCACCCGGGAACACCGGCCGGTGAGCGATGTGGCCGTCGTACCGGTCGAGCACACCGGGCGTGCCCGGCTGGGCGCGCGGGTACGGCCTGGTTGGTTCGCGCAGACGCACGAGCATCCCGAGCTCGAGGGCCGCAGGCTGCTGCAGATCCTGGCCCGCGGCGACGGCTATCGCCAGGGCATGCCGCGCGAGGAGGCGAGCCGCGCGCTTGCCAGGTACGAGCTGGCGTACGCGGCGGAACAGACGTTCGAGACCTTGTCCGGCGGTCAGCAGGCCCGCTTCCAGATCCTGCTGCTCGAGCTGTCCGGCGCGACCCTGCTGCTGCTCGACGAGCCGACGGACAACCTCGACCTGGTCTCCGCCGAGGCTCTTCAGGACGGTCTCGAGTGGTATCAGGGGGCTGTCATCGCGGTGACCCACGATCGGTGGTTCGCGCGTTCCTTCGACCGGTACCTCATCTTCGGCGCCGACGGGCGGGTGTACGAGTCCCCGGACCCGATCTGGGAGCGCAGAGGCTGAGCATCTGCCACGACGGCGCCCCACCTCCCGAGTTGATCGCCTGTTCCCGCGTTTGCGGCCCCTTGGGCGCCCGATAGTCCCTTTCTGTGGGACGCGGAACGGGAAAACGTGATCGACAAGAGGGTCTGGGCAGCGGACGGGTGGAGAGGGAGTGGTCGGGGGCCTGGTGCGGGAGGGCCGAGGGCCCGGGTCCGGCCGCGAGCCTCGGGAGCCTCTGGCCCGCGGCCGAAACGGCCCGTAGCCTGAGGTAGTGAGCACGCCAGAAGCCTGTGACACTCACTTCGCCGAGGCCCTGGAGGCCTTGTCGGCCCATCCCCAGCGCGACCCCGGCCTCCCCGTCCGCGACGGCAGCGCCCTCACCGGGGAGCGCTGCCTGGAGCTGTTCGACGCCCAGCTCGCGAGCAGGCACCTCGACCTGGCCGCCCGCCGGCTGCGCGCGGAAGGCAAGGGCTTCTACACGATCGGCTCTGCCGGCCATGAGGGCAACGCCGCCGTCGCCGCCGCCGTACGTCCTACCGACCCCGCCCTCCTGCACTACCGGTCCGGGGCGTTCTATGTCGAGCGCGGCCGTCAGGTCCCCGGCCACGACCCCGTACGCGACATCCTGCTCGGCCTGGTCGCCTCGGCCGAGGAGCCGATCGCGGGCGGACGGCACAAGGTGTTCGGCAACCACGAGTTGGCCGTTGTCCCGCAGACCTCGACGATCGCCTCGCACCTGCCCCGGGCGGTCGGTGTGGCGTTCGCGATCGGGCGCGCGGCCAAGCTCGGCGTGCCCTGCGCCTGGCCGGCCGACGCCCTCGCGGTCTGCAGCTTCGGCGACGCCTCCCTCAACCATTCGACCGCCGCGGGTGCGGTCAACGCGGCCTGTCACTGCGCGCACCAGCGGCTGCCGCTTCCCCTGCTTCTCGTCTGCGAGGACAACGGTCTCGGCATCAGCGTGCGGACCCCCGACGGATGGGTCGCCGCCTGCGCCGACCGACCGGACCTTCGATACTTCCACGCCGACGGCACCGACATCGCCGAGTCGTACGAGGTGGCCCGCGAGGCCGCCGCGTGGGTTCGGGAGCGACGGGCGCCCGCGTTCCTGCACCTGTCGGTGGTGCGGTTCATGGCGCACGCCGGTTCGGACGCCGAGGTCGCCTACCGCGCACCGCGCGAGCTCGACGCCGATCTCGCCCGCGACCCGCTGGTGCGTACCGCCACGATCCTCGCCCAGGCGGGCGTCCGCACTCCGGACGAGCTGGTGGACCGGTACGAGGCCACGCGTCGCGAGGTGTGGACGGCCGCGGAGGAGGCGGCATCGCGCCCGCGGCTGCGTACGGCGGCGGAGGTGATGGGCCCGCTCGCGCCCGCTCGGCCGGACCGCGTGCGTACGGAGGCCGCCCGCGTCGCCGACGACGCCGAGCGGCGACGGCTCTTCGGTGACAAACCTCCAGAGTCCGAGGGCCCGCTGACCCTCGCCCTCGCAATCAACCGCACGATCGCCGACCTCCTGGCCCGCCACCCCGAGCTGCTCGTCTTCGGTGAGGACGTCGGCACCAAGGGCGGTGTGTACGGCGTGACCCGCGGGCTGCTCAAGCACGCCGGGGCCGGGCGCGTCTTCGACACCCTGCTCGACGAGCAGTCGATCCTCGGCCTCGCGCTCGGCGCGGGCGTCTCTGGGCTGCTGCCGATGCCGGAGATCCAGTACCTCGCCTACCTCCATAACGCGCTGGACCAGATCCGCGGTGAGGCGTCGACGCTCTCCTTCTTCTCCCGGGGCCGGTACCGCAACCCGATGGTCGTGCGGGTGGCCGGCTACGCGTACCAGAAGGGCTTCGGCGGCCACTTCCACAACGACAACACGGTCGGCGCGCTCCGCGACATCCCCGGGATCGTCGTCGCCTCGCCCGCCCGCCCCGATGACGCCGCGGCGATGCTGCGGACGTGCGTGGCGGCGGCCAAGGTCGACGGCCGCGTGTGTGTGTACCTCGAGCCGATCGCGCTGTACCACACCCGTGACCTGCACACCGAGGGCGACGGCGGCTGGCTCGCGTCCTACCCTGCTCCGCCTGCGGAGACCCACGTCCCGCTCGGCAAGGGGCGGACGTACGGTGATGGGGGCGACCTCACGCTCGTGACGTTCGGCAACGGGCTGCACATGAGCCTCCGCGCCGTCCGGCGCCTGGCCGGCGACGGTATCCAGTGCCGGGTCCTCGATCTGCGTTGGCTCGCCCCGCTGCCCTTGGATGACCTGTACCGGGAGGCGAGGGCGACCGGTCGGGTGCTCGTCGTCGACGAGACCCGTCGCACCGGCGGGGTCTCCGAGGGGGTCGTCACCGCGCTCGTCGACGCCGGGTTCCGCGGCTCGGTCGCCCGCGTCGCCGCGCAGGACAGCTTCGTGCCGCTCGGCGATGCCGCCTATCACGTCCTGGTCCGCGAGGACGACATCGAGCGGGCGGCCCGTGCGCTGGTACGCCCGCCCACGCCCCAGCGCGCAACCGCCCCGCCACCGCCGCCACTGCCGGCTCCGCCACCCGACCCCCGACCTGCCCCGCTACGGCGCTTTCGGTAACGCCGCTGCGCCCGCGTACGTACCGAAAGACACGCTCCCCATCCGACGACGAAGTGGCGGTCGCCTTGCCACTCTGGGGTCACAACCGAGTGGAAGGTGAAGAACGATGGACATGGTTCTCGCGATGTGGGGGCACGGCCACATGTGGGCCGGTGGCGGCTGGTGGTGGCCGGCCGGCTGGATCGCCTGGCTGGTGCTGTTCTGGGGGGCGGTCGCCGCGCTCGTCGTTTACCTGGTGCGCCGTCGCCCCGCGGGGCAGGGTGTCGGCGAGCGGGCCGAGGCGGTCCTCGCCGAGCGGTACGCACGCGGGGAGATCAGCGAGAAGGAGTACAGGGAGCGCCTATCTGTGCTCAAGGGCCCACGGTAATGCAGCCGTCGGGGCTCCTACGGCCCGCGGCCGCGACGCCCTAGGTCGGGGGCTGGGGCCGAATCAGGACGGTGGACGGTGCCGATCAGGTCCATAACGGGGCATACTGGGAACACCAGCGAAGCCAGCGTGTCTGACTTTCTCGGCCTGGGCTGGACCCCCGCCGCCGTCCCCGAGTTGTGTCTCGCTGCTTCCGTTCCACGTGGGCGAGGAGGATCGCCGTGCCCGAACAAGCCGCAGCGAGCACCCTGGATACCCGGCGCGGCAGTGACTACGCCGAGCTGTCCCGGCGCGTCAAGCGCGCCGGCCTGTTGGATCGCCGTCCCGCGTACTACGGGATCAAGATCGCGGCGAACGTCGTGCTGCTCGCCGGGGGATGGACCGCGTTCGCCCTGCTGGGCAACTCGTGGTGGCAGCTGATCGTCGCCGCCTACCTCGCGGTGATCTTCACCCAGGTCGCGTTCGTGGGGCATGACGCGGGACACCGGCAGGTGTTCAGCTCGCGCCGGGCCAACGACCTGCTCGGGCTGCTGCACGGCAATCTCGGCGTCGGCATGAGCTACGGCTGGTGGGTCGGCAAGCACAACCGCCACCACAGCCACCCCAACCAGGTGGAGCGGGACCCGGACGTGACCATGGAGACTGTCGCGTTCACCCCTGACCAGGCGCGTATGCGGCGCGGCGCGATCCGCCTGCTGGTCCGGTACCAGGCGTACCTGTTCTTCCCGATGTTGCTGTTCGAAGGGTTCCAGCTGCACGTGGCCAGCGTCCGGGCGCTGGTCAGCCGTACGGTCAGGGCCAGGTCGCTGGAACCGCTGCTGCTGTTCGTCCATTTCGCCGCCTACCTCGCGGCGGTGTTCATCGTTCTTTCGCCGTTGCACGCGCTGGCCTTCATCGCCGTGCAGCAGGGCCTGTTCGGGGTGTACATGGGCTGCTCGTTCGCGCCCAACCACAAGGGCATGCCGATGCCCGGCAAGGACGAGAAGCTGGACTACCTGCGGCGTCAGGTGCTGACGTCACGGAACGTGCGCGGCGGCAGGATCGTGGACTTCGCGCTCGGCGGGCTCAACTACCAGATCGAGCACCATCTGTTTCCCAGCATGCCCAGACCCAACCTCCGCCGCTCGCAGTCGCTGATCCGCGCTTACTGCCGTGAGCGGGGGCTCCCGTACACCGAGAGCACTGTCGTCGGCTCGTACTCTGAGGTGCTCCGACACCTGCACCTGGCCGGTGCTCCGCTGCGCCCTGTTACCACTGAGTAACCGGCCGGTAACCGGCGAGGGTAAGTATCTCCTGGCGGCTCGGACAGTGGGAGCGGCCCCCGGAAAGGATCACAATGGCGCCGCCATGCCTCGGGGTGACCAACCAAGCACGAGGAGTGCGGCATGAAGCTCACACGACACCGGTTAATCGGCCTCCTTGCCACCACGGCGTGCCTGGTGGTGACGACGGCGGGGGCCGTTCCCGCCGCGACCATCCAGGACACACCCGCGAATGCGGCAGCCCGCCAGAGCCCCTGGATGAACACCCACCTGTCGCCGCGGCAGCGGGCGCGGATCCTACGCGCGCACATGACACTGCCGGAGAAGGTCGGCCAGATGGATCAGATCGTGGGCGAGCGGCTGCGTGGTGACTGCAAGTTCCAGAACGGTCCGTTGCGGCAGGACTGCATGAAGCGGGTTCTCGTCACCTACCACACCGGCTCGATCCTGTCCGGCGGCTCCGACAACCCCGTCCATAACACCGGCCGCGGCTGGGCCGAGCAGTACGACGCGATCCAGCGGTACGCGATCAGCCACACCCGCCTGCATATCCCGATCGTCTACGGCGTGGACGCGGTCCACGGGTTCGGGCACCCCGTCAAGGCGACCCTGTTCCCTCAACAGATCGGCATGGGCGCTACGTGGGATCCTGGTCTCGCCAAGCAGGCCGCGGCGGTGACCCGCAAGGGCCTGCGCGCGACCGGGAACTTCTGGGACTTCGCCCCTGTCCTCGGCATCTCGCGGGACAATCGGTGGGGCCGTTACTACGAGACGTACGGAGAGGCGCCGTACCTCGTCGCCGCCCTTGGCGCCGCCCAAGTGCGCGGCCTGCAGGGCGACGATCCCAAGCACCCGATCGTCGCCGCGACCGATAAGCACTTCGCCGGGTACTCCCAGTCGATCAACGGGCACGATCGGGTCGAGGCGCAGCTCCCGCTGCGTTACCTGCGGGAACACATCTTCCCCGGGTACCGAGCCGGCGTCGAGGCGGGCGCCGCGACCGCGATGGCCAACTCAGGCTCCGTCAACGGCGTGCCTGTCACCGGCTCGCACTACCTGCTGACCGACGTGCTGCGCTACCAGATGGGCTTCGATGGGGTCGTGGTCAGCGACTGGGCCGACGTGCCGGCGCTGCAGACCGCGTACCACGTCGCGGGCGATCTCGAGCACGCCGTCGCCAGGGCGGTGAACGCGGGGGTCGACATGGCGATGGAACCGTACGACGCGAAGGGCTTCACGAGCGCGCTGCTCGCGGCCGTGCACGATCACCTGGTGTCGCGGCATCGGATCGATCAGGCGGTCCTGCGGATCCTGACGCTGAAGTTCCGGCTCGGGCTGTTCGACCATCCGTACGTCGACCCGAGCAAGGCGAACGCCGCGGTGACCGCCGGGCGCGATCTCGCCCGCAAGGCGGCCGACGAGTCGGTCACCCTGCTGCGCAACGAGGACGGCACGCTGCCGCTGTCCCCCGACGCGCGCAAGCTGGTCGTCGCCGGACCGAGTGCCGACTCGATGGCCCGTCAGCTCGGCGGGTGGAGCGTGAGCTGGCAGGGCGTGCCGGACGGCGTGCATCCACCGGGGACCACCGTGCTCGACGGCGTCCGCAAGGCCGTCTCGTCGTCCACCGACGTCGCCTACGCGCCGGACAAGGACGAGGCGGTGGCGCAGGCGCAGGACGCCGACGCCGTGATCGTGGCGGTTGGCGAGAAACCGTACGCCGAGGGCGCGGGCGACGACCCGACCCCACGGCTGTCGGCCGGCCAACGTGACCTGGTGCAGGCCCTGGAGAACACCGGCACGCCGGTCGTCGTCGTGGTTGTCGCGGGCCGGCCGCTCGGTCTCGGCCCCGCCGCCAAGGCCGACGGGCTGCTGATGGCGTACCTGCCCGGCACCGAGGGCGGCGCGGGCGTCGCCGACGTGCTGTTCGGCAAGGTCAACCCGAGCGGCAAGCTGCCCGTCACCTGGCCTGCCGTGCTGGGCAACCAGCCGATGGTCCACGACCTGCTGCCCGGCACCAGCTCGGCGCCGCACTCGAAGTACGACCCGCTGTACCCGATGGGGTACGGCCTCTCCTACACCTCGTACGACGTGAGCGGGCTGTCGGCGCGGGCGCGGAACGGGACGGTGACCGCGACCTTCACGGTGACCAACACCGGTGATCGCGCCGGTACCGACGTCGTGCCCGTGTACGTCCATCGGCCGGTCAGCCGCGTGCTCGTCCCGCCGAAGCGGCTGGTCGGGTTCACGCGGGTCACGCTCGACCCGGGCCAAGCCAAGGCCGTGCGGGCGTCGTTCCCTGCCTCGCGGCTCGCCGTCGTGCCTGGCGACGTCGACGCGCAGGGGCCGCTGCGGGTACGGCCGGGCTCGTACCAGGCGATGGTCGACGACCTGACCGCTGGTTTCACCATTACCCGGTAGCGACAGAGGGCGCGTCCGTCGTGTTCGGGCGCGCCCTACCGGTCTTCTCGTTCAGCGCTTCCAGAATGTCCCACGACGGGACACGCCAGGACTGGCAGACTGATCGGTCCGGCCGAACGTCGCCAGGACGTCGAGGGTGCGTAGCCAGCGGCGTTCCAGGTCGGGCACGCCGGCCGGCTCGCCCGCGAGGTCCTCAGCCAGCTCGCGAAGCGGCCGCGAGACCAGCGGGTCGACACCGATCCGTTCGAGGTGCGCGACGAGTCGCCGCAGCCAGTCGGCCAGCTCGGCGAGGAGGCGTTCGCGCTCGTTGGCAGGGGCCTGCCGCCGTCTCCTCGAGCTGGCGCAGCTCCTCGGCCGCTTTCGCGCGGGCCGCCGCGACCTCGGGTGGCTCAGACCGCTCCGCGTCGGCCGCCGGATGCGGCGGCGGGACGGCGCGGGCGCGCCGGGCTCATGGGTCCGGTGTGGCGCCGGCTGAGCCTGGCCGGCGCGGCCGATGTCTCCATGGGCCCCGCCCCGCCCTCGGTCATCTGCTCCACGCGTACGGTCATGACGGGTTCCTTCCGTCGTCGGGGCGGGTGAGCCCGCGTCGTCGCAGCAGTTCGATCAGGGGGCCGGCGGCACGCTGGATCGCGTCGAGGTCGTCCCTGTCGGGGACGTGGTCGGCCCCGCCGAGCAGCAGCGTCACCTCGCCGTCGAGCGGCACGCCGTACGTCAGGGCGACGTGGCTCGCCAGGTGTGACTCGGTCACCGGCGCCGATGGCCTGCTCCCCGACGCAGGTGCCCGTTCCTTGGGTGACTTCGACGTGGCAGCGCGCGTGGCGGGGGCGGCCTCGACTTCGTCGTGGCGGGCCGCGGGGGCCCAGCAGCGCGTACGGCTCGGCGTCGGTGGTCGCGTCGCGGTTGGATCCCCGGCGGGCTCGCTGTGCGGGGTACCGGAAAGCCCGGCGTCCGCCGCGCTGGCGGCGTCAGCGGGCAGGCGGGCGATGCGCTCGAGCGTCGCGTCGGTGGCGCCGGCCAGCTCATGCTGGATGGTCGCCAGCGGGTGCCCCTCGGCCTGCATCCGCTTGATCGCGACGAGCTGGCACAGGTGCCTCGGACCGTACAGGGCGGTACGGCCACGCATCGTGGCGGGGCGGTCGACAAGACCGATCTGCGTGTACCAACGGATCGTCCGACGGTCCGGGACCTCGCGCACCCGCGCACTCAACTGACCGGGGTAGCCGTGTGCGAGCGCGACAGCGACCCGCTCGCACTGCTCGTCCAGCGTCCACAGCTCAGCCATACAGCGATACTGACACTGTCATGTAGACAGTGTCAAATAGGAAGGACAAGGCGGGGAGATCAGGGGGACGGGTTGCAGTGGTCAGGGCGCCAGCCGCCGGAGGGCCCCCGCGACGACACGGCCCACGACCAGGTAGACGGCTGCCGCGATGCCGAAGTTGACCCCCACCCTGACCTTGTGTCCGTGCGGGAGGAACAGATCCCTGAAGTCCCATGCGAGCCCGTGGGCGAGGT
Organism: Streptosporangiaceae bacterium; assembly: GCA_050699055.1. Taxonomy (GTDB): domain Bacteria; phylum Actinomycetota; class Actinomycetes; order Streptosporangiales; family JBOHCT01; genus JBOHCT01. The sequence continues at coordinate 12,769 of JBOHCT010000026.1, read as the reverse complement.
GTCGGATGGACTCGACGAGCTGGTTGTGCGGGTTGACCTCGAACACGGTGAAGGCGATGCGGGCGACCAGGACGAGGGCGGCCAGGGCAGCGGCGAGCCCCACGAGCGTCGCCAGGATGTTGACCGCGCGGCCGGACGTCCCGGTCAGCACCCTCGTGAGCGTCCCGACCGCGCGGCTGCCGCCGCGGGCACGGAGAATGACCACGGCGCACGATACGAGAACCACGGCGGCCAGGACGGCCGCGACCGTGGCCACCAACGCGAAAGACATCGGTTCGCGCCCTTCCACAGCGACTGTGTGCTCATACCCTGCCATCGCGGCGCGCGGTCGCGCCGCCTCCCCGGGGTCTCTGCCGTGTCCGGGTCGTGTCAGCCGTCGACCGCGGTGCCTGCCGGTTGCTCGGGCGCCCGGGCGGGTCTCCTCGACCTCGCGTCGCATCAGCAGGTAATAGACGGCCGAGGAGACGATGAGACCGAGAATCCATGAGATGTCCGCCCCGCCGAGTATGCCGACGACAGGACCGGTGTAGAAAGACGTGCTCATGAACGGGATCTCGATGGCGATGCCGGCCAGGTAGGCCGCAAGCGCCCGCCCACTCACCGCCCCGTACCGGCCGTGCGGCGTGAAGATCGCCTCGATGTCGTACCTCTCCTTGCGGACGAGGTAGAAGTCGACCAGGTTGACGGCCGTCCACGGGACGAGGAAGTACGTCAGGAAGAGGATGAAGTTCTCGTAGGCGGTGATGAAGTCGCCGCGCCCGGCGACGGCGAGGGCCGTACCGATGACGGCCGTGGCCAGCACGACGACGAGCCGGGTACCCCGGTGGACGGAGAACGGCCTGATCGCGGTCGCGGTCGTGGTGAACGACATGAACGCGCCGTAGAGGTTCAGCACGTTGACGGCGATGACGCCGAGCACGATGATCGCGGCGAAGGGCCCGAACGCCATCATCCACACCGTGCCGATCGCCGAGCCCGCGTAGGTCCACCAGAAGCAGGAGCGGGACGAGCGGGACGCGGGCACGCTCGCCGAGCCTCTGGACGGCCCGACCGTCAGCGGGTGGACCTCCCTAGCCCGGCGCTACGGGCTCGTCATCGTCGGCGGGCTCTGCGAATGCGCAGGCGGCGGCCGGATCGCCAACACCGCGGTCGTCGTCGACGCGGGCGGTGTGCGGGCAGAGCACGGTGTCATTACCGAAGAGGAGTTGGAGGCGGGTGGCGCACCGCTTACGTCGGTAGGCACTCGCGTTGAAGCCGGCTCTCGGCGTGCCGCGTCGTAACCGGGGCAACACCCGAAGGACATCCCGGGGCATCACGTTGGACAGCGGCGCACTCATCGCGGCCGACAGAAACGACCGTCGGTTCTGGATCGAGTGGAAGCGGGCCGTCGATGCGGACGTGGATTTTCGGCTCCCAGTAGCGGTCGTCACACAGGCGTGGCGAGGGGGAAGCAGTCCTCTCATGTCCCAGGTGATCCGGGCTTGCCGGCCTGTAGTCATCGACCTCGAGTGCGCTAAGACCGCTGGCGTGCTACTCGCCAAGGCTTCGAAGCAGGACGCTGTCGATGCTCTGGTCGTGGCCGTGACCAGCCGTTACGGCGATGAGGTGTGGGGAAGCGAGCCAGCGGATATCCGAGCCTTGGCCGAGGCGGCGACGGATGGTCGAGGCCTCCCCATGCGTACTTTCTAACTGTATGGGGCCAGGATGCCGTGGCGCGGGAGGTCCCCATTTCCGCGGCAACGTGCGCGACTGGTCGGGTCCGGCACCGTTCGATCAGTTGCCGACGTCCCTCTGGAGACAGCGGTGCATTGCGGTGGACGGCTGGGCTCACGCTGCCTCTTCCTGTGCAGCCACTCGGCTGCTTGCGGTCTCGTCGTTGTGCACTGGCTTTGCGGCCGGTAAGCGGCTCGTCGGCTTATTGGCCGGCAGAGCGATGGCGGGGATGACCGCGGCGATGGCGATGCCGACCGCCCACCAGAACGCGCCTTGGAAGGCACCGGTGGCGCCGTGGGCGAGGAGCGACTGTAGGGCGACGGCGACGATCGCGGTGCCGAACGAGGCCCCCACCTGCTGGATGATGCGGGTGTTCATGGTCGCGTGCGGGATGCCTGTCGGCTGGATGTCTGTGTAGGCGACGGACATCGGCGGGATCAGCACCGCCCCGATCCCCAGACCGCGAACCAGCAGCACGGCTCCCAGCCACCACAGGCTCGTGCCCGGCCCGGCCAGCGCGAACGGGACGGTGGCGACGGCGGTGAGCAGGAAGCTGGCGATCGTCACTGCGCGCGCCCCGAACCGGTCGACCAGCTTGCCGACCACGAAGCGCGCGAGGAGTGCACCCACACCCTGCGGGATCATCAGCAGCCCGGCATCCAGCACGCTGTCGCCCCGCAGCTGCTGGTAGTACAGCGGCAGCAGGAACATGCCGGCGTACATCGCCGCGCCGGCGGTGAAGAGGACCGTGGAGGCGCTGCCGAGCGACCGCAGGCGCAGCAGCCGGATGTCGACGATCGGCCGGCGCTCGCCGGGCCGCGACGCCCAGGCGACGAACGCGGCCAGCAGCGAGACCCCGGCCAGGAGCGGAACCAGCACACCGGCGTGGCCGATCCCGCCGTCCTCGGACAGCTGCGAGAGGCCGAGCAGGATCCCCGCCAGTGCCGGCGCGAGCAGCACCAGGCCGATCCAGTCCAGGCGCCCGCGCCCGGCCGAGGACTCGGGGCGGTCGGTCGGGAGGAACCGCCAGGCGAGTAGCAGCCCGACGGCGATCACGGGCACGTTGACGAGGAACAGCCAGCGCCAGCTCAGCCAGTTCAGGATCACGCCGCCGATCACCGGGCCGAGGATCGGGCCGAGCGCGACCGGCAGGCTGACTGCCGCCATCAGCCGGCTGCTGACATGCCCGCCCGCAGCTCTCACCGCGAGCGTCTGCAACAGCGGGATCAGCAGTCCGGTAGCGAAGCCCTGCAGCGCCCGGAAGCCGATCAGGCTGGTGTCGTTCCACGACACCGCGCACAGCACCGAGGCGAGCCCGAACAGCACCAGCGCGGCCATCCAGACCCGCTTGCCGCCCCAGCGGCGCTCCGCCCACCCGGTGACCGGGATCGCGACGGCCATCGCCAGCATGAAGCCGGTGATGACCCACTGGATCGTGCCGGGAGTCGAGTGCAGCTCCACCACCAGCGTGTGGATCGCCAGCGTCACCAGCGTCGAGTCGAGGATCGCCGCGATCCCACCCACGACCAGCGCGACGAGCGCGTACTTCACCTGCGGCGACAGCTTCGCCTCGGTGGTCTCTGTCATCGTCTCGTCCTTAGCATAAGAGTGGAATCCACCTCCTAAGGAGTAGGGCGTCTTGCTAAGGAAGGCAACCCTTCCTTATAATGGTGGCCGTGACCACATCTGACGCCGCGTCCTCCCGCCAACGCCGACGCGGGGCCGAGCTCGAGGCCGCGCTGCTGGACGCAGCGTGGGACGAGCTGGTCGAGGTCGGCTTCGCGAAGCTGACCATGGAGTCCGTCGCCTCCCGCGCCAGCACCGGCATCGCCGTGCTATACCGCCGCTGGGCCAACAAGGACGAGCTCGTGCTCGCCGCGCTCGAGCACTACCTGAACACCCACCCGGTCGACGTCCCCGACACCGGCACCCTGCGCGGCGACCTCCTCGCCGCACTGACCGGCATGAGCGAGGCTCGCGCCGGCTTCTTCGCCATCGCCGTGGCCACCGCCTTCTCGGGGCTACGGGCCGGCACCGGGCTCACCCTCGCCCAGGGGCGCGACCGGATCATCGGCGACCAACGGCTCTCGCGCGTCCGGACCATCTACCAGCGCGCCCACGACCGCGGCGAGATCGACCTGGAACGGATCCCTTCCGCGGTGCTCGCCATGCCGTTCGACCTGGTGCGCCACGACCTGCTCATGGACCTCAAACCCCTGAAGCCCACACGCATCCAGTCGATCATCGACGAGCTCTTCCTACCCCTCGTCCACAACCACCACAACGGGCCGGGTTCGGCAGGAGCCATCTGACCTAACTCATGCCCCGGTGTGCCGAGGGGTTCAGGCTGCCTGCTGACGAACCCTCTTCGACACGTCAGACATCACGCGTCAACAACGTCGTGACCAGCAACATCTAACTCTCGCCGCGGGTGGTTGAGGGGTGGGACGCCGGATCGGAGTGTGGGTGGGCGTGGTCGCCCGCGCGCAGCGGTCGGTCGGCGTACGGACCTTCGTGGGCCAGGACGGCCCGCCGGCCGCCGGCCAACTCGGGGTACTTCTCCTCCAGCTTGCGCCGGCGCTCGAGCGTGCGTCGCCAGTGCCCGACCACTTCGGGATCGCCGCCGCGGGTCTCCTCCCAGGACCTCGGAGCCTGCTCAGGGCCCGGTGGGGGTGTGGCGTGACCCGCGAGCGCGACAGGGGCGGGCCGGCGCCGCGGTTCACTTCCGCAGCTCGGGCAGCCCGGCGCGGGGGACGTCATCGTCGGCACGTACGCCTCAAACCGGTGGCCGCAGTCGCAGGTGTAGTCGTAGATGGGCATGGGTCTCGCCTGCCTCACCAGTTGCTGACCGATTCGCGGAAGATGACCTCAAGGTCTTCGGGGTGGACGTCGCGTGGGGCGATGGACAGCAGGCGTTGTTGTTTGAGGGTGCCGTCGACGAGGTCGGGGATGTCCGCCTCGCCGAAGCCGAGGGCGCCGATGCCGTTCGGGATGCCGATGTCGCGCATCAGCGCGGTGATCGCGGTGGGTAGCTGCTCGGCTGGTCGGGCGGTCGCGGCGACGCCGGGGTCGAGCAGCTTCGCGACGTGCCGGTGCCGGTCGGCGTCGGTGGAGTAGGTGAACCGGAAGGCCGCGGGTGCGGTGACCGCCACCGACTGGCCGTGCGGCACCATCGGTTCGTCTTGGGGATAGTCGGCGGGCCGGTAGTCGCGGACGCGGCCGGCGATGGGGTAGGCGCAGGCGTGCGGGATGTGGCAGCCGGCGTTGCCGAAGCCCATGCCGGCGAAGGAGGCGGCGAGCAGCATGTCGCTGCGGGCCTGCAGGTCGTGACCTGACATGACAGCCTTGCGGAACGACCGGGCCAGCAGCCCGAGGGCCTTTTCCGTGAACGCGTCGGAGATCGGGTTGGACCCGCAGTACGCCACCCGCTGCTCCGGCCTCTTCCGCGGGTAGGCGCGGTACGGGCGGGCGGTGTAGGACTCCAGGGCGTGGCACAGCACGTCCATGCCGGCTGAGGCGGTCACGCCTGGCGGCAGGGTGAGGGTGACTAGGGGGTCGACGACCGCCATCGACGGGCGCAGCCGCGGGTGGCTGATGCCGGTCTTGACCTTCAGGTCGAGGATGTCCAGCACGCACACCGGTGTGCTCTCCGCGCCCGTGCCCGCGGTCGTGGGCACCGCGATCAGCGGCTTCAGCGGCCCCGGCGGTCCCTTGCCGGCCCCGACCGGCTTGTTGACGTAGTCCATCACCTCGCCGGGGTAGGTGGTCATCAGGTTGATGGCCTTGGCGGTGTCGATCGACGACCCGCCGCCCACGGCGATGAACCCGTCCCAGTCGCTGCCTTTGGCGAAGTCCACGGCCTCGGCGAAGCTGCGGTCCGTCGGCTCCACGCGGGCGCGGTCGAAGACCGTCGCCTTCACCGATCCCGCCTCCAGCCCGTCGGCCACCCGCTGGGCGATCCCCGCCTCCGCGATCCTCGGATCGGTCACCACCAGCACGCGCTCCAGGCCGAGCTGCTCACAGTCGAACGCCAGCTCGTCCACCGCCCCCGGCCCGAACTTCACCGGCGGCGCACCCCAGGTGAACACCGTCTCCGTCAACATCTCCGGCATGATCGCTCCTCACGTGTACGAGCCCTGCGGCGCCAGCCGCAGGTCGTGGATCTGGTCCGGGTCGTGGCCGAACACGAGGGTCGGGTTGGTCTTCTCCGCGATCGAACGGATCTTCTCCACCGACGCGAGCCACGCCAGGCTGTCGTAGACGATGCCCGCGCCGACCGGCGGCGGCCCGTAGCTGGCCTGCATGTAGATCGCGTCCGAGGTGAAGATCATCGGGCCGCTGTCCGCCAGGTCGACCTGCAGCGACATCGTCCCCCAGGTGTGACCTGGGGTCTGCAGGACCCGCACCCCGGGCAGCAGCTCGGTGTCGCCGTCGACCGTCTCCCAGGGCAACCCGTCGTAGTCGGCCTTGATGTGCGCGGCCTTGAACGCGCCGTCGAAGCCGAACGCGCCGTCGTACTCCGGCTTGCTGCAGATCATCCGGGCACCGCTGTTCGCGAACAGCTGCGCGTTGCCGCAGTGGTCGAAGTGCAGGTGGCTGAGCACGACCATGTCGAAGTCGGAGACCGACAGATCGAGCTGACGCAGGCGGGAGTCGAGATACTCTTCCTCGCTGACGTTGTCGTACGGGAAGAACTCCTGCAGCCCGGTTTCTTTCCAGTGCGTCTCCCAGTCGCGGGGGCAGCTGGTGTCCCACAGCAGCCTGCCCTCGGGATGGTCGACCACGACGGCGTGGCAGGGGCACTCGATCCACTCCGCCGGCTTGTGTGGGTTCGACCGGTCGGCGATAGCCCGCCCCGGCTGCAGCAGCAGCCAGGTGAGGTCACAGTGCATGGTGCCGCAGCCCAGGATGTGGACCGTGGTCTTGTCTGGGGTCTTGCCTGGCATCGCTTCCCCCTTCGGGTCGGGTTCTCCGACGTGGCTCTACGCCTGCTCGCGTAGCTCGCGGCGCAGCAGTTTGCCGGTGGGGGTCTTGGGCAGTTCGTCCAGGATCTCCACCTGGCGTGGGTACTTGTAGGCGGCCATGCGCTCCCTGCAGAACGCGATCAGCTCGTCGGTGTCTGCCTGCTGGCCGGAGCGGAGGCTGACGTAGGCTTTGACGGTTTCGCCGCGGTAGGTGTCGGGGACGCCGATGACGGCGGCCTCGCGGACGGCGGGGTGTTCGACGAGGACGTCTTCGACCTCGCGGGGCCACACCTTGTAACCGGCGGCGTTGATCATGTCTTTCTTCCGGTCGACGACGTAGAACCAGCCGTCGGGGTCCATGAAGCCCACATCGCCGGTGCGCAGCTCACCGTCGCGGATGGTGTGCTTGGTGGCGTCTGGCTTGTTCCAGTAGCCGGGCACGACCTCAGGACCGCTGGTCGCGATCTCGCCGACCTCGCCTGGCGGAAGGTCGGCGCCGTCCTCGTCGACGATGCGGACGACGTTGTTGAACATCGGCACCCCGATCGACAGGGCGCCGCTGGTGGGGTCGACGGGGGCACGACGGCCTATCGGCACGCCGTGGGAGGGGGAGTTGGTCTCGGTCAGCCCGTAGATGTTGTGGATGTAGCAGCCGGCCTCGGCCTCGAACCGTTCCACGATGGACGGGGCGATCGGCGCGCCGCCGCTGTAGCACTTGGCCAGCGCCTGCAGGTCGCGTTCGCGGATCGAGGGGTCGTTCATCATCGCGGTGAACGCGGTGATCGCCATCACGGTGAACGTGGCCCGGTGCCGCTCGGCCATCTCGTTGATCGTCGCCGGGTCGAAGCGGTACGACAGCGCCATCGGCATCGGCACGAGCATGGCGACGGCGATGTGGCCGATCAGGCCGGTGATGTGAAACAGCGGCGCCCCGGCGAGCACCACGTCGTCGCCGGTGAGGTCCATCCAGTCGCGGTACGCCTGGGCGTTGAACGCCACGTTGCCGTGCGTGCTCATCGCCCCCTTCGGCTCGCCGGTGGTGCCGGAGGTGTAGGTCAGCATCGCGATGTCGCCGGCGGTCAGCGCCACCGGGTCGGGTCGCCGTCCCGCGTAGGCCCGCACCAGGGTGACGAGGTCATCGGTGCCGGGCGCCTCGATACGCTCCATCGAGGTGAGCAAGGGCGGTGTCGGCCCGTCGAGGTAGTCCAGCGGGCTGGTGGTCATCGAGACGCGCGTCGGGACGTCGCCGACCACCTTGGCCGCTACCTCGCGCCACAGGGCTTGCAGGCTGATCAGTGCCGCGGCACCGGAGTCGGCGAGGACGTAGGCCAGCTCCCGTTCCTTCAGCATCGGGTTGACCGGCACCACGATGCCGGCGAGCTTCCACACCGCCAGCATCGCGATCACGAACTGGGGGACGTTCTGCAGGTAGATGGCAACGCGGTCGCCGCGACCGATCCCCCGCTCGGCGAGCGCCACCGCCAGCGCGTCGCTGTCGGCGTCGACGGCCGCCACAGTGTGGGTGGTATCGAAGTAATGCAAAAACGGCCGATCAGTGCCACCCTCACTTGCCCGGTCGACGCTCGCCCGCCACATCGACACCGCGTCGCCGAACTCCGGCGTGATATCCGCCGGCTTACCCGGCCCGTACAGAGACAGCCAAGGCCGCTCGTCGTAGAAACCCATCACTTGCCCACCACTGACCTCCGCGTCCGTCGTCGCCAAGCCACCCGCGAGGCATCTAGCTCTTCTTCAGCCTCACGCGGTGGCCGGGCTCGGTCAAGGGGCGAGTAGACGCTCGGCGCCGAGCCGCAAGTGTGACTCCGCCTCCGCCATGGTTCGCCGGCCCCTCAGCAGGCCCAGCAGCTCGGACAGCCACACACCCTGCAGCAGCCGGCACACGACGAGTCGCGTCGCGTCGAGCTCGGTGTCGCCGCCGACCCCGAAGGCGACCCGCAGGAGCAGGCGTCCGATCCGGTCCCCGAACTCCATCCCGACCTCGCCCTCGGTGAAGACCATCGCGCGCAGCACCCCCTCGGCGAACTCCGGGTCGCGCATCAGGCTCCGCGTCGCGCGCATGAGGACGTCGACCGCTCGCGCGGACGGGGCCGACGCCGTGGGGGGCCGATGCTCGATGCTGGCCTCGAGCAGGTTCAGCTCCTCGGAGATGATGGCGACGAGCAGGTCCATCTTCGAGGGGAAGTAGCGGTACAGGGTGCCGAGCGCCACGCCCGCACGCTCGGCCACCGCCCGCATCTGCATCGCGTCGATGCCGCCGCGCGAGGCCAGCGCGGCCGCGGTCCGTACGATGCGTTCCCGGCGTCTGGCCTGGACGTGAGTGCGGGCGGGGGCAGGGGCCACGTGCGTGCCCACAGCGGGTGTGCTCCTCTTCGTCGGCCGACGAGTTGAGCCGGGCCTGTCGTCAGATCTTCGTGACCGTTCGCCGACGGACATGAGTGTAGTCCGTTCATGATCTTTGTACTGCGGTAGTTGTCGAATAATAGAACGTGTTCTAATTGGAACGGCATGCCACAGCTCGTGGCGAACTCGATCGGACCGAGAGGAACGCGCCGATGCGTGTCGAGGTCGACCTGGCCCTCTGTGAGGCCAACGCCGTGTGCACGGGTATCGCTCCCGACGTCTTCGAGCTGGACGACGAGGACGTGCTGCATATTCGCGTGGCCGAGCCATCCGCCGACCGGGCGGACGATGTCAGGTTCGCTGTCGCCTCATGTCCGAAGCTCGCTCTTTCGCTGAGCGAGGACTGATCCCGCGGAGGTACGACCATGGCGCTGACCGGACTCGATCTCACCGACCCCGACCGCTACCTCACAGGTGTCCCCCACGAGGACTTCGCCCTGCTGCGGGCGCGGGCTCCCGTCTACTACCACCCAGACCCGCAGGCGGGTGGGTTCTGGGCACTGACCAGGCACGCCGACGTCGTACGAGTCTCCCGCGACCCGGAGACCTTCTCCTCGTACGCGAGAAGCTGCATGCTGTGGGAACCCGACGACGAGGCGCTGGCACGGCAACGCCTCATGATGCTCAACCTGGACCCGCCGGACCACACGCGGCTGCGCGGCCTCGTCAACCGGGGGTTCACCCCACGGATGGTCGGACGGCTCGAGGAGCGGATCGAGGCGATTTCCGTCGACATCGTGGACCGTGCCGTCGAGCGCGGCGAGTGCGACTTCGTCACCGCGGTCGCCGCTGAGCTCCCTCTCGCCGTGATCGCCGAGCTCATGGGCGTCCCGCACGAGGACCGCCGCAGGATCTTCACCTGGTCCAACCGCATGATCGGTTCTGGCGACGCCGAGTACGGGACGAGCCCGGCAGACGGGACGGATGCGGCGGCGGAGATCCTGAACTACGCCGCCGCCCTGGGGGAGCGGAAGCGGCGCTGCCCGGCCGACGACATCGTCAGCAAGCTCGCCGGGCCCGACGAGGGCGGAAAGGAGCTGTCCGAGCTCGAGTTCGGGATGTTCTTCGTGCTGCTCGCCGTCGCCGGCAACGAGACGACACGGAACGCGATATCCGGCGGCATGCTCGCCCTGGTCGAGCACCCCGACCAGTGGGCCCGGCTCAAGGCCGATCGGACGCTGCTCGCGACGGCCGCCGACGAGATCGTCCGCTGGGTCTCGCCGATCACGCAGTTCCGCCGGACCGCCCTGCGCGATGCCGAGGTCGCGGGCCAGCCGATCAGGCAGGGGGAGAAGGTCGTCATGTTCTACCCCTCGGCCAACCGCGACGAGTCGGTGTTCGCCGACCCGGATGCCTTCGACATCGCACGCAGCCCGAACCCCCATGTCGGCTTCGGCGGCGGGGGCCCACACTTCTGCCTCGGCAGCCACCTGGCGCGGCTGGAGATCCAGGTGATGTTCCGTACGTTGCTGCACCGCGTCGACCGGGTGGAGCTGGCGGCCGGGGAGACGCGGCGGCTGCGGTCCAACTTCATCAACGGGATCAAGGAGATGCCTGTGCGTCTGGTCGCCGCCGAATCCCCGCCGGCGGTTTGAGTGCGGATCACTAGGCCCCGGGACCGCGGAGACAGATCACGGACCGAGAGGGGTTACTGAGCCCTCAGCCTCCCCCGCCGCTCAGCGGGCCTTGCGTAGCCGCGGGGCGATAAGTCATGAATTGTGAGGGTAGACCGAGAGCGAGACCAGAGGCCGGGCGGAGGCGAAGAGACGCGTGCGGGGAGGGCGGGTCGCTGAGTGCGCTGGTCGCCTGCTGTGGGCCTGCGTCCTCGCGCTCTCCCTCGGCGTTTTCGGTCTGATACTCGCGCTCCCGCCGCTTCATGATCGGCGTGTGCGCAAGGCACAGCGGTGCGGCATGTGTCGGCGGCGTTATCGGTGGCAGGGAGCGCTTGTCGCGCTTGTCTCGTTGCTGACCTTGGCCGCCTCGGGGGCGCGTGTGGCGCAGATGGGCAATTCCGTCACCCCGCCCGGGTGCGGGGCCGAGTGGTACGCGGTGGGTCTCCAGGTCCCGCTACCGCCGCCGCGGCACCCTCCCCAGGCATGGCTCACGACAAGAGAGGTGGTGACCGCCCCGCCCGCCGGGGTGGCCTATCTGTACGCGAGGACACGCGGCATGGCCCTCTGCGACGTCGGCCCCATGACCGTCGCCTTCCTGCCGAGCGCGGGAGAGAAGGTCGGAGGGACGACGGTCGGTGACATCTTCCTCACGCGTGTGCAGCCGCTGCTCACCATCTGGCGCGCACAGGCACTGGCCGCCCACGAGGCGCGGCACGTGAGCCAGTGGACCGTACTGACCCTGGCCGGAGGCCCGCTCGCGCTGCCCGTCCTGTACGGCGTTGACGAGGTGTTCTTTCCCGGGCCACGCAACCATTTCGAGCGTGACGCGGGTCTGCTCAAGGGCGGTTACCGGCGGCCGGCGAGCTTCGGCCCCAGGCCGCAGTGGGGCGCGGTAACGGTGCTCGGCATCGTGGTTCTGCTTGTCGCCCGGCGTCGGCTGCGCTGGGCGTCCAGGGTCCTCGTACACGGCGGTGCCGGTGGGAGGGCCGTGCAGGCCGGCCGTTGCCCGCTGCACAGCCACGGGTGGTTCCGCGTACCCCAGCGCCCCTATGCTCCCGCGGGAGCGCGGGTCTTTCCCGGCTAGGGCTCACTTGGCCATGAAACCCGCGTCGATCGGGAGTGTGACGCCCGTGACGTATCGCGCCTCGTCCGAGACGAGCCAGAGGACGGCGTTGCTGATGTCGCCGGCCTCGACCCACGGGACGGGCAGGGCGTTGAGCTCGGTGGCCGTCTCCGCGAACTCCTCCCGCGAAGGGTGCTCCGCGTCCGGCACGAACAGCCGGTACGTCGCGTCGTTCTGCACCATGCCGGTGTCGACCACTGTGGGGTTGACCGTGTTGACGCGGATGTGATGCGGGGCGAGCTCGTTGGCGAGCGTACGCATGAGCCCGACGACACCGTGCTTGGCGGCGGTGTAGTGCGCGGTGTTCGCGAGCCCCTTGAGCCCCGCCGTCGAGCTGGTGAGGACGATCGCCCCGCCGCGGCCGCGTTCGATCATCGCGGGCACGGTTGCCTTCACGGCGTGCCAGACGCCGGTGAGATTGGTGTCGAGCACGTCCCGCCACTGCTGCTCGGAGAGTTCCCACGCCTGTGCGTAACCGGCGATGCCCGCATTGGCGAGCAGGATGTCGATGTGGCCGAGCTCCGCGAGGCCCGCATCCACCGCGGCCTTGACCTGGTCGTAGTCACGGACGTCGGCTTCCCTGGCGACGACCCGCCGGCCGAGGTCCTCGACCAGCTTCGCGGTCTTCGCGAGATCATCAGGGGTGGACATCGCGTAGGGGACGGTGGAGACCTGTTCGCAGATGTCGACCGCGACGACCTCGGCGCCTTCGCGGGCGAGGGTCACGGCGTGGGAGCGTCCCTGACCTCGGGCGGCCCCGGTGACGACAGCGACCTTCCCGTCCAGCCGACCCATGATCGCACCTCCCCGGCAGCGGTTGATATTCCGAGACGCTAGAGACGACAGGTTGCCGGGTCAAGACCGAAATCCTGGGCGCGGCTGCGCGAATCGCGTCGGAAGCGGCAGGCTCCCGGGCAGACGAAGGGCGCGGCGAT
>JBOHCT010000025.1:0-29865 GCA_050699055.1 Streptosporangiaceae bacterium | reverse complement strand
CGAGTCGTGCTCAGGGGCCTGCGTCATCCTCTCCGTGCCGGCGAGACGGTCATCCTGCACATGACCTTCGTGCACGCCGGCCACGCCACCCTGCGCGTTCCCGTCACCACCGGGTGAGTGGCGGCGGTGGTCTCGCTCGCGGTCCGTCCGCCTCGTGGGCACCGGCGCGGTGCGGCTGGATGAGTGGTCGTATGCGACTGAGCACTGGCACGGATGGCGAAGTCCATCCTCTTGCTTAGCAGTACAGAACGAGGTTCTATTTAGGTGGGAAACTGACTGATGCCGAGTGTCAAGAATTCGCAGGGACGTTTGCTGATGAGGAGACCGCGATGCCTGTTCTCGACCGTTGGGGAACTCGGCTGTACTACGAGGTCCGGGAGCCATCCGTTCGAGGACGTGCTGCCAGCGACTCCGCGCTGCTGCTGACGCATGGGTTCGCGACAACCAGTCTGATGTGGCGCGGCAACCTCGAAGCTCTCGCTAGGCGGCGCCAGGTCATCACCTGGGACATGCGGGGCCACGGCCGCAGCGACTCTCCTCGTGACCCCGCCGAGTACGCGGAGACGGTCGCGGTCGACGACATGGTGAGCATTCTGGATGCCTGCGGCGTCGGGAAAGCCGTCGGCGGCGGGTTGTCGCTCGGTGGGTACCTGTCGCTGGCGTTCACCCTCGCGCACCCCGAGCGGGTCCTGGCTCTGCTCTTGTTCGACACCGGCCCGGGGTTCAAGAAGGACGAGGCGCGGCACAGATGGAACGTCCGCGCCGCCGCGCGCGCGGACGCTTTCGCCGAGCGCGGCCTCGCGGCGCTACCGGACAGCCCCGAGGTCGCTCTCGCCGACCACCGCGACGCCGGCGGGCTGGCCGCCGCCGCGCGCGGCGTACTGACTCAGTTCGACGCGCACGTGATCAGCTCGCTCCCGGAGATTCGGGTGCCGACCCTGGTTGTCGTCGGGGAACGAGACACCGCGTTCCTCGCGGCCGCCGACTACATGACCGCCAAGATCCCCCACGCGGCCAAGGTCGTGATCGACGACGCTGGACACGCCCCCAATGTCGAGCAACCTGAGACGTTCAACCGGGTGGTCGACGAGTTCCTGAGCCGGCTGCCTGAGGCCACCCGGCCGTGATCGTCGACAGCCTCGAGGAGGAGGCCGACCGTCTGGTGACGACGGTCGACGGCGTGCGGGTCACGTGGCGCCGCTGGGGGACCGGGCCGCCTGTCGTCATGTTGCACGGGGGATGGGGCTCGTGGCTGCACTGGGTTCGCAACGTTGCCGCGCTTCGGCGCAGGTTTACCGTCCTCGCCGCCGACCTGCCGGGCTTCGGGGACTCTCCATGTCCCCCGGAACTGACGTCCGCGGAGGGCATGGCAGACGCGACGAGCGCGAGCCTCGACCAGGTGCTCCCTCACCCCACACGCGTCGCCCTCGTCGGGTTCTCCTTCGGAGGAATCATCGCGGGGTTGGTGGCGGCGCGCCAGGGAAGCAGGGTACGGTCGCTCGCTCTCATCGGCGCCGGAGGCCTCGGCGTGGGATCGACGGAGCCGCTTCCGTTGCGGCGCCTACGCGAGGACATGTCCCAGGCAGAGCGGGCCGCCGCTTACCGTCACAACGTCGGCACCGTCTTGATCGCGTGCCCGGACGAGATCGACGATGTGGCGACGTGGGTGTACGCCGAGAATGTGCGCCGTACCCGATTTATGATCCGCGGCATTCCCACCTCGGATGTCCTGGCTCGGGCGCTGTCGCACGTCAGCGCCCGTCTGGTCGCCATCTACGGCGAGCGGGACGTCTTCGCCCGCGACGGGCTCCCCGTACGGCAGGAGATCCTGCGGACAGCGCACCCCGAGGTGCGCTTCGTGGTCGTCGAGGGAGCGGGTCACTGGGTGAACTACGAGGCCTCCGGGCAGGTCAACGATCTCCTCCTCGCTCATCTTTAGGCACTCCCAGCTCCTCGTCGCTCGGCTTCTGCAAGAGCAGCAGGTAACGCCAGAAGACTCTGTCCGGCGCTCGGGTGCGACGACTGCATCTGCTGATGTGCCACGGAGTGACACCGCGTGGTGCCGTTTGTGATGTGAGCGATCACTACACCTTGCGTCTGGCGCCCGGCACGCGGCGGCGACTCACCGAGGAGGCGCGCCGCGCTGGCCTTGCTGAGCGCACCCTTGCGCAGCGCTACGTCGAGGAGGGGCTGCGCCACGATGCACATCCGCTGGTCGAGTTCCTCGATGGGCCGAGCGGGCGCCGTGCGAGCCTGCTCGGCCGTGGACTAGATGTCTGGGAAGTCATCGCCACGATCCGTGACAACGAGGGATCAATCGCGGAAGCGGCTGAGTACCTGCAGATCCCGACTGGGCTGGTCGAGGCGGCCGTAGCCTACTACGGCGAATACCGGGACGAGATCGACAGGGAGATCGAGCTCAACGAGACCGAGTACGAGCGGGGACGCGCCGCGGCTGCGGCCGGCGAGCAGGCTCTACGTGCATGAGGACTCTGCTGGACGAGCAGCTCTCGCCGCAGATCGCGGTGTTGTCGCGTCAGGCTGGCTGTGACGTCGTCGCCGTCGTCGAACGCGACGATCTACTCGGACGCAGCGACAGGGTCGTCCTCGAAGTGGCAAGCAGCGAAGGCCGCGCCGTGGTCACGAACAACATCAAGGATTTCCGGCCGCTCGCGGCCGAGCGACTCGCCAGGGGTCGGACGCACGGAGGTCTGATCTTGCTGCCCTCCTCGCGCACGCGCACCCGGTCCGCTGTCCCCGCGCTCGCCAGCGCCATCGAGAAGGTGCTGCGCGACCACCCAGACGGACTGAGCGGGAGCCAGCGCTGGATCGGCCCGCTATCGAGCCTGTGACCGCGAAATCACGGCCGGGCGGGCGGGGGCGGTTTCGCCCGTTACCCACGCGCGACGGGTTGGCCCACCATGAACGAGCTTACCCAGTTAGCGGCGAGTACCCCGACCGTCACCAGGTCCGCGCCGAGCGCGCGCCGGTGCACGGGGAGGCGCAGCTCCCTTCCTCGTCGCGCCCGTCCAGGCTCATGAGGTGGGTGCTTGCCACCCTTCGCAGAACGAGGTTCTATGTAGGACATGGGAAACCGCGCCGACGCACGGTGTCAAGAGACCGACGCCGGCGACCTGAAAGCAGAAGTGTCTTGGCAAGTCCGGGAGAGTGATGTACGCGGATAGTGGAGTCGAACGCCTCGCCGCTGGCCTGTGGAGCATGCGGGTGCCCATGCCAGACAACCCACTCGGGTACACGCTCGTCTATGTCCTGGAAAGCGCCCGTGGCCCCGTGCTTGTCGACACCGGGTGGGACGCCGACGTCGGCTGGGAGGCGCTCACCGACGGCCTCGCCGCGGCCGGCACCTCGGTGGGGGAGGTCTACGGCGTGCTCGCCACCCACCACCACATCGACCACGCGGGGCTCGTCGGCCGAGTACGGGACGCCTCCGGCGCCTGGGTGGCGATGCACGACGCCGACGCCGCCATCGTGCGCCACGTGGCGGCCGTGGTCGACGCAGGCGACCGCCACCGGCGGGCACGCGACCTTCGCGGCACGGACATGCTGGCGAGGGCCGGGGCCAGCGAGGAGGCGATCGCGAGGGTCGAGCGTCCCGGTCGGATGCGGTGGCGCCGTCCCGCGCTGCCCGACCGGCCGCTGGCGGACGGGGAGCTGGTCGACGTCCCCGGCAGGCGCGTACGGGCCATCTGGACCCCCGGCCACACGCCCGGCCACATGTGCTTCTACCTCGAGGACGATAACCGGCTGCTGTCCGGCGACCATGTGCTCCCGGTCATCACCCCGCACATACCGCTGTTCTCGGACGGCGAGCGGAAGACGACCGACCCGCTCGGCGACTATCTCGCCTCGCTCGCCCGCGTGGGCGGGATGGCGACGGTGGAGGTGCTGCCCGCCCACGAACACCGGTTCGCGGACCTCGACGCGCGGACACGGGAGATCATCGACCACCACGACGACAGGCTGCGCCAGGTGCTCGAGGACCTGGCAGGAGGCCCGCGGACCCTGTGGCAGATCGCCCGAGGGATGCGGTGGAACACCTCGTGGGAGGAGATGTCGCCGTTCATGTGGCGCATGGCCGTGGGGGAGGCGGGGGCCCACGTCCGTCACCTCGAGTGCCTCGGCCGTGTCACCGCCCTGCCCGGCGAGGAGCTGTTGTGGTTCGCCTTGGCTGAGGAGCCGTCCCCCGGCTGACGGTCCCGCGCGCAACGCGGGGCCGCGGCTGCGCGCTGAGCTCGACGCGCCCCGCGCCCACACGGGCCCTCGCCCGGCGCACAGCGGCTCCTGACGGGGCGCATCGGGCCTCTTGACAGCTTCTCCCCGCATGGCGGGATTGCAATGAGGAGCAATGGCCAGCAACCACTCAGGGAGGGAGCGGGACCGCATGGATCTGACATTTCTCGGCAAGGAGACGAAAGAAGACGAGTCTCCGACCTTGTACGAGACCGATCGAAACAGCGGTCGGCTGTTTACGGTGGGCGGGCTCGCGCCCTGATCGCCTCGGCTCTCGTCGCCGGGCTCGAGCGAAGTGTCAAGCAAGTTAGAGCAACTAACTTCTGTCTTGCGTCTTGAACGATCTAGTGTCGCGTGTCGGAGGTCCTTTGCCAGTGGCGGCGATCCAGGCGGATGGATCGCAAGGCCGTCGACAGCGATCCAGGAAGCGGGCCGACGACGCGGTTCAGAACCTCCAGGCTGTGCTTGCTCGCTGGCGGGGCGGAGACGCGGTGCGCTGGTACTGGCGAGGTGTGTCGGGGGAGCCGTCGGAGGAGACGGCGGCCGTGTCGCTGACGGTCGGGGAGGCGGAGGCGCTGGCCCGCGTGTTGTCGGCCTGCCCGGAACGGGGTGCGCGTAGGTGAGTCGCGTCACAGCTGCTCGGGGACGTCCTTGGTCTTGGACATCGTCCACTGCGGGGCGCGCTTCTCCAGGAAGGACACGACCCCCTCGGCCGCGTCAGGCTGCTTGCCCATCCACCGGAAGGCGTCCCGTTCCGCGGCGTACGCCGCCTCGCGGTCAGGCTCCATGAGAAACCGGTAGGTGAGGCGCTTGGTGATCGCGACCGAGACCGGGGAGGTGTTGGCCGCGATGTCGCGTGCGAGCTCCTGGGCCGCTGGCAGCACCTCGTCGGCTGGCAGCGCCTTGGTGGCGAGCCCCCGCTCCTCCGCCTCCGCCCCGCTGAAGAGCCGACCGCTCAGCAACAGGTCGAACGAGCGCGCGAGGCCCACGAGCCGCGGCGCGAGCCACAGCGAGTTCGCCTCGGGGATCACGCCACGACGGTTGAAGACGAAGCCGTACTTGCCCTGGTCGGCCATGAACCGCACGTCCCAGTTCAGCGGCAAGGTAAGACCCATCCCGACCGCGGAGCCGTTCATCGCCGCGATGATCGGCGTGCTCATCGTCCACGGCTTGATCCGTTCGGCTCGCGCCTGATCGTCGGTCCTGGGGCCGGAGAAGGTGCCCGCGCCGCGTTCGAGGTCGGCGCCCGCGGAGAAGTACCGTCCCGACCCGGTGACGACGATGACACGGACGTCATCGTCGTGTTCGAAGGCCGCGAACGCGTCGTACAGCTCCTGGGACATGGTCGCGTTGAAGGCGTTGCGGCGGTCAGGCCGGTTCAGCCAGATCGTGGCGACGCCGTCGTCGGTGTCCACCAGCAGCGTTGTGTAGTCGCTCATCGCGGGCCCTCCTCTGTGGCCGGCTCGACCGTTATCGCGAGATTCTTCGTCCCGGGCCTCTTGCTGCCACTCGTAGAACGATGTTCTATGTAGTAATACGAGATGTTTTCGTCCGCGCTGTCAAGAGGGCTGGAGGCCACGTCGGCTGGCACGCGGGAGTCGCGGGTGGCGTCCTGCGACCAGTGCCGCCGGCGAAGGGAGGCGGGGATGTCGGGCGCCATGCCGATCGAGGTGAGCACGCGCGATCGCACCACGCTGCGGCGGTGGGCGTCAACACCGTACGGTCGCGACCAGAAGCGCCGGCGCGCTCAGATCGTGCTGCTGGCAGGCCAAGGGGTACCCAACTGCGAGATCGCCCGTCGCCTGGGCGTCTCGCGGCCCACCGTGATCATGTGGAGGCGGCGGTACGCACAGGCGGGCCTGGCTGGCCTCGCGGATCTCCCCCGGACCGGACGGCCGCGAGAGGTCGACGTCGGCCGCGTGGTCGCCCGGACGCTGCGAACGGGAGGTCGACGCGACACGTCGATCTCGTGCGCCAGGCGGGTGGCCCGCGAGCTGCGCGTATCCCCAGCGACTGTGCTCCGCGCATGGCGGGCGGCGCTGCTGCGGACGGGCTTCGACGGCGGGCTGGTGTTCGCGACCGAGCCGCCGCTCCGGACGGAGTGCGGCGAGGTCATCGGCATCTACCTGCGGGGGACGTCCGGGGTGGCGGCGACCCGTCGCTTCGGCGACGTGCGCTCAGCGGCCCGCCGACACGGCGAGTCGCATCCGGCCGCCGGTAACGGATGGGTAGCGACCGACGTGGTCGCCCGTCGCTACGAGTCGAGCGGCTGCGGTGTGACCCAGGCAGCGCTCGGTCTCGTGTCGCTGCGGACCCTGATCGACGGCGCCTCCAGCGTCGCCGAGGTCCACGCGATCGCCACCCCCGACGCCGCCGGGACCCGCGCCTCCCTCGGCTCCGGCGACACGATCCTCTCGTGGCACGTCGCGCCCTCCGTCGCCGCCTGGCTCAACCTCGTTGAGGCCCTGCTCTATCTGGTCCTCCGCGCGGACGGACGTGCCGCGGGTGTTGCTCCCGTACCGACCGTGTGCCGGATCATGAGCGCGCTCGGGCCGCTGGCGGCGGGTCGCGGTGGCAACGGCTGGTTGACGTGGGTGGTCGGGGTGCCCGAGAGCGAGGCGGCTGATGTCCCTGCCTAGCGTGAGCCGACCGCCGGCAGAGCCGTCCTCACCTCCGCCAGGGTGGGTCCGGGTGGACTGCCATATGCACACGACGCATTCGGGTGACGCCAGCACCACTCTCGACCAGCTGGCCTCCCGGGTGGCGGACGTCGGTCTCGACGTCGTGTGCGTCACCGACCATCATGTGCTCGACGCCGCTCTGGCGGCGCGCGACAAGGCGATTGGCGCCCGCGTCGTGGTCGGCGAGGAGATACGCACGTCGGCGGGCGAGCTGATCGGGCTGTTCCTCGACCGGCGCGTTCCCTACGTGCTGCCGGCGGAGGACGTCATCCGGCGCATCCACGACCAGGGCGGGATCGTCTACGCCCCCCATCCATGCGACCCGCGCCGCTCGAGCGTCGGGAAGGCGCTGCCAGAGCTGTGCGAAGACGGCGGGGTCGACTTGGTGGAGATCTTCAACGCCAAGGTCGGCGACCCGGAGATCAACCGGCGGGCCGCGGCACTGGCGCGGTCCTGCGGCCTGCCGGCAGCGGCCGGCTCCGACGCGCACGAACCTCACGGTGTCGGGGCGGCGTACATGGAGATGCCCGACTTCGACGGGCCGCGGGACTTCGTGGACAAGCTGCGCGCCGCGCGGCTGTTCGGGGAGCTGTGCGACTACGCGTCGGCGTTCTCTGCCACGCCCGGCGGTCTCGGCCAGGGCCGCGCCGTCGGCCACGCGAAAGGATGGAGTGCCTTGGAGCTGTCGTCCGCCGTTCCACCATCGGTCAGTCCGAACTGTGGTCCCGAGAATAGCGGCAAAGCGGACGGAACTCCGTGCTGAGGGGACCACGATCGTTCTCTCGGGGCCACTCAGTTATACGGACGTGCGGAGGGTTAGTTATACGGACGTGCGGAGGACGGCCGCGGCGTCGACGACGGTGCAGCCCTGCCCGTCCTCGTGCACGAGCACGGGGTTGCAGTCGAGGTCGGCGATATCCGTGCGGTGGGCGGCGATGAGGTGGGAGAGGCGGACGAGGCAGTCGACGAGTGCGGGGATGTCGGCCGCTCGTCGTCCTCGCGTGCCGGCGAGGAGTGGTGCGGCGCGTAGGCCCCTGATGAGGTGGTCGGCGTGTGCGCGTGTGAGGGGCGCTGGGGCGAGCGCGGTGTCGTGCCAGGTCTCCGCGTCGACGCCGCCGTGGCCGACGAGGACGAGGGGGCCGAGGTCGGGGTCGACGCGGGCGCCGAGGATCATCTCGACACCGGGGGACGCCATGGTTTCGACGAGGAAGCCCTCGTGGGTCGCGGCGGGCGCGCGGATGGCGATGGCCTGTATGACGCGTTCGGCGGCGCTGGCGGCGGCCTCGGGGGTGGCGAGGTCGAGCGCGAGGGCGCCGATGTCGGTCTTGTGGCGCACGTCGGTGAGAACGGCTTTGACGGCCACGGGCCCGGCGAGCCTGCCGGCCGCGGCCTCGACCTGGCCGGGGGTGCGCACGACGAGGCCGTCCGGCACCGGGAGGCCGAAGCGGCGCAGGACGTTCTTCGTCTCCGGCTCGGTGAGCACGTGGCGGGCGGGCGAGAAGAACGGTTCGAGTGGTTCAGCCGGAATCGGCCCGCGCTCCGCGGGCGTGTCGGCGGCTGGAGCGGCCGTGTAGGTGTGGAGGGCCGCGAGGGCACGGGCGGTGCGGGTGCTGCTGGTGTAGAAGGGGATGCCGAGGTCCGCGAGCAGGTCGATGGCCTCGGGGGTGGGGCGGGTGTAGGTGTAGAAGAGCAGCGGCACCCGGCTTGTGCGGATCAGCTCGGCGAGCTGAGCGCGTTCGCGATCCAGCTGCTCGTGGTCGGCGAGCGTACCCACGAGGACGATCGCGTCGACCTCTCCGCTGTGCGCGAGGAGCCGCAGCACTGGGGCGAGCCCGCCGGCGGTGGCGACGATCTGGGCGGTGACGTCGACGGGGTTCGTCGCGCTGCCGTAGGCGGGAATCAGGGCTCGGAGGCGGTCGCGGAGGGCGGCGCTGAGGGTGGGTACGGACAGTCCCGCGGTCTCGAGCGCGTCCGCCATCCAGGTCCCGGCCCCGCCCGAAGGGGTGACGACGCCGGTGCGGCGGCCGTGCGGCAGCGGGCAGCGGGCGAAGGCGAGGGCGAGGTCGACCATCTCCTCTTGGTCCTCGGCCCGCGCCGCGCCGTAGTGCCGGAGCACGGCGTCGTAGGCGGCGTCGTGGCCGGCCAGGTGCGCGGTGTGGGACAGGGCCGCGCGCCGCGCCGCCGCCGACCGCCCGACCTTGGCGACGACCAGCGGCTTGCCGAGTCGGCGGGCGCGGGCGGCGACGGTGTGCAGGCGATGCGCTCGCGGCAGCCCCTCGACGAAGAGCAGCACCACCTGGACGTGTTGCTGCTCGAGCAGGTAAGCGGCGACATCGAGGAGGTCGAGGTCCGCCTCGTTGCCGGTGCTGACCACGTCGCTGAACCCGAGGCCGCGGCTTTGCCCGTCGTTGAACAACGCGAAGCCGAGCCCGCCGCTCTGGGCGACGACCGCGACCTCCCCCGGGATCAGCCGATCCAGTCCGCGCTTGTAGTCGATGGTGGGGCTGAACCCGAGCGGCACTCGGCCGCCGACGTCGATGAGGCCCTCGGAGTTGGGCCCGATGACGCGCGGGGACGGGTGGGCGGCGAGGACCTCCTCCAGCTGGCGTTGGAGGTTCGCGGCGTCGGCTTGCTCGGCGAAGCCGGAGCTGATGACCACGGCGAAGCGCACCCCGGCGGCGGCGCAGGCGGCGAGAACCTGGGGGACGCGGCGGGCGGCGACGACGACGAGTGCGACGTCGACCGGACCCGGTACCGCCGCGATATCCGGGTAGCACGGCCGCCCGTCGATGTCGCGGTAGCGGGGGTTGACCGGGTAGACGGCACCGGGGTACCCGTGCTGGGCGAGGATGCGCTGCGGCCGGCCGCTGATCGTCTCCGGGCTGGTCGAGGCCCCGATAATCGCGATGGATCGCGGCGCGAACAGGCGTTCGAGATCGGGTATCCGATACGCGGCGTCGCCGGCCGGGCGGGTCGGGTCGTTGCGGGTGACGCTCACGCCGACCTGCCCAGGGCCGACCCGCCCAGGATGTCGCGGGCGATCAGGAACCGGTGGATCTCACTCGGCCCCTCGACGACGCGGGCCACCCGAAGCCCACGGAACCAGTGTTCGAGACCCAGGTCCTTGGTCATCCCCATCCCACCGAGGATCTGCATCATGGCGTCGACCACACGGAACCCCATCTCGGTCGCGTACAGCTTCGCGATCGACGCCTCGGTACGGGCGTCATGGCCCTGGTCGCGCCGGTACGCCGCCTCCCACGTCAGATGCCTGGCGGCGTTGATCTCCATCCGCGCGTCCGCGATCGCGAACTGCACGGCCTGCCGGGTGGCCAGCAGGGCGCCGAACGTCTCACGGCCCTTGGCCCATTCGACCGCCATCCGCAGGGCCTCCTCGGCGACCCCGACCGCCTGCGCGGCGTACCGCAGCCGCCCCCGGACCAGCCACTGCTGCGCCAGCGCGAACCCCTGCCCCTCCTCGCCGACCAGGTTGTCGGCGGGAACGACGCAGTCGTCGAAGACGACCTCCGTCGTCCAGTGGTCGCGGAGCACGGGCACGGGGGTCACGGTCATGCCGGGGGTCCCGGCGTCCACGATGAGGGCGCTGATGCCCCGCCGCCCCGCGGTCGGGTCGGTGCGGGCGTAGACCACCCCGTACCGCGCGTGATCGGCGTTCGTGGTCCACATCTTGTGCCCGTTGATCCGGTAGCCGTCTCCGTCGCGGGAGGCGGTGGTGCGGATGGCCCGCGCCGGGTCGGAGCCCCCCGTCGGCTCGCTGATCGCGGTGAACGCCGGCCACGCGTGCTCGATCGTGGGGATGACGTAACGGTCGATCTGGTCGCGGCTGCCCCGGTAGAGCACCACCGGGGGGCTGACGCCGAACACCCCGCCGCCCGGGTCGGGGAAGCTGAACGTGTGTTTGGCCATCTGCTCGGTGACGACCACGCCCTCGAACACGCTGAGCCCACACCCGCCGTACTCCTCCGGAGCTTCCAGGCACCAGAACCCCGCGGTCCTGGCCTTCTGCCGCAGTTCGTCGAGCTGGGGCTGCGGGATCTCCCTGGCATCCGGCGGCAGCCGCTCCTCGACCGGACGCACCTCGGCGCGCACAAACTCCCCGACGGTGTCCGCGAGCATCTTGACGTCGTCGGGAAGATCGAACCCCTGGAAAGTCATGACGCTTCTCCAGCTCCTCGATCACCGGCCGCGGAAGACCGGCGCGCGTTTCTCACGGAACGCCGCCAGCGCCTCCGCCGAGTCCTCCGTCGAGGTGACGACCCCCATGTGGGAGGAGATCAGGTCCAGCGCCGTCCGCAGGTCCGTCCGCGCCGACTGGTAGGTGGCCCGCTTGATCATGCCGACCGCCACCGGAGGCGCATTCGTGATCTTGCCGGCGAGCTCGCCGACGGCGGTGGTCAGCTGGTCGTCGTCGACTGTCCGGTTGACGATCCCGAGCCGCTCCGCCTCGGTGGCGTCGACGAAGTCGCCAGAGAGCAGCAGCTCCAGCGCCTTGGACACCCCGACCAGGCGGGGCAGGTAGTAGCAACCCCCGTCGCCGGGCACCAGCCCGACACGGATGTAGCCTTCGGAGAACCGCGCCGACCGCGCCGCGATCCGCATGTCACACATCAACGCCATGTCCATGCCAGCGCCGACCGCCACCCCGTTCACCGCCGCGATCACCGGCTTGTCCAGGTCTTCCAGCGCGTACGCGATGCGGTGGATCCGATCCGTCAACGACCGCTTCCGCTCCAGCGGCGTCGGCCGGGAGTCGCTCCCCGCGTACTGGGTGAGGTCCACCCCCGAGCAGAACGCGTCCCCCGCGCCGGTGACCACCACGACCCGCACGGCCGGATCCGTCCGCGCGTCGACGAGAATGCCCGCCCACTGGTCGATCATCTCCATCGTGAACGCGTTCTTCCGCCGCGGGCGGTTCAGCAGGATCGTCCCGACACCGTCCCGTACCTCGTACTCCAGGTCAGCCACAAGCGGCTCCTCCGCATCCTGTTCGAGTGCTGGCGTCGCTACGTCAGTGCCCGGTCATGCGCTTCCCTCGGACGGGCGCTCGCTCACCCGCGGGGGGTGGGGTCACCCGCTCCGTCTCTGTCGTCTCGCCGATGTCCTCGAGCGCCCTGCGGCTCGTGCGCTCGCCGAACACCGCCAGGATCAGGCCCGCCAGCACGAGCGCCGCCATGACGTAGATGAAGACAGCCGTGTAGCCGAAGCCCCCGAAGATTCCGGCCACCAGGAAGCCGCCGGCGAAGCCGGCCAGCCGGCCCATGCCATTCGGCAGCCCGCTGCCGACACCACGCAGGCGGGTCGGGAACACCTCCGGCGTGTAGGCGTACAGGAAGGCCGTCTGGGTCTGGAGGAACATGGAGATGAGAAAGCCCACGACGAGAATGACAGCGGTCACGGGCACGAATCCGTAGATGAGGACGAGCACACCGAGAATGATCTCGAAGGCGAGCAGCGCGAACTTCCGTTCCCATCTGTCGGTGATCGGCCACGCGAGGAGGGCGCCGGGGATCACGCCCAGCGTCACGATCGACGTGTACGTCAGGCTCTCGAGAGTGCCGTAGCCGTGCTCGACCAGCAGTGTGGGGATCCATCCGTTGAACCCGTAGAAGCCGAGGATGCCGAAGACCCACACCACGCACAGGACCACCGTTCGTCTCACGTACCGGCCCCTGAAAAGCTCGGAGAGGCGGCCGGGAGTGGTGACGGCTTGCTCTGCGGACGGCTCCGGCAGCTCGCCGCCGGTCTTGGCTCTGGCCTCGTCTTCGAGTTTCGACAGCAGCGCCTCGGCCTCGTCTTTTCGTCCCGTGCCCTCCTGCCAACGGATGGACTCGGGCAGCAACGTGATCATGAGCACCGCCACCACGAGACCGAAAGCTCCGAGCACGAAGATAAGCCGCCACCCGTTCGGTCCCAGCGGAACCGCCCAGCGCGCGAACCAGGACATCCCGGGTATCCCGATGAGGCCGACGCCGAGGATCAGGGCCTGGTACCTCCCCCGGAGGGTACGCGGGTACATCTCGCTCACGTAGGTGAGGCCGACGACGGTCATGGCCTCCATGCCGACACCTGTGAGGACGCGGAAGACGCCGAGCATGGGCAGGTTGATCGAGGCCGCGGACAGCAGCGAGAATATCGAATAGAACGCGGAAGCCCCGATGAGAGCCCGCTTCCTGCCGACGCGGTCCGCCACCCTGCCGCCGACCAGCGCGCCCACGAACATGCCGAAGAAGGCGGCCGAGGTGATCCCGCCGATCGCGCCCACGGAGGCCCCCCAGTGTTTGATGAGGGCGGGGGCGGCGAACCCGAACGTGTTCAGGTCGGCGAGCTCAAACATGAACACGCCGCACAGGAGAAACACCCAGATCTTGTGCGACCGGGTGGCGACGGGGATGCGATTCATCCGCGCGACGGCGGAAAACGTCGGTAGGGGACCGGGACTGGTAGAAGCCATGGCGTCTCCTCGGCGGCGGCCGCCTGTCGTGCACTACATGCCGAGTAGGTCTGCTTTGTGGAGGGTGTTGCGCAGGATGCGGATGGAGGCGGCGTCGACCATGTCGCCGTCGAGGGCGATGGAGCCGAGGCCTTGTTGTTCGGCGTCGGTGTAGGCGGCGGCGAGCCTGCGGGCTCGCTCGACCTCTTGTGGGGTGGGGGCGTATGCGGTGTTGGCGATGTCGATTTGGCTGGGGTGGATGGCCCATTTGCCGGTGTAGCCGAGGGTGGCGGAGAGATGGCATTGGTGTCGGTAGCCGTCGGGGTCGTTGAAGGCGGCGAAGGGGCCGTCGACGGCGTCGATCTTGGCGGCGCGGGCGGCGACGACGATCTTGTTTCTGGCGTAGTGCCAGATGTCGCCGGGGTAGTCGTCGGTGCCGCTCAACGCCTCGGGGCGTACGCCTTGGGAGGCGGAGTAGTCGCCGGGGCCGAAGATGAGGGCCTCCAGGCGTGGGCTGGAGCGCGCGATCTCCTCGACGTTGATGAGGGCCTCGACCTCCTCGATGAGAACTTCGAGGCCGATGCGTTTCGTCATTTCTAGGCGGGTTTCGAGTTGGGTGAGGAGGACGTCGACCCACCACACGTCCCTGGCCTGTGTGACCTTGGGGATGATGATGATGTCGACGGCGTCGCGTGCGCCTTCGACGACGTCGATGAGGTCGCGGTGGGCGTAGCTGGTGTCGAGGCTGTTGATCCGTACCGCCCTGGTCGGCGGTCGCCAGTCGAGGGTGGTGAGCGCGTGGACGACCTTGGGGCGGGCCGATTCTTTCTCCCGCGGCGCGACCGCGTCCTCCAGGTCGCAGAAGACGAGGTCGGCGTCGCTCGCGGCGGCTTTCGCGAGCATCTTCTCGCTGCTGCCCGGGGTGGACAGTTCGCTGCGGCGAAGGCGCATGGCGTTCTCCTTACCTTGTTCAGACGACGACACCCGCGGTCCGTAGACCGTCGACGGCCTCTGGGTTGTAGCCGAGGTCGTCCAGGATCTCGGTGGTGTGCTCACCCAACAGTGGCGCGCGCCGGGCCGCGGGTTCGGGCATGTCCGCGTACTTGACCGGGCATCCGGCGACCGTGACAGGTCTCGCGCAGCCGGGTTGTTCGACGTCGATCAGCATCTGTCGAGCGCGGACGTGCGGGTCGGCGAAGATCGTGTCGGCGGTGTTGACGGGCCCGACGGGGACGTGTCCGGCGAGCGCGTCGACGATCTCGTCGCGGGTGTGGCGGCGTGTCCATGTCTCGAGCAGCGACCGGACGTCGTTTCTGTGGGCGACCCGGTCGACGTTGGCCGCGAATCTGGGGTCGGTGCCGAGCTCCGGGCGGCCGAGCGCCTGGCAGAGGCGTCGCCAGTGCTGGTCGCCGGGCGCGGCGATGGCGACCCACCCGTCGGCGGTGGGGAAGACGTCGAAGGGGCAGAGCAGGGGGTGGGTGTTGCCGACGCGCCCGGCGACGTCCCCGAGATAGGAGTACTGGTACACCATGCGTTCGCAGAGTGCGAGCACCGCGTCGTACATGGCGACGTCGACGAAACGTCCCCGCCCGGTCTCTCGCGCCTCGCGGAGCGCGGCGAGGATCCCGACCGCGGTCAGGGCGGCCGGCATGATGTCGCCGACGCCGGGGCCGACCTTCGTCGGCGGGCCGTCGGGGTCGCCGGTGATGGCCATCAGCCCGCCCATGGCCTGGGCGATCACGTCGTAGGCGGGCCATTGTTGGTAGGGGCTCTCGCCGGTCCGTGGGTCCCCGAAGCCGCGGATGGCGGCGTAGACCAGCCGCGGGTTGTCGGCGGAGAGAGTCTCGTAGGCGAGTCCCGCCCGGTCCATCACCCCGGCGCGGAAGTTCTCCACGAGAACGTCGGCGCGCGCGGAGAGCCCGCGTACGATCTCGACACCGCGCGTGGTGGACAGGTCAACCACGATGCCTCTCTTGTTGCGGTTGACGCTCTGGAAGTAGCCGCCGAACACCCGCAGGCCGTCGTCGGGGCGAAACGGTCCCTGGGCGCGGGTGATGTCGCCGTCGGGGGACTCCACCTTGATCACATCGGCGCCGAGGTCGGCGAGCAGCATGGTGCAGAACGGCCCGGCGAGCGCCCGGGTGAGGTCCACCACCATGAGTCCGGCCAGCGGCCCCCTGGAGTCGTGTCGCCCGCTCACCCGGCGCTCCCGCGGCCGGCCCGCTTGAGGAGTACCCGCCGCACCCCCTCGAAGACGATCTCCTCGCGGTCGTTGACCCCCCAGTGCCGGAAGGTCACGACGCCGGCGTCGTCGCGGTCCGCGTCGCGGGTGTCGAGGACCTCGCTGAACGCGTACAGCGTGTCCCCGTGAAAGACGGGGGCGGGAAACCTGATCTGGTCGAGGCCCAGCTCCCGCAGCGCGTTCTCCCCGGTGTCCTGGCTTGCCAGGCCGATCACGATCGACGTCGTGATGCCGCCGAACACGATGCGCCGCCCGAACTCGCCGCCCCGCATCCGGTCCTCGTTGAAGTGGCCCTGCGCGGTGTTCATGACGAGGTGGGTGAGCAGGACGTTGTCCATCTCCGTCACCGTCTTCCCGCGGGCATGCTCGAATACGTCGCCGACGGCGAAGTTCTCGAAGCAGTTGTCAGTGCCGGTCAGGGGGCCGGTCAGGGGGCCGGTCAGGGGGCCGGTGCGGGTGTTCGGATGCATCACGTTCTCCCGAGAAGGGCGTCGGAGATGATCCGCAGCTGTATTTCCGAGGTTCCTTCGAAGATCTTCGTCAACCGTGCGTCGCGCCAGTACCGTTCGACCGCGAAGTCGGTGGTGTATCCGGCGCCGCCGTGGATCTGCAGGCCCTCGCTGGTGACGTGCTCGGCCATCTCGCTGGCGAACAGCTTGGCCATGGACGCCTCGACGGGGCACTTGCGGCCGGCGTCGATGTCGGTACAGACCTGGTACATCAGTGCCCTGGCCACCTCGATCCGCGTCGCCATGTCCGCGATCTTGAATCGGATGGCCTGGTTGTCGCCGATCGGGCGGCCGAACTGGACCCGCTGCCCGGCGTAGGTGATCGAGTCCTCGAGCGCCCCGCGGGCCAGGCCGATCGCCCGGGCGGCGGTGTGCACGCGGGCGATCTCGAGGTTGTCCATGGCCATGTAGAAGCCGCGGCCCTCCTCCCCGACGAGGGCGTCGCCGGGAAGACGGAAGTCGTCGAAGGACAGCTCCCACGTCTTCCACCCCCGGTACCCGATCTTGCGGACGGGGTTGCCGCCGACCCCGTCCGGCAGGGTGCCGCGGTCCTTCTCGATGAGGAAGACGCTGATGCCGCGGTGCCGGCGTGCCGGGTCGACGTCCGGGTCGGTGCGGGCGAACAGCTGGATGTAGTCGGCGCCGTCGGCGAAGGTGCACCACATCTTCTGTCCGTTGATCACCCAGTCGTCGCCGTCGCGGGCGGCGCGACACGACAGGTTCGCGACGTCGGAGCCGGCGTCGGGTTCCGACAGCGCGAAGGCCCCCAGGAAATCGCCGCGGGCGACCCGCGGCAGGTAGTGGCGGCGCTGGTCTGCGGTGAACCCGGTCATGAGCTTGTTGCCGCGGGCGATGATGCTGGCCACACTCATCCACCCCCGCGCCAGCTCCTCGGTGACCAGGGCGTACTCGAAGACACCCAACCCGAGGCCGCCGTACTCCTCGGGGATCAACACACCGAAGAAACCCACGTCGGCCATCTTCTCCCGCAGCCCCATCGGGATCTCCCCGCCGGTCGGGTCGAGCTCGTTCGCGACCGGCAGCACCTCACGCATCGCGAAGTCCCTGGCGGTCCGCTGGATCGCGCGCCTGTCCTCGGTCAGGTAGCCCGAGTCTGCGGGTCCCGCTGGTTCCGCGTGGCGTGCGGCGGTCTGAGAAGTCACAGCTCTCTCCGGGTGTCTCGCTTGCTGATCAGGTTGGTGCGGCGAAAGTCCACGACGATGCCGTCGCCCGCGAGCCCCTCGGTGTGCCAGGTCACGACGCCCGCGTGCGGCCTGCTGCGGGAAGGCCTGGCCTCGACGACGGTGCTGCGGGCGGTGAGGGTCTCGCCGATCGTGACGGCGCGGTGAAAGGACAGCTCCGCGACCCCGAGGAACGCTCCTCCGGTCTCGCTCAGGTCTTCCACACTCAGACCGAAAGTGACCGCGAAGACAAGGAACGGGTTGACGACCAGGTCGCCGTATCCGTGTGCCTTCGCGTACTCCCGGTTGAAATACAGCGGGTTGTAGCCGAGCGTCAGCGTGGTGAAGAGCATGGTGTCGGACTCGAGGATCGTGCGACCCCAATGGTGCTCGAATACCCTGCCGACGGTGAAGTCCTCGAAGAAATGGCCCTTCTCCCACTTCCGCGCACGTTGGCGAAGCGCCGTGGTGTCGCTCATGCTGTCCTCTCCGCGGGTACGGTCAACGCCGCCAGCGAGCGAACATCAGTGACGTCCTCCAGATGAGCGACCGCGTCAGCGAGCAGGGCGGCGCGTTCGCCGCCGACGACCGGCGCGGCGAGGGCGTCGAACTTCTCGATCAGTCGAGGGGCTTGCTCGCTCGGGTGGTCGGCCCAGGCGGGGGAACCCGAGTCCGCCTCGGCGCGCAGCGTCCGCCCGTCACGCGTGAACAGCGTCACCGCTCCCGCGTACCTCGGCATGGACTCGTCGACCACGACCTCGGTCCTGGCGCACAGGGCGGCCAGCCGCGGATCCGTCACCTTCTCGTCGGTGAACTCGCTCTCCCCCGTCGCTCCCGTCGCCAGGGCGAGGGCCGTGGTGAGACGCAGGCTGAACTTTCCCTCCAAGCCGGTCCGCGGCCGCGCGATGTTGCAGACCGTGAGATGCCCGGGAGAAACCGTCAGGACGATCCGTTCCACCTCCGCCGGATCGCCGATCTCGTCTCGAAGCGTGAGCGCCGCCTCGATGCACGCGTGCGTGAGGTAGCAGGAGGCGTGCACCTTGAACAGCACGTCCAGGATGTGCCACGGCGAACCGAACGAAGCGTGCGTCGGCTCCGGGTCGAACGCGTTCGTCTGGGTCGCGGCGAAGCCCTGCGGGCAGGCCAGCCCGTCCGCGGCGCTGGTGAACCCCCGCGCCGTCAACTCGGCGGCGAGCAGGCCGTTCGCGGCGGCCTTACCGACCTGCAGTGGTTTGCACATCGTCCCGAACATCGACTTCAGGCCGGCGGCCTGCGTGGCCGCGATCCCCAGCGCCGCCTCCGCGCGCGCCGGGCCGGTCCCGAGCAGCCGCGAGCAGCCGGCCGCGGCCCCGAACGTCCCGACCGTCGCGGTGGTGTGGAAACCACGCTCATAATGGTCCGGCCCCACCGCCTCCCCGACCCGACACTCGACCTCGAACCCGGCCACGAACGCCGCCAATAGCGCCCGCCCGCTCGCACCCAGCTGCTCGGCCAGCGCGAGGACGGCCGGCAGCACAGGCGCCGACGGATGCCCGCCCATCACAGCCGACACGTCGTCGTAGTCCAACGCGTGCGCGGACGTCCCGTTGACCATCGCCGCGTCGACCGGCCGCGCCGTCCCACCCACGCCGACGAGAACGGACGGGCCGGCCGGAGCGTCACCACACACCGCGTCGCGGACGATGGTCACCGCCGGCTCGCCCGCCCCCGCGACCGCGACACCGAGCGCGTCGAGCACACACTGCTTCGCGACCGTGACCACCTCGCCAGGCAGATCCTCGAACCGCACGCCCACCGCCCCGGCCGCCACCGCGCCCGTCGCCCCCGGCGCGGCGGCGACCGTGGCCGCGGGCTTGGTCACATCGGTCATCAGAAGCTCCGTGCTACATTGTGAAATCTAAGATCGGTATGTGGTACCGCCTGTCACGTTCGACGTAGAGTCCGGATTTGTCAAGACTTGTTCACCCTGTGACACAACCCACCGCCAGGCCGGTGAGCCGCCAAGAGAGACGGTGGACATGAAGAGTACCCTGCGCACCCTGCGCATCCTGGAGACAGTCGCCGAGCACCAACCGGTCGGCCTGGGCGACCTGGCGCAGATGTTTCAACTGCCCAAGTCGACGGTGCAGCGCAGCCTCACCACGCTCGCCGACGCCGGGTGGCTGCGCGTCAAGAAGGCCGACGGCGTCCGCTGGGAGCTGACCCCCCGCGCCCTCGCCGTCGGCCGCCGTTCCGCCACAGAGACGGGCCTGCGTGAGGCGGCGCTGGGTCCGATGCAGTGGCTGCGTGACACCACAGACGAGACCATCCACCTGGCCGTCCCCGACGGCCTGCGCTCCCTGGTGCTCGTCGAGCGCATGGACTCCACCCAACCGGTACGCACCTTCATCCGACTCGGTGCCGTCACCCCACTGCACGCCACCTGCACCGGCCGGTCGGTCCTCGCCCACCTCCCCGAGGCCGACGTCGAACAGGTGATCGCCCGCGGCCTGGAGAGCTACTCCGCGCAGACCATCACCGACCCTGAACAGCTCCGCCGCGACCTACGCCGCACCCGCCGCCGCGGCTACGCCGTCAACCTCTGCGAGTTCCGGCCCGACGTCTGCGCCGTCGGCGCGGCGATCCTCGACACCGACGGCCTGCCGACCGCCGGCATCTGCATCTCCCTGCCCGCCTCCCGATTCAGGCGACGCCAGATCCCGGGCCTCGGCGAGCTCGTCAACAAAGCCGCCGCCGAGATCAGCACGAACCTCGCGCAGTAGGGAAGGAAACCGAGCTTGCTTTAGCCGGCGGCGTAGATGGCGGGCCGGTAGCGAGGCTCCGGGACCGGGTCGCCGTGCTCGTGGGTCGAGGTGGTGATGTTCCCCGGTGATCTCCCCCACTTTGGGTGGCGACGCCACCGCCAGCCGGGGCGTCGGGCTAACCGTCAGAGCCGTACGGCCGCGTGAGCACCTCGAGGTTGTGGCCGGTCGGATCCTTGAAGTAGACACCGCGGCCACCGTGGTTGTGGTTGATCGTGCCTTGCTCCGACTGCTGCGGGTCAGGCCAGTGCCGCAGGCTCCACTCACGGATCCGCTCGTAGATCCCGTCGAACTCCTCCTCAGATACCAGGAAGGCGTAGTGCTGTACTTGAATCTCGAAGCCGGGCTCGGCGAACTGAACCAGCGCACCGTCGTCGAGCTGGACCGAGCAGAACGGTCCCCAGTGAACGGGATCCGGGCGGCCGAAGAGTTCGGCCAAGAACTGTGCGGACTTCTGCTTGTCATCCGCGAAGGCGATCATGTGATTGATGGAGATGGTCACGCATCAGCCCTTTGCGATTCGACGCCTCCATGCCTGACGCTGTCCGTCACCGGCGCGCGACGCTCGGACCAGGAGAGCACACGACCAGGCGTCGGCTCAACTCGACGCGGTCGACAGGTCCCTTGCTGCATCTCGGGATACGTACCGATTTGCCGAGAAGCGCGAACAATGCCAGATCGCCGTCACTAGCGCGTGCGGCGCTCAGCAGGCCAGTCGGCGAGGTGTTCACGCGGGTCCGTCGGGCGTGGCGGGTGGGACGGTCTGTGCCCACTCCGCCCAGTCCGCCAGGGCCCCGGACAGCCGGATGCCCGCTTCGATGGCTACCCGCATCGACTGGGTCGCGGGGCTCGTGCCGTAGTCCCCGCGGTCCTTGGCGGCGGCGTAGGCACGGTACTTCTCGGCCGTTTCGCGGTAGAAGGTGGCCTCCCTCGTCAGATGGTCACGCAGCTCCTCCGGCGACATCAGCCAGAAGAAGAGTGACCGCAGCAGCGTCTGCAGACGCATCGTGTGGTCGACCTCGGTGTCGGTCAGCCACCGGCGGATCTCGTCGAGCCCCGCGTCGGTGATCCGGTAGGACTTGCGGCCACGCGGGCCGGTGCTCTCCAGCTCGATCAGGCCGTCACGGTCGAGCCGCCGGAGCTCCTCGTAGATCTTGGGGTGCTGGGCCGGCCAGACCGTCCCCAGGAGCTCTTCGAACCGACGTGCGAGGTCGAAGCCGCTGGCAGGGCCCTCGGCGAGGAGGCCGAGGAGGCCGTGACGCAAAGACATGTGGCTCCGTTCGGTAGGTGAGGTGTCCATCTTGACATGTCCCCAGTCCTATGTGCATGCTACGACATGTCCTGGGGAACTTGTCCGTAAGAACATGTGGAGGCATCATGAGCGACCAGTCCCGCCGCGCCGTCCTGGTCACCGGCGCCACGTGCGGCATCGGGGCAGCGACGGTCCGGGCCCTGGCCGAACGCGGCCACACCGTCTACGCGACGGCACGGGGTGACGCCGGAGAGCTGGCCGGGCTCGACGGGGTCCGTGTCGTGCCGATGGACGTCACCGACCCCCACGCGGTCGAGGCCGCCGCCAAGCAGGTCGAGCACGACACCAGCGGCGGTGGCCTGCGCGCCGTCGTCAACAAATGGAACTCGCGGCGTGGGGCATCCCGGTCAGCGCGATCGAGCCGGGAATGACCTCCACCGAGATCTTCGCCAAGGCCGAGACCGCCACCCGCGCCGCTCTGCGCGACGCGGCGCCAGACCGCGCACAGCTCTACGCCCGCCACCTCGCCGCCGTCGCGAAGGCCACAGCGAACCAGCGGTCGAGTCCGCCGGAGAACGTCGCCTCGGTGATCGTCCGCGCGATCGAGGCGAGGCGGCCGAGGCGGCGGTACGCAGCCGGCACCGACGCCCGCATGTTCGGGCTGCTGTCGCACCTGCCCGCTGGGCTACGCGACGCGCTGCTCACCCGAGCCCTGGGAGCCGCCGGCATCAGGACCCCGGCGTGACCGCTCGCCCCGCCCCCGAAAAGCAATGACTGCCCCGGCGGTCGAGCACTAGCCTGGCTAGCCTCGGACGCCGTAGAGGTGCTCGAGCGCGAGCTGGTCGAGACGCTCAAAGGCCATGCCGCGGCGGGCGAGCCCATCGACGTCGATCTGTGCGTCGCGGAGGTGGCCCGGATCCTCGCCTGGGTCGAGGGTGGGCCGGGAGAGCTCCCCGACCCGGGCCTCGCGCAGGGCCTCGGCGACCTCCGCGTCGGCGCGGAACGCACGGACCTTCTCACGCAGTATCAGATAGTTGCGCATGCACCCGCGAGCCGACTGCCACACGCCCTCGTCGTCCTCCGTACGCGGCGGCTTGAAGTCGAAGTGGATCGGCCCGCCGTAGCCGCCGGCCTCCAGGGTGTCCACCACCCAGAACGCTCCGCCCACGTTCCCCGCACCGAACCGCAGGTCCTGGTCGTAGCGGGCCCCGTGCTGGCCGTTAAGGTCGATGTGAAACAGCTTGTCGTGCCACAGCGCCTGAGCGATCCCGTGCGTGTAGTTGAGTCCCGCCATCTCCTCGTGACCGACCTCGGGGTTCACGCCGACCATGTCGGCGTGGTCGAGGCGGCCTATGAAGGCGAGAGCGTGCCCGACCGTGGGCAGCAGGATGTCGCCGCGCGGCTCGTTGGGTTTCGGCTCGATCGCGAACCGCAACCCGTACCCCCGGTCGCGACAGTAGGCCGCGAGGGTGTCCAGAGCCTCCGCGTAGCGGTCGAGGGCGGCCCTGATGTCCTTCGCGCCCCCGGACTCGGCCCCCTCGCGTCCGCCCCAGAACACGTAGGTCCGGGCGCCGAGCTCCGCGGCGAGGTCGAGGTTGGCCATCACCTTGGCGAGCGCGAGCCGCCGTACCTCTCGATCGTTGGCGGTGAAGGCGCCGTCCTTGAACACCGGATGGCCGAAAAGGTTGGTGGTCGCTGTGGTCACCACCATCCCCGTCTCGGCCAGCGCCGTGCGGAAGTCGCTGATCAGCTGCTTGCGTTCGGCCGACGGCGCGTCGAAGGGGAACACGTCGTTGTCGTGGAAGTTGACGCCGTAAGCGCCGATCTCGGCGAGCTTACGTACCGCTCGGTCGGCGGGCATCGGTGGCCGTGTCGCGTCACCGAACACGTCGACGCCGCGCCAGCCCACCGTCCAGATGCCGAAGGAGAACCGATCCTCGGCGCGGGGTCGGTAGTCGTCGGTGCTGATCGTCATCGGGTCATCCACCTATCCGTCGAAGCTGGCAGGAGTTGACAGAAGTTGGCAGGTATCCGCCCCTGGCCTCACGTGTCGTTCACCCAGGCGGCCCGGTGGAGCCGCGGACGACCAGCCTGGGGTGGAGGCGACGCAGGTTCGGCAGCTCCGCGGCGGGGTCATCGACCACCGCCAGGAGGCTGTCCACAGCGACGCGCGCCATCTCGCGTACGGGTTGGCGCACGGTGGTGAGCGCGGGGGAGGCGGCCTCGGCGAACGAGATGTCGTCGAAGCCGACGACCGACACGTCCGCGGGGATCCGTAGGCTCGCGTCAGCGGCGGCCTTCAACGCCCCCAACGCGAGGACGTCCGTGGAGGCGAACACGGCGGTCGGGGGTTCGGCGAGCTCGAACAACCTCGAGAGCGCGGCGTACCCGCCCCGTGTGCTGTTCTCGGCGGGCTGGACATACCCGGGCGGCGCGGCGAGCGATCGCTCGCGGAGAAAGGAGGCGTAGCGTTCGCGGCGTTCGGCGACGTCCCCCAGCCAGCCCGCGTCGATGCACGCGATCCGGCGATGACCTAGCTCGGCGAGGTGCCGGAGGGCGAGCTGGGTGCCGAGCGCGTTGTCGCTGTTGACGGCGGGGATGTCCACCGCCCGTCGGCCGACGCAGAGAGCGAGCACGGGAAGCTGGCGAGGCACCAGTTCTCGGGTGAGGAGCTGCTGGTCATGAAGGTCTCCGAGGAGAAGAATGCCGTCACAGTGCCGGGTCTCCAGCACACCCGTCAGCTCCATGGCGTCTTCCGCTTGGCTGCGCGCGTGGCCCAGGAGGACGCTGTAACGGCGAGCGCGTAGCTCCGCGCTGAGCGCCTCGATCATGGCGGCGAAGAACGGGTCGGCGACCTCGCGGACGAGCAGGCCGATCATCGACATCCGGGCGCCGCGCAGGCCTCGGGCGAGCGGGTTCGGGCGGTAACCGAGCTCGCGGACGACCTCGTGGACCCGGTCGCGGGTCTCCGGGGCGATCCTGACCGGCCCTTCGACGTCGTTCAGCACCCGGGAGACCGTGCTCTGTGACACCCCTGCGTGCCTCGCGACATCCTTCATGGTCGCTTGGGAGTTGGTCGGGCCGCTCGGGGAACGGTTGCGCGCTGCGCTCACGCCGGCCTCGGACCGGAGACCTGGGAACGTGTCTGCGAGCCGCGGTGGTTAGTGGGCAGGCTCCCGAGTGGAGCGTCCGCGGGCCACCGGGGGTGGCGGGGCGCAGCCGTGGGGGCGAAAGACTGAGCACGACCCGCCGAAGGCGGTCGATGGCCCGCAGGGTCGCAGCGGAGTCTCGGGAGCACGTGAACCGAAGCCAGGAGGCCCGAGGGGCCGACGCCCGCGAGGTTCACAAACAAACTCTGGGCCATGCGGTGCACCTCCACGAACGACGGGGACGTCAGCGGCTGAAGCCGGCGATGAGCCCGGAGACGAGTTGTCGGCGGCCTATCACGTACAGGATGAGGATCGGCAGGGAGGAAAGGAAAACCGCGGCCAGGATGGCGGGCACGTTGATGGTGTACTGGCCGCGGAAGTTCCATAGCGCCAGCGGCAGCACCCGCACGTTGGGGGACTGGGTGAGGATCAGCGGGAAGATGAAGCCATTCCAGACCTGGATGACCTGGTAGATGGAGACCGTGATCAGCGCCGGCCGGCTGAGCGGGACGATGAGGCGGCGCAGGATCGTGAGGTGGCCCGCACCGTCGATCACCATGGCCTCGTACAGCGTGCGCGGGATGTCCCTGATGAAGTTGACGAGGATGAGGACCGTCAACGGGATCCCGAAGGCCGCGTACGGCAGGATCATCGCCCAGAGCGTGTCGTAGAGACCGAGACTTGTGATGATCAGATAGATCGGGATGATGGCGGCCTGTACCGGGATGGCCAGGCCGAAGATGAAGAGGCTGAAGACCAGTCGAGTGGTTCGGCCGGTCAGGCGCACGATCGCGTACGCCGCGAGGATCGCCGTGCCCGCCATCAGCGTCACGCTGAGCACGGTCACCACCGCGCTGTTGATGAGGTAGAGGCCGAAGCCGTTGCGCAGGACGCTCGCGTAGTTGCCGAGCGTCGGGTGGTTCGGCAGCGTCCATGGCGCGCCGCCGAGGAACCCTCGCTGGGTACGCAGGCTCGTGACGAGCATGTAGAAGATCGGGTACACGACGACCACGAGCCAGACCAGCCCCAGCAGCCCGGGTAGCGGGTTGCGGACGCGGCGGCGAGGCCGGGCGCGCTGGGGCGTACGGCTCACCGGCCTCGCGACCTCCTCGACCTTGACCATCTGCTCACAGCCCCTCGAGTCTGCTGGTCATTCGGGTGAAGCCGGTCAGCTTCAGCAGGAGAAGCGAAAGGACGACCCCGCCGCCGGCGATCAACACGGCCAGCACCGACCCGTACCCCATCTCGTGCTGGCCGAAGGCGCGGATGTACATGTCCAGCGGGAGTACCCGGGTGGCGTAGCCGGGCCCGCCGCCGGTGGTCACGAAGATCAGGTCGAAGTAGGTGAGCGACCCGGTCAGGATCAGTGTCGTCGAGGTGACGACGGTGTACTTGAGCTGGGGGAGCGTGATGCGGAAGAAGCGGGCGAACGCGCCTGCGCCGTCGATCTCCGCGGCCTCGTACAGCTCCCGCGGGATCTGGCGCACCCCCGCCTGGTACAGCAGCGAGTGGAACGGGATGAACTGCCAGGCGATGAGCAGCACGAGAGTGTAGAAGGCGAGCCCGGGGTCGCCGAGCCAGTTCTTCGCGAGGGCGGAGAGGCCGAGCGCCTCGAGTCCGTTGTCGACCACGCCGAAGTTCGGGTCGAGGATGTACTGCCAGGTGATGCCGATGGCGACAGCGGAGAACAGCAGCGGAAGGAAGTAGATCGCACCCAGGACCTCGCGGTAGCGCTGCCGTCCGGCCATGAAGACGCCGAGCAGCAGGCTGACGGGGGTCTGCACCACCCACGACAGCACCATCATCTCGACGGACAGCGTGATCGCCCTGCCTGCCACCGGGTCGCCGAGCAGCCGCCGCCAGTTGGCGAGGCCGACGAAGACCTGTTCGCTGAGCCCGTCCCACGCGACGAGGCTCAGGTACGCCGCGACCCCCATGGGGATCACGGCGAACCCGACATAGACGATCAGGGCGGGTACGCTGAACCCGAACCCCGTGGTCGAGTCGCGTCTGATTCCTTTCATGACGTCTAGAGGGTCTTGTCCATGTTGGTGGAGAACTGCTTGGGCGTGATCTTCTCGAGGAAAAGCTGTTCGAGGTTGGTGAGCAGCTTCTGCGCGGGTTTCGGCGGCAGTGCCTGGTCCCAGGAGAGCTGGTAGTGCGGGGCGTTCTTGGACATGTCGTAGATGAATTTCACGAAGTCGGGGTGTGGGGCGGTACTCAGCTTGGATTCGATGCCGCGTACGGGGGGAACGGCGTCGAGCTTGAGGTAGCCGTCGATCATGAAGTCGTTCAGTGAGGTCGACTCGAGGAACGTGACCGCGGACTTCTTCGCCTTGGAGTGCTGCGACACCGAGTAGAAGTTCGCGAGGTTGCCGGCGACGTTCTTCGGATCGCCCTTGCCGCCTTCGACTCCAGGGAACGGCGCCAGCCCCACCTTGGAGATGAAGCCCGGCTTGCTGCTGAGTATCGAGTTGAAATCCCAGACCCCCATCAGGTGCATCGCGGCCTTCTCCGTCGTCATCAGCGCGGTCGCCTGACCGGTGTCGTAACTCACCCCGCTGAAATTGTGTCCGAAGGCTCCCGCGTCCACGAGCTGCTGGATCTTCGTGTTGGCCTCGATGAAGGCGGGGTCGGACCAGGCGTTCGACCTGCCGGCGAGGACGGCGTCGAAGGCGCCGGGGCCCCCGATGCGGTCGACGAGGTACTCCTCGTACATCAGGTACGTCCACGTGCTCTGACCGCCGAGCGCGATGGGAATGAGACCGGCGTCCTTGAGCGTGGACACGACCCCGAGCAGGTCCTTCCATGTCTTCGGGGCCTCGAGGCCGTGTTTCGCGAAGAGGGACTTGTTGTACTCGAAGACGACCGGCTGCACACCGGTGTACGGGACGCCGTAGAGCTTGCCGTCGATGGTGGCGGCCTCCAGCACCTGCGGGAAGAAGCGACCCTTGACGTCGTCGCTGATCGTCCCGCTCAGGTCGTAGACGTCGCCCGCGTCCACATACGACTCGAGGGTGCCGCCACCCCAGCCCATCCAGATGTCGGGCGGGTTGCCGGCGCCCATCGAGACCTGCAGCTTCTGCTTGTACGGGTCGTTTTGGAACCAGTTGTAGGTGGCCTTGATGTTCGGATGGGCGGCCCTGAACTTCTCGGCGTTTTGCTCGAGGAGCTTGCGCTGCTTGTCGGTCTGGATATCCCAGATCGTGAGCTGGTGGCCACCGCCTCCACCCCCGCCACCGCTCCTTCCCGTGCCGCTGCCGAAGCCACCGCAGGCCGCCAGCAGCGGCGCACTGCCCGCTGCCGTCAGCAACGCGCCCCCCTTGACCAGGGCTTCCCTGCGCGTAAGACCGCGGGAGGATGACCCACTCATGGGCGCTTCACCTCGTCCCAGGGCTCTTGAATGCCTAGCTGGCCGCCGGACAGCGGCCGTAGGAATGGTGTATCGATTGGCTGCATACGTTGTCAAGACCTCGATCCGGGCGTCTGCCGCTCCCGACGGGTGCTTCCGCGAGCTATAGCGGTAGGCGTTGGAGCTGCGCCGAAGCCGTCCTGACCGCTACGACGCTCGATCCAGCAGGTGGCGATTCCGAGGCGTTGCGCGGTCCCGATGTCGTGGTACTCGCTCTGCGCGACGTGCTGCCAGCTCGCACGATCGTAGCCGTGCACACTTTGCCGACCGGCACAGGAACATCCGGGGGTCAGGCCTGTTGACCCCGACGTCGTCCGCGGTCACCCCGAGCGCTACCTCCGAGACGGGGGTTCTGGGCTTGCTTGATGCGACCCGGCTTGTGCCGTCTCCGGTGCCGACCGCTGTTGGGGTTGGCCGTCGCCGATAGCCTCGTCGACCACTGGGCGGGTGAATTCGATGGTCGGGTCAGGTGCGTGCCCGCGCACGGGACCGCTTCTGCGCTCGCGCAGCGGGTCGTGGCGCAGGTCCGCGTATAGCGCGACGCAGAGGCCGATCATGACCAGTACGAACGGGGTCGCGATGAGGATGGTGAACGTCTTCAACGCGGTCAGGCCGCCCATGAGCAGCAGCACGGCCGCCACCGCCGCCGTCATCACCGCCCACAGCGCTACCAGCCAGGTCTTGGGCTCCTTGGCGCCGCGGGAGGACAGCGTTGCCAGCACCAGGGCGCTGGCGTCCGCACCGCTGACGAAGAAGATCGCGGTGAGGATCATCACGAGAATGCCGGTGGCGGTGAAGCCGGGGTAGTTCTGCAGCATCAGGAAGAACGCGGAGGCCGCGCCGCCGGCACCGCTGGCCTTCTGCCCGATGTCGGCGATCCCATTGAGCTGCATGTTGATGCCGGCGCCGCCGAGGATGGTGAACCACAGTATCGATATCACCGTCGGCACGATCAGGACGCCTAGGACGAACTCCCGGATGGTGCGGCCCCGGGAGACCCGCGCGATGAAAGTGCTGACGAACGGGGTCCAGGAGATCCACCAGGCCCAGTAGAAAATCGTCCAGTTGGAGAACCAGTCCAGACCACCGAACACCGGCGAGCTGAAGCTGAACGGAACCAGATTGAACAGGTACGCCCCTACGGCCTTTGGTATCAGGTCGAGCAGGAACACCGTGGGCCCGGCGGCGAAGACGAAGATCACGAGCAGGGCGGCGAGCACCATGTTGGTGTTGGACAGCCACTTGATGCCCCGAGTGACACCGCTGGTGGCGGACAACACCGCGAAGCCGATGAGCACCGCGATCACGATCACCGCCACCCACGTGGCGTCGCTGCGGTTCCGGAAGCCGCCGCCGATGCCGGTGAAGATCCAGATACCGGCCGCGATCTGCAACGAGCCCAGCCCGAGCGAGACCGCCCCGCCGAACTTGGTGGTGATGATCGCCCAGATGTCGATCGGCTTGCCCCAGCCGTCCTCCTCGATCCGCTTTTTGCCCAGCAGCGACTGGAACGGCGAGCTGATCAGGTTACCGCGGCCTTTACGGAAGGTGGAATAGGCCAGCGCAAGAGCCACGACGGCATAGATCGCCCACGGGTGCAGGCACCAGTGAAAGAACGAGTAGGCCATTCCCAGGGTGGCTGCGTCCTGGCTTCCCGGCCGCACGTCGAGCCCCGGCGCGGGATCGCCCAACTGCATGACGGGCTCGGCCACACCGTAGAACATCAAGCCGATGCCCATCCCGGCGCTGAACATCATCGCGCACCACGAGACGGTGGAAAACTCCGGCTCCTCGCCATGCCGGGACAGCGGGATCCGTAGCTATTCAGCCGGGTCTGATGGCTGCGGGTAGCCACGGACCGTCGGTGAATAGCTGGGTGAGCGCGTCGAGCTGGTCGATGCCCCATTTGCCGGCGGTAGACAGGTAAGACTGGACG
>JBOHCT010000024.1:0-29989 GCA_050699055.1 Streptosporangiaceae bacterium | reverse complement strand
CGGCCGCACGGGTACGCGCCCGCGGCGGGGGACGCGTCGTCTTGCATCAGGCCGCGGGGCCGACGGCGACCTCGACATCGACCGCACACTCGAGCGCCTGGCGGCCTCCCGGCCGCCGGACCCGGCGGACCTCGTCACGCGGCACTGGGCCGCGAGCCGGCGGGCGATATGTCTCGCGGTCGACGCGAGCGGATCGATGGGCGGCCGTGCGGTGTCGGTGGCGGCCGTGGCCGCGGCGAGCGTCGTCCTCGCAGAGGACCGGGCGGACCCGAGCGTGCTCGCGTTCGCCGGCGACGTCACCGTGCTGCAGGTGCAGGACAGGCGCCGGGAGCCCGCCGACGTCGTCGGGGATCTCATCGGGCTGCGGGGCCACGGTGTCACGAACCTCGCCGAAGCGCTGCGGTCCGCCTCCCGTCAGCTCGCGACGGCGCACGCCGACGAGAGGACTGTCGTGCTGCTGAGCGACTGCCTCCCGACCGCCGGCGACGACCCCGTCCGCGCCCTGGCCGGGATCGACCGCCTCCACGTCCTCTGCCCGGCGGGTAAGGAGGATGCGAGGCGCGCGGCGGCCGAGCTGAGCGCGCGGGGCAACGGTCGCTGGCAGCCGGTCGATGGGCTCGGCAGCGTCGCCCCCGCCCTCACCGGCGTGCTCGCCTGACGCCGTGGTCGCCAACCCTCGTGAACCGAAGCCAGGAGGCCCCGGGGGCCGACGCCCGCGAGGTTCACAAACGACCGCTGACCTGCCGTCCGACCTGCGCCTGACGCTGGGTCCCTCCGTCCGTCGCGCCGACGGGGGAAGGGTGCTGATCGGCGGCTCCCCGCTGCGGGTACTCAAGCTGACCGACGCCGGTCGCGCGCTCGTGGACGCGTGGAGCGGGGGAGCGCCGCTCGGGCCCCGTCCCGGCGCGCAGCGCCTGGCTCGCCGGCTGCTGAGCACGGGGATCGCCCAGCCGTGTCCGGTAACGTCCCCCTTCTGTCCCTCGGAGGTGAGCGTGGTCGTCCCGGTCAGGGACAGGCCCGCCGGCCTCGAGCGGACGCTCGCCGCCCTCGACGATGTCGCCCGGACGGTCGTGGTTGACGACGGCTCCTCGCCTCCCGTCGGCACGGCGTCTGTCCGGCACCCGCGAGCGAGGGGCCCCGCGGCCGCCCGCAACGCCGGCTGGCGTAGGACGTCGACGCCGCTCGTGGCGTTCGTGGACGCTGACTGCGTGCCCGAACCCGGGTGGCTGGACCCACTACTGCCGCACTTCGCGGATCCGCGGGTCGCCGCCGTCGCACCCCGGGTCGTCTGCCCGACCGCGCCCGGCGTCCTTGCCCGCTACGAGTCCGTCAGGTCCCCACTCGATCTCGGCCCCACCGCCGGCATCGTCCGGCCGGGTGCGCGGGTCGCGTACGTGCCCTCGGCCGCGCTCGTCGTACGCAGGGAGGCGCTCGAGGCGTGCGGCGGGTTCGACG
Organism: Streptosporangiaceae bacterium; assembly: GCA_050699055.1. Taxonomy (GTDB): domain Bacteria; phylum Actinomycetota; class Actinomycetes; order Streptosporangiales; family JBOHCT01; genus JBOHCT01. Next base: position 28,534 of record JBOHCT010000024.1, on the reverse strand, counting down.
AGGCGCTGCGGGTCGGTGAGGACGTCGATCTGGTCTGGCGGCTCGCCGGATCGGGATGGGCGGTGCGGTACGAGCCGCGGGGGACGGTCGCCCATCCGCCGCGGGGGAGCCTCCCGGCCTTGGCGCGCCAGCGGGCCAGGTACGGCACGTCCGCCGCGCCGCTGGCGTCGCGCCACGAGGGCGCGCTCGCGCCGCTCGCCGTCTCCGTGTGGAGTGCGGCCGCGTGGACGCTCGCCGGGCTGGGCAGGCCGGACGCCGGCCTCGCCGTGGCCGGCGCGACCGCGGCCCTTCTTCCCCGCCGGCTTCGTGGCCTGTTGTCGTCGCCGCGGGAACCCCTACGTATCGCGGCCCTCGGGCACCTGTTCGCCGGCCGTCAGGTCGCGGACGCCGTCGTACGCGCGTGGTGGCCGCTCGCGGCGACGTCGATGGCGTGGCCCCGGGCGCGCCCGGCGGTCGCGGCATGCGCGACGGTGCCGTACCTCGCGGAGTGGGTACGCCGCCGTCCCCCCGTCGACCCTGTCCGCTGGACGGCGCTGCGGCTGCTCGACGACCTGGCGTACGGAGCGGGTCTGTGGGCCGGCTGTGTCCGGGAGCGTACCCGCGCCCCGCTCGTACCCGACCTCAAGTCGTGGCCCGGCCGTGGGGGCGCAGTTGACATGGACCCGCTCAGCCCAGGGCGTGCAGGACGGCGGCCGCCAGCGCGGAGCGCTCGACCATGCCGTCGAGGCTGACGTGCTCGTGCCGGGCGTGCGCGCCGTCGCCGACGGCGCCGAACCCGTCGAGCACGGGGAGCCCCATCGCCGCGGCGAAGTTGCCGTCGCTTGCCCCGCCGACCACGGCTTCGCGCAGGTCGACGTCCATGCGAGCCGCGAGTGCGCGCGCCACCTCGTACATCCGTGTGATCGGCTCCGTGCGTTCCATCACCGGCCGGTTCCAGCCGCCCTCGACGGTAAGGGTCACCCGCGGGTCGTGGGTGCCGAGCGTCTCGATGAAGCGCTCGACCCGGTCCGCCTCCGGCGCCGTCCGTGCGCGTACGTCGATGTCGGCCACCGCCTCGCCTGCGATCACGTTGGTACGGGTGCCTCCGCCCAGCAGCCCGACGTTGACGGTCGTGCCGGCCTCGAGGTCGGTCAGCGCGTGCAGCCGCAACGTGACACGGGCGATCTCCTCGATCGCGCTCGCCCCCTTCGTCGGGTCGAGCCCCGCGTGGGCCTCGACGCCGCGCGTCGTGACCCGGTAGATGCCGACACCCTTACGGGCCGTCTTGATCGCGCCTCCCGCGCTCGCCTCGAAGACGAGGACGGCGCTGGCGGCCGCGCTGGCGTCCTCGATGACCGGGCGCGACGCTGGGCTCCCGATCTCCTCGTCGCCGTTCAGCACCAGGCGCACCGGAGGCCGGGCGAGGCCGGCGGCGTCGAGCGCGCGCAGCCCCCACACGGCCTGGACGAGGCCGGCTTTCATGTCGAACACGCCGGGTCCGGTGGCACGGTCGCCGTCGACCGTGAAGGGCCAGTCCGCCAGGGTGCCCTCGTCCCAGACCGTGTCGTAGTGGCAGAGCAGCGCTACGGGTCTGTCCCCGACTCCCGGGTAGTCCGCGACGAGGATGTCGCCGCGCTCACCGCCCTCGACAGTCCGCGCGGCGGCGGGTGCGCCCAGGGAACCGTCCAGCCAGCCGCGTACCCACGCGAGCCCGGCGTCGAGGCAGCGCTTGTCCGTGCTGGGGGTCTCGGTCGACACGTACGCGGCGAGGTCGTCGACCATCTCCTGGCGGCGGCCCTCCAGCCAGGCCCGCAGCCTCTCGACGTCGATCTCCGGCAGGTTGTCCGTTGTGGGCGCGCTCATCAGGCGGTCTTCTCCCTGGGTTCGGCGGTACGGACGTAGTCGGCGACCTGGGCGTGGGTGGCGTACCACACGTCCGCCCGCGAGCCTATGTGGGCGAGCAGCTCGTCGAGGATCGCCATGCGCGAGCGGTGGCCGATGATGTGCGGGTGCATGGTGAGCTGGAACAGCCCGCCCTCGGCGTAGGCGAGGTCGAACTCGTCACGCCAGATCGTGAGCACCCCGCGCGGCGGGGTGTAGGGGCGCAGCGAGGCGTGGCGCTCCATCATGAAGTACGGTGCGTCGTCGCGGATCCATTCCACGGGGATCTCCACGAGGCCGGTGGCCTCGCCGTCCTCGACCAGCTCGTACGGCTCGTCGTCGGCCATCAGCGAGGAGTCGTACGCGAGCCCGAGCCCGCGGGTGATCGCGAGCGTGTGGGCGCTGAAGTCCCACGAGGGTGTGCGCACGCCGACCGGCCGTACGCCGGTGAGCTTCTCGAGGGTGTCGACGGATCGGCGCGCGAGGTCCCGCTCGTCGTCGGGTGCGAGCCGGGTGGTGCGCTCGTGGATCCAGCCGTGCGCGGCGACCTCGTGACCGGCGGCGGCGTAGCTCTTCACCTCGTCCGGGTGGAGCAGGGCCGATACCGCCGGCATGAAGAACGTCGCAGGCACCCGGTGGCGGTCAAGCAGCGCGAGGACCCGCCGCGCCCCGACCCGCGAGCCGTACTCGCCCTGGGCGAGCCTGCCCGGGCTGGTCTCGCCGTCGCGCAGTGGGATGGTCTCGTGGTCAGAGTCGAACGACAGCGCGACCCCGAGCTTGGCGCCTCCCGGCCAGGTGCGCGGGGCCAGCGACCGACCCGCCCGGACGTGCTCCACGTGGCCGCGCCAGGTCGACTCGTCCCACCGCCACGGCTCCACCTGTGGTTCGCTCACGTCCCTCTCCTCCTTCCGGCGCCCCCCTTCGCGCCGATCTTGATGTTATCGGTGGGTTACCCGGGAGTAAGTGCCCGATATCTTCAAGATCGGCGGAAAGTGCGGGGGGCGGGTGCTCATCCATGCGACGCCAGCCTCTCGAGGAAGCGGGTCGCGATCGGAGCGGCCACGGTTCCGCCGCTGTCACCGTTCTGGACGAAGACGGCAAAGGCGAGGTCGCCCTGGAAACCGATGAACCACGCGTGGGTCTTGGGCGGGTTGCCGTTGCCGTACTCGGCGGTGCCGGTCTTGGCGTGGACCGGCCCGCCCGGGACGTCGGCGACCACCCGTCCGGTACCCGAGGTCACCACCTCGCGCATCAAGTGCCGCAGGGTCGCGGCCTGATGGATCTTTCCGCTCCCGGCGGGCTTCGCACCCTTCGGCTCAGGGCTCGTTACGAGGCGCGGCGGCGCGTACGTGCCGCGGGCGACGCTGGCGGCCGCTGTCGCCAGCGCCAGGGGGCTCACGACGACCTGCCCCTGGCCGATCACGGAGGCGGCCTTGCCGATCGGCGACCCCGGGGGCGGCACCGTGCCGGAGAACGCCGGGACCCCCAGGTGGTACGGCACACCCACACCGAGGGCCTTCGCGGCGTCGGCCAGAGCGGTGTTGTCGAGCCGCGAGGAGAGCCCGACGAACGCGGTGTTGCAGGACTTCGCGAAGTCGACGTGGAACGGCACCTGCCCGAGCACCTCGTGCTGGTAGTTGTGGAACGCCTTGCCGCCCACGTGTGCGTACTCGGGGCAGCGCACGGCCTCGTCCACACCCAGGCCCTGCCGGAGCAGTGCGAGGGTCGTCACGACCTTGAACGTGGAGCCCGGAGGGTAGCGCCCCAACAGGGCACGGTCGTACCCGCCGGGGTCGGGCCCGTTACCGACGGCGAGGACGTCACCCGTCGGCACGTCCATGGCGACCAGCGCGGCCCTCTCCGTGGTGCCGGAGAGCGCGGCGTCCGCGGCCCGTTGCACGCGCGCGTCCAGTGTCGTACGCACCGGCCGGCCCGGCCTCGGCCGGCGGGTGAACAGCGTCGTCGCCTTGTCCTGCCCGCCGTTCGTGTCGGGGTGCTCGGCGAGGACGCGCGTTCCTGGCGTACCGGCGAGTCGTCCGTCGTAGGCACGCTGCAGGCCGGACAGGCCGGCGACGTCCCCGGCGGCGTAGCGGCCGCCGGACTCCTTGACGATCTCGGCGGTTACCGGTCCGACCGTGCCGAGCAGGGCGCGGGCGAACGCGCGCGTGGGGGCGAGCGGCAGTGTGCCGTGGCTCCAGGTCACGCCCGGCAGCGCCCGCAGCCGCGCCTCGACTGGGTGGAAGTCCTGTTCCCGCAGGGTGATCACGGGGACGAGGACATCGGCGTCGCTCGTGCGGACGCGTCGGGCCAGCTCCCCCGCGTCGATGTCGAGCAGGTCGTGCAGCGATCGGGCGAGCTCGGTCGGGTCGGGGACTTTACCCGGGACGACGCCGATGTGTTCGACGGGGCGCTCGGTGACCAGCGGTTCGCCGTCCCGGCCGAGGATCGGGGCGCGCTTCGGCTGCTCGCGGTCGGTGACGAGGAGGTCGCCGGGTCCCAGCTTGGGATGGACCACCGACGGCGCCCAGTGCACCCGCCACGCGTCGCCGTGTTCGACGAGGCGTGCGGTGGTGTCGTACCGCCACCGCGTCTTCCCCCGCAGCGTCCAGGTCACGGCGAAGCGGGCCCTCGCGGTGTCGCCGGTAAGGGCGGCGCTTCTCGTACGGACGGCGACCGTGGTCGAGTCGAGGCCCTTGACGATCCGGTGGTAGCGGTCGGCGACTTTCGTGCCCGGTACGCCGTCGTAGTGCAGGCTTGCCAGCGTGTCCGAGGGCCACGCGGCGGCGAAGCGATCGGCTGCGGCGCGCGCCCGCTCCGCGGAGTCGTCGGCCAGCCACCGCCAGGCGACGACGCCGCCCCCGATGAGAAGGACGAGGGCGACGGCCGCCGCGACGTAGCGTGTCGGGCGTCCCCGCCCACGGGGTGGGCCGCCCAGGTCGACAACCACGTGGCCTCCTGTCCGCGACGACCCACCTCGCGGGGAACTCGGTCCCGGGAGTGAAACGCCCCCCCGTCGTGAGGCGGGGCGACCGGTCCAGCAAACCAGGTCGGTGGCCGGGCGTCCACGAGGAGTCGGGGTCGAGGTGTCTTACCAAGATCCGTTTCTGCGGCTCGAACTCGACCGTTGTTGACACTCTTGCGGCACCGGAAACAGATCTTGGTCGCGAAAACTGGTCGCGCACCCTGTGAGCGCGGCCGGATCGACGACGTTGGTCCCCGGTCAGGGCGTGCTGGGAAGGAGAAGTCCGGGGTGACTCCCCCGGTCGAGGGTGTGCAGGACGCGACCGTCGCCGAGGTCGAGGACGGTGGGCCGGGCGCCGTCCGCGGCGGCGCCGTCGATGTTGACGTACGCGGTGTCGCCGCGCGCGGTCACCGTCCACACGGTCTGCTGACCGAAGCGGTGGTAGAGCTTCGCGCCGTCGGGGGTGTAGGCGGTCAGGCCGGTGCCCTTCCGCTGGTCGCCGGCGCTGTCGTAGGCCGACCCGTAGGCGGCGATCACCCCGTCGGCGTAGGCGAGGTCGCTGGCGTGTGCGTCGATGACGTGGGCGGTCCAGCTCTGTGTATCGATGACCGTGAGCCCGGCCGGTACGGACCTCATCGTCAGGTCCCCTTCGCGGCCGTGCGTGGTGCGATAGTTGGTGCCGGCGACGGCGAGCCTTCCGTGACCGAGCCATACGGCGTGGCGGATGGGCCCGTTCATCCCTTTCGCCAGGGCGGGGGTCTCGAAGAGGCGGCGCAGCAGGCCGAGCGCCGAGGTCGGCCGATGGGTGGTCCGGGCGGTCGCGGTCAGCGTCCGCAGGTCGACCTTCGCGACGGTGTGGTCCGCGTCGACGACGAAGGCACGCATGCGGGCGGTGTCCACGGCGAGCCCGGGCTGATGGGTGCGGAAGATCGGGTCGTTGTTCTCGGTGTCCTCGCGCGGGTAGATCGCTCCAGCGGTGATGTGGCGGAGCCGCACCGTGCGTACGGTGCCGTCCGCGCGGGCGACGGCGAGCCGCGGGTGTCCCATGCGGCCGACCGGAGCGACCAGCAGCACGAGGCCCTGCGGGGTGTGGGCGATGCCCTGGACCTCGCCGGTGAGCTTTTGGTTGGCGAGCGTCCGACGTCCTGCCGGGTCGACGAGCCGCACGATGGCCGACGCTGAGCGATCGTGGGTCCGCTGGACGACCACGAGCACCCGATCCGGTGAGGGCCACGCGGTGGCGACCACGTACCCCGGCGTGTGGAGGTTCATCGCCCGCAGCGTCCGCCCGCGCGCCACGTCGACGAACCGGATCTTGGCCGGGAATCCCTCGTAGGTTTTCCGGGCGAGCACCACCCGTGACCGGTCGGGCGAGAAGCTCCAGGCGTCGGTGAAGTCCTCCACTCCTACCCGACTGCCTGCGTAGGGACGAAGCGTGGTCGGGTGCAGCCGGACCAGGGCCGCCGGGCGGCCGTCCCACTCGATTCCGTACAGTGGCTCGTCGACCGACGACGGCCTCGAAGGCCCGGATGGCCCCTTCTCCGCCCGGATCGCCCCGGTCGCCGTGCAGCCGGCGAGAGCCAGCACCAGGACGCAGCAGGCCGCCGCGACACGCGTCCGCATCTCCGTCACCTTCCCCAGGGGGTCAACTCGTCACGAGTACACCGCGGGTGTCGTGCGGGTTCCGCCCCCTTCTCGTGCGGTCCGCGGAGCGGGGTCGTGAGAGCCTTCGAGACCCGCGTCTGTGGTCATCGGGTGCCAGTATTCGACGCGTTCAGACCGCGAACGCGGATCATGGCGGCCGCTAGGTCGACACGACCTAGGCGGAAACCCTGTGTTGACCGGGGGATCTCGGCGATCGTGTCATGACGCCCGCCACGGTCGGTGCCACCACCAGCGCCTCGACGCACATGGCCCCGAACAGGCCGATACTCAGACCGGTCAGGCCAGCGATCTGCCCGCCCACCGCCGCGGCGGCCAGCTCGAGGGCTGTCCCGCCCGTGGCGACCCACGCGGCCCGGACCCGCCACCCACGGACGCGGCAGATCGCGACGTAGTGCGTCTTGACCACCATGGGGAGGTAGGACAGCGCCAGGATGCGAAGGGGTGTGATCGCCTGTTCGTACCCCTTGCCGAACAGATCCATGGCGGGGCCGGCACACGCGATCAGGATGAATACGCCGATCGCGCCGACGATGAGGGAGGTTCGCATCGTGAAGCGGGTCTTGCGGCGGAGGAGGCGTCTGTCGGCGGAGGAGATGGCGTAGAGGACGGTCGTGAGGTTACTGGGCAGCATGTAGGCGATGATGACGATCATCCACGCGGCGTAGAAGCTCGCCCCCGCCGTGGGCGACAGCTGTGCGGTCACGAGGATCGGGAGCGCGAGGCGCGGCGTCTGCAGCGCCATGTTCAGCCAGTTGTGCTCGGCCGCGGAACGCGACAGCGAGCGCAGCACCATCCACTGCGGCGCGTGGAGAATGCGGTAACCGGACCGGCGCAGGAATACCATGGGGACGATCACGGATACCGCGGTGCCCACCGCCCAGGCGGCGAAGATGCCGATACCGAACCGGTCATGGACGACCAGGGCGATCCCGACCAGCACCACGAGCTTGGCCACGGCGAACGTCGCGTTGCGCCACAGCTGCAGATCGCTGCGCAACAGGCCGATGAACGCCTGGTCGAGTACAAGAATCGCACCGGTGATCGCCACCGCGAAGGTGAAGAAGGCGACGCGCAGCGGTCCGTCGATGAAGGGGGCGACGTCGCCTCGCACGTGCGGGGCGATCAGCGCGAAACCCAGCCCGAGGATTCCGCTCGCCGCACCGGAGACGAGCAGGGCGGCGGCCACGAGACCGCCCGCGTGGGGCGGGCGCTTGGGCAGCTCGCCGACCAGAGCCGTGTTGAGCCCGAGCATGCCGAGGGTGCCTAGCAGTGTCATGGCGGAGACCGCGGCCGACCCGTACCCGACCGCGGCCATGGGGAAGAGTCGCGCCGCCACCCACCAGAATACAAATCCGAGCAGCGAGGTGACGGCGGTGGTCCCGATCAGTGACCCCGCATTGGACAGGACGTCGCTGTGGCTCTTGAGGCTCTCGAGCCAGGCATTGGTACGGTGACCAGAGGCCAGATGGTCTCGTACCCGCACGCGGACGCGGGTCCCCGGCCCGGCAGCCCGATGTGGGTCCGCCGTGCCGGTCCTGGTCTCGACCATCTCACCTCGCCTTCGCGGTCTGCACAGGCACGGACGGTCCTCGCCGCGGGTGCGAGCCGTGCGAGCAAGCGCTCCCTACTGCAATCGATACGGCGACCCGAAGCGTTGCGTTATCCCGGATATCATCTATTTGTGGTCGAATGGCTACACCGTGTAGTTCGCCCGACTGTTGGGATTGTTTCCAAACCCACACGACTATAAGATCTCATCCGGGAAGATCATTTCACTGGATCCGGAGGATAAGAAATTTGGGCCCCGGGACCCATTGGAAGGCACACCGGGTCGCGTGGACGATTGATGTAGCGCCTTGCAAGTCGTCGCCCTAGGGGGTGTCCCGTAGATCTCGTCCGTCGCGAGCGACGGCCGGGCGGATGCGTCGCGAGGCGGAGGAAGGAGTCGCAGGCTGGGTCTGCGTCGACTGACGACAACGAAGCGAGGCGCCGCCCGGGCGACGCGTAGCAGGGCAGTAGGTCTACGGGACACCCCTAGGCGCCCAGCGGGCTCGACGGACGTCCAGAGACTGGCAGCGTACGGGGGATGCTCCCTGAAGGGAACGCATGAAAGCCGCCACGATGAGCGTTACGAGCCCGGCGCCCCGCGAGGTCTGGCGGGAGCTGCTCGACCAAGATTCCGAAGCGCTCATCACGCAGTCGCCCACCTGGCTCGACTGTATTTGTCACAACGGGTCCTTCGTGGACGCAAGCAGGCTGTACGAATTTTCCGGGGGCCAGCGTGTCGTCATTCCGCTGGCGCGCCGCACGTTGCCCACGTGGGTGGCTGAGGAAGGGTCATGGCCTTTCGACTGGGGAATTGGCGGGCCGGTCAGTCCCGGGGGTATCGTCACAGCGGAGGAGGCCCGCCTGGTCTTCGAGGACCTGGCGCGGCGGCCGGCGCTCAGGACATATGTTCGTTTTCGCCCCAGGGCGTGTCCTGCCTGGCAGGAGGGTGCCAGCGGAGGGCGCTTCAGCACCATCGACCAGACCGCCTATGTGCTTGATCTCGGCGAAGGGTTCGGCCACGTTTGGGCGAACCGCTTTCACGCGAGCGTCAGGCGGGCGGTGCGGAAGGCCGAGCGTTCGGACATCAAGGTGGAGGTCGACCACTCCGGCCGGCTCCTGCCGACCTTCTACCAGCTCTACGAGCGGTCGATAGCGCGCTGGGCCGAGCAGCAGCACGAACCGCTCGCCCTGTCGCGGTGGCGTGCTCGCCGGGCGAATCCGCCGGACAAGCTCGCGACTGTCGCCGATCGTTTCGGGGGGGCGTTTGCCACCTGGGTCGCCTGGGTCGCCGACCAGCCCGCCGCCGCGATCCTCGTGTTGCGGCAAGGGGCGCAGGTGAAGTACTGGCGCGGCGCGATGGACAAGGAGCTGGCCTCTCCGGTGCGCGCCAACGACCTGCTCCACCGTCTCGTGATCGAGGACGCCATCGCGGCCGGCTGCCAGTACTACCACATGGGAGATGCCAGGGAAGGGTCGTCGCTGGCCAGGTTCAAGGAGGGCTTCGGGGCGGTCGGTTACGGCTGTCGCGGGTATAGGAGAGAGCGGCTGCCTGTCTCGTCCACTGCCGATCACCTGCGCATGGGTGTCAAGCGGCTCGTTGGCTTCCGTGACGCCTGACCTTGCCACGCAAAGTGCGGCCATGCTCGTGCACCGTCCTGTGATTGTGTGCGACTCCTGACGCGGCCAAGAAGCCGACACCGGCCGACCGCCCGCGGACCTCCGCACCCACGTGCTGGGCTCATCCGGACGCGAGCGCTGGCCCGTTCCTACCGCTAGCCTTTGTCCAGCGGAAGGGACGGGGGATGCCAGCAAGGGTGTCGGCTAGCCCGGGCGCGAAGGGTGCGCGGTGCCGCTGCGGTCACCCTCGCTCCGCCCACACGCACTACCGGCCAGGGAGCGACTGCGGGCTGTGCGGTTGTCTGCGTTTTCGCCGGTGGTGGCTGTCGGCCCTGCTCCGACCGTTCCGTCCGCGGCGCAGATAGCCGGATTACGCGACGGACACGTCAGCGAGCTGCCCCCGCCTCCACACCACCGTCGCGGCGAGTCCTTCACTGACGCGGGTGCGGGGCGCCCAGCCGAGACCCGTTCGCGCCGGGTCGGGGTCGACCGCCATCGCCGGTAGATCGCCGGCACGTGGCGGCGACTGCTCCGGCTCCGCCTCGGTACCTGTCGCCTCGGCACACAGCCGGTGCAGCTCGCGGTCGCTGGTCTGGATCCCCGTTCCGATGTCGTATCGGCCGCTCCCGGGATCGTCGCCGGCGCGGACGAAGGCATCGACGACGTCGTCGACGAACACGTAGTCGCGGGTCTGTGTACCGTCGCCGAAGACGCGGGTGGACGCGTCGCGGAGCATGGCGTCGACGAAGATCGCGACGACTCCCGCCTCTCCGTGCGGGCTCTGCCGCGGACCATAGACGTTCGACAAAGTGAGTGTCGTTGACTCGATGCCGTGCAGCTCGCGGTAGGTCTCGCAGTACAGCTCGCCGGACAGCTTCGACGCCGCGTAAGGCGAGCGCGGGTTTCTCGCCGCGCCAGCGGTGACAGGAAGCCTGTCGGGCACGCCGTAGACCGCGACCGAGGACGTGAACACGACCTTGCGGGTGCCGGCGCGACGGGCGCCCTCCAGTGCACCGACGGTGCCGAGGACGTTCGTCGCGGCGTCGTGTACCGGGTCGGACACGCTGTGCCTGACGCTCACCTGGGCCGCCAGATGACAGATCGCCTCAGGGTGATGCGCCTCCACCGTGTCGAGGAAGGTCGGCTGGGTCACGTCCGCGCGCACGAAGGTGAAGGCGTCGTGTCCGCGAGCGGCGTTCAGGTTTTCGATCCGCCCTGTCGACAGGTCGTCGAGACCAACGACCTGGTGGCCGAGGGCGAGCAGCCGGTCGGTGAGGTTGGAACCGATGAACCCCGCTGCCCCCGTAACAAGTACCCGCATCAATGTCCTCTCTCGTATCCTCTCAGGTGCCCGCCGGACGGAAGCCCCACCCGGGGCGCCGAATGCCTGCCGTGTACTGAATGTGGAACCACGGGTACGCCCCTGGGGTGTCCACGGAACGTGGGACGTGCCAGCGGGGGTGCGGTCCAACGACCGTGCGGCCTACCCCGTTGCCAGGCGTGGGGGGTCGTTCCTTTCGCCGGCTCCCGAACTGAGGGGTGGGTGGTCGCCGGTGACGGTTTGGGGGCAGGGCTTGCGCTCGCGGTGGCGGAGGGAGACGGTTTCGGTCCCGGCGTCGGGCTGCCGGACTGCGTGGTCGGTGACGACGTCGGTGAGGACGTTGGTGAGGACGTCGGCGACGTTGGTGAGGAGGTCGGTGATGAGGGGGAAGGGGAGCTTGGGGACGGTGACGTGGTCGGCGGTTTCGTGCTGGATGGGCTCTGCGAGGGGGTCGACCCGGCGGACGGGCTCTCGCTGGCGGTGCTCGTCTCCTCGCTGGTGCCTGGGCTCGGAGAGGTGCTCACCGTCGAGCTCTTGGCCGGCGACGGGCGTGAGGACGTGGGGGCAGGTAGAACCGGCACGTTGCCCCCGCGCCGGCCATATGGGTCCTCGGGGGTCGCCGCGGTGTGGCCGTCACCGCTCTGACCGGCCTCTGGTGAGGGCGTGTCGGCCTGTCGCGTTCCGTGCAGGACGCCCATGATCCGGGCCACCGGGTTAACGGGGACCGACACCACCCCGGAGCTGTCGAGTACGGAGACGGAAAGGAAGAGCGCGACAACCAGGCCCGCCGCGGCCTGCAATATCGCACGGCGCCGCAGCGCACGCTGCCGTGTCGCCCGCGGGTCCTCGTTACGTGCCTCGGCGGCGAGGGCGCCGAGCAGCCGCAGCACGGAGTCTTCGTTCCGCGGCCGCCTGCCCTTGGCGATCTCGTCCAGTTGTTCGTCGGTCCGGCGGAGATCCTCGAGGTCGAAAAACTTCGCGTCCCCGAGTCGGTCGCTGTGGCGGTCGCTGTGGCGGTCGCTGTGGCGGTCACTGTGGTCCCGTCGGCGCTTCATGCTGTGGAACCACCAATGCTCATCGAACGCAGGCGCGAGAGTGCCCGGTGCTGAACGACCCGGACCGACCCGGCTGACATGTTTAGCACTTCTCCGGTCTCCTGTGCCGTCAGCCCGACCCCGACGCGCAGGAGAATCAGCTCACGCTGCACATCGGGAAGACTATCGAGCAGGACACGGGCCTCCTCCGCCTGACTCGCCCGCACCGCGTGGTCCTCGGGGCCCGGCGACTCGTCGGCCCGGTCGGGGAGGTCCTCAAACGGAACAGTGCGACCCGTTCTGCGCTGCGCGTCGACGACCTTGTGGGCGGCGATGCCCAGCACGAACGCGATGAACGGCCGGCCGGTGTCGCGATAGCGGGGAAGCCCGGAAAGCATCCCGAGACACACCTCCTGCACGACATCCTCGACGGTGTGCTGAAGTCCTGGCACCGGACCGAGGCGGGCTGTGCAGTACCGGACGATCACCGGGCGTACGTGGGTGACCAGTGCTTCCGCGGCTTCCTCGTCGCCTTCGTCAGTGCGCTTCGCAAGTGTCCGCAGGGCGTCGTCACTGGCTGTCAAGTCGGGACCCCGGGGCGGGGAGGTACCACCGGCAGCATGCAGACGGGTGAGGCTCTCACAGGCGAAGACCATCACACCCGTCCATCAGCCGCACGTCGTTCATTCCACGGTCACCAACGTGGTCAGGTTGCCTGACGCCCAGCGCTGTGTGGGCGGTTCAGTATTCCACCCGTCGGGCAGCGCCACGCCGGTGCCGCACATCAAGTGACCCCCGTCTCCGTGTTCTCGTGCCACTGTCCAGCCTGCCTAGGTTGGGCGGGCGCAGGCTATGGGCCCCGAGGCCCATCTCAGTGGACCCAGGGCTTGTTTGTGAACTTCATCTGAGGCCGGTGGCAGAGAAGGTCGGCCAGCCGCCCACGTACGCGCACCGGACCACGGCCCCGAGTCGCTAGCGGGACTCGTCAGGGCTGTGGTAAACGCGGACGTAGTCCACGACCATACGCTGCGGGAACCGTGTGGTGTCGTCGGGGCTCCCCGGCCACTCCCCGCCGACGGCGACATTGAGCAGGAGAAAGAAAGGGTGATCGAAGACCCAGCTGTCGCCGACCTCTGCTCTGGTCCTGGTCACGTACTGTCGGCCGTCGACGAAGAAGCTGATCGAGTCGGGGGTCCACGACACCGCGTAGGTGTGAAAACCGTCGGCGAAGGACTCCTGGCCCGGCGGGCTGTACTTGGTGGTCACGTCGTAGTCGGGGCTGTGCAGGCTGCCGTAGATCGTGCCTGGGTCGTCCCCGAGGGACTCCATGACGTCGATCTCACCGGACTGCGGGTAGCCGACGTCCTCGATGTCCTTGCCGAGCATCCAGAACGCGGGCCAGATGCCCTGGCCGCGGGGAAGCTTGATGCGTGCCTCGAAACGTCCGTAGGCCTGCGCGAACCTGTGCTGGGTGACCAGGCGGGCGGAAGTGTAGCGGCAGGTGCCGTACCAGCACGACCGGTCCGCCGTGGCCTTTCTCGCGGTGATGACGAGGTGGCCGTCGCCGTCGAGGGCGGCGTTGTCGGCGCGGTCGGTGTAGTACTCGAGCTCCTTGTTGCCCCAGCCGGTGCCGCCGGTTTGATGGCCCCACTTATGGGGGTCCGGGGCCGCTCCGGCCGGGCCGTCGAACTCGTCGGACCATGTTGGAGTCGGATCCGATCGGAATGGTCCCCACGACGTCGGCAGGCCGCCGGCGAGGACGAGCACGACGAGCACCGCCGTACCGAAGATTCCCACCCCGAGCCACGTGCGGCGCCCCGTTGACCTCATGTGCGTTCTCCCTGTCGGAAGCGGGCCCGGGAGAGGCATGTCGCCCCGCATGGGCGTGTGGCTCGAGACTCCGAGCGTCTGACTAGCCCAAGAGCGTATGCCTTCGGATCGGGCGCGCGCCGCGCGGTACCGAACCGCTGGGGAGATGGTCGGGGGCAAAGTGGTCGGCAGGATGGCGCCGCGAGCGGCCTCAGGCGGAACGGTCCAAGCCGTCGGCCAGGGGGACCCACAGGCATACGAGTGTACCGCCGTCGGGCACCCCGTCGACGACGGTGTTCCCGCCGACCTTGTCGACCGCCGCGATTGCGTGCCGCAGGCCAAATCCACGACGGTGGTCCGAGTCGGCGGGGTCGAACCCCAATCCGCTGTCCGCGACGGAGAGCTCGAGACCGCTCCGGGCGGAGGTGAGACGCAGCGTGGCGGAGCCGACGCCGGCGTGCTTGGCGACGTTGGCGATCGCCTCGCTGGCCGCGACGTGCACGGCCGAAAGAGCCTTCGGGTCGAGCGTCCCCGATGTCACAGGGACGTCCCCGCGCACGACAACCAGGTCGAGCCCTCGATCCGCCGCCTCCTCCACCAGCGCTTCGACGACACCCTCCAGGCCGTCAGGGCGCAGATCGTGGCCGTCGAGGTAGGCCCGGATCCTGTGCACGTCGCGCCGCGCCTGTCTACGGATCAGGTCCAGTCGATCCTGGTCCAGATCCGGTGCGGAGAGTGCTTCGAGCGTCTGCAGCACGCCGCCGTGCAGAAACTTTCTGTGCTCCTCACGGAGGGCCTCGACGGAGGCGACCTCCGCTGGCGGCGCGTCATGCGGCTTGGGCCGGCGTAGGCCGTGGAGAGCACGCCGCGCGGCGCGGGTCGTGGCCGTGCCGAGCCCGCCGAACACCGGCAACGCTGTCCCCGAAGAGCGGCCCCGCCGGGACGCGGGTCCGTACGTCCCGGCCAAGGTACGGGCAGCGTGTTCGGCGGTGGTGACCCGTCCAACCATGAGTTCCCCCCGTTGACGCACCCCCCGGCCGCAGACGCCGATGTTCGACCATTCTGCGCCCGTGCGGGAAACGCCAACCAACTGAATCACTGTGTGACGTTCTTCGATCACTATTTGTTACCTGTTGTCCAGCCATCTCGGAAGATCCAAGAAGATGGATCCTCCGGCCCATGGCTTCTGTCCTGTATTCGCCGAAAAGCTGGGTGTCGTTACAGCTCTCACGCGTTTCGTGGTCCGGCTGTCGTCACGGTCAGGGGGCAGCGACGCCCGGGCGGGGCGCCCGACGCCTCAGTCGGGGCCCGGCAGCGAGCGCGCGGGGCGTGTCCCGTGGGTCTAGTCCGTCGCGAGCGGTCAGATCCGCGGGACACGCCCTCGGGGGTGAAGAGCGGCAGCGCCCGCGCGCAGAGGGGAATCGATGACCACGTACCGACAAGTCGGAGACCCGCAAGGGGCTGGCGGTGCTCCGGGCGATATAGAGCACGACAGAGAACGCCATGCGGCGACGTCGGAGTCCGGCGTCCTGCCGTTCCCGACACCCGTACGCGGGAGGCGAGACGGACGCCGCCCGCCCTGGGCGCTCGACGCTGATGGCGGCATCCACCGTCAGGGGCACACGGTGACCGTCGTGTTGCCGGCCCTGAACGAGGCCCGCAACGTCGGGTCCGTCCTCGACCGCATCCCGTCGTACGTCGACGAGGTCGTGATCGTCGACGGCGACTCCACCGACGGGACCGTCGACGTCGCTCGGAGCCACCGGCCGGACGTCGTCGTGACCCGGGAGCCGCGGCGGGGGAAAGGCCTGGCGCTGCGGGCGGGGTTCC
This sequence comes from Streptosporangiaceae bacterium, assembly GCA_050699055.1. Taxonomy (GTDB): domain Bacteria; phylum Actinomycetota; class Actinomycetes; order Streptosporangiales; family JBOHCT01; genus JBOHCT01. The sequence goes on along the minus strand of JBOHCT010000024.1, from coordinate 12,888 downwards.
GCGCTGCCTCGGGCGATGTGATCGTCATGCTGGACGCCGACGGCAGCATGGCGCCGGAGGAGATCGGAAGGTTCCTCTTCCTGCTGGCGGAGGGGTACCAGCTGGTGAAGGGGTCACGTTTTCTGATCGGTGGCGGGTCCAGCGACATTACGTGGATGCGACGTGTGGGCAACCACGGTCTGCGTCTCATCGTGAACACCCAGTATCAGACCGCGATGACCGATCTTTGTTACGGTTACTGCGCGTTCTTCACTCGTGACGTTCGGTCGCTCGAATTGACATCGGACGGGTTCGAGATCGAGGCGGAAATCGTGACGCGGGCCCTGGCCAAGGGCCTGCGCGTGACCGAGGTCCCGAGCTTCGAGAAGGCGCGTCTCTCCGGACGTTCCAACCTCCGCCCGTTCCGAGACGGCGGACGCATCCTCCGGGTGCTCGCGACCGACGCGCGGCCGTGGTCTCGTCGGCGGCCGTCCTCTTCCGCGCCGACCCCGAAAGTCGGGGAACCGGCATGACGACCGCTTCTGCCGCGAGGCCGTCACCCGCCCGCGGACGATGGGCGCCGACACGCATGACACCGGTCGAGCTGTGCGAGCCGCTGCCCGCCCTGGAGCCGGCGACGGACCCTGGTGCGGTGGGACGGGCGCGGGTCGTCCCGCGGCTGCATTCCGTGCCGGTGGGGCAGGTCGACGTCGACCTCCCCCCGGAGGGGGTGACCCCTGAGCGGCTTGCGGAGCACGTGTGGGCCGCGGCCGGCGACCGGATCAGTGCCCACCTTCGCGACGACGGGCTGCCCGTGCCGGACACTCTCGATCCCGCTGGAATCGCGCCAGCGTGCGCCCGCCAGCCACGCTGCGTGACGCGACGGCGGAGGGTGCTCTCATCCGCTCCGGCCGTCAGCGTCGTGATCGCCACCCGAGACCGTACGGACAGCCTGCTGCGCTGCCTTCGCTCGCTCGCGACCCTAGCGTATCCGCGCTTCGACGTCGTGGTCGTGGACAGCGCGCCGAGCAACACCGACACCCTTAGGGCCCTGACCCGTCCGGACACCGGGCTGGCCGGGCTCACGGTGCGGTACGTACGAGAGAACCGCCCGGGCCTCGCGCTGGCACACAACCGCGGCCTGGCGCTCGCCACCGGTGCGTGGGTAGCCTTCACCGACGACGACGTCGTCGTCGACCCGCACTGGCTGACCGCCATCGCCGAGGCGGCGGCGACCGCTCCCGGCGTGGCGTGCGTCACGGGTCTCATCCTCCCCGCCGAGCTGGAGACGCCCGCCCAGGTCCTCCTCGAGGAGTACGGCGGGTTCGCCCGCGGCTTCACCCGGCGCCTGTACTCGCTGAACGGCCACCGGCCGGAAGACCCCCTGTTCCCCTTCACCACCGGTCGCCTCGGCTCCGGGGCGAACATGGCGTTCGAGACCACGGCGCTTCGTGGGCTCGGTGGCTTCGACCCGGCGACGGGAGCGGGGACCCCGGCCCGGGGCGGCGACGATCTGAGCGGGTTCCTGCGGATACTTCTCGCGGGACGGACCTTGGCCTACCAGCCGGCCGCGCTCGTGTGGCATTGGCACCGGCGCGAGTACACTGGCCTGCGTCGCCAGGCGCACGGCTACGGGATGGGCCTCGGTGCCTACCTCACCGGCGCGATCGCGGACAACCCCCGGCTGCTGCCGAGGATGGTGCGGCAGACGCTTCCCGCCGCCCGGCACTTCCTGGATGGCGGGTCGGCGAAGAACCGCGGCAAGTCCCGCGACTTCCCGCGTGAGCTCGAGGTCGCCGAGCGCCTGGGGCTCGCCCGCGGGCCGTTCGCCTACGCCGCGAGTCGGTGGCGGTACCGCCGGCCAGGGGTCGTCGGATGACGACGGGTGCGCCCGTTCCCGCTGTCACCCCGCACCACGCCGGGGATGAGCTGATCGTCGGCGACCTGTACGCGAACCTGGCGGAGGTGATCGACCGGTTCGTCGGTCGGCTTGACGCCGCCGAGGTCCTCGACGCCTTTCTCCTCGCCGCCGCGGCGACGCAGATCGTCGAGGACTTCCTGCACCGCGACGTGTTCGTCGCCCGACGCGCCGCGAGCTACATCGCTCCCCAGGAGGGGCCGGCCGCGAACACCGCCTCTCTTCTGCTGCGCGGTATCGCCGCCGCGGGGGACGGTCTGCGCCGATTGGCACCCGGCGACCAGCGGGTGGAGCGTTGGCTGGCGACGTTGACGCCGCTGCGGGACAGGCTCGCCGCTCGTGTCATCGAGGGACGTCCGCTGACGCCGGGCGACAGCGACGAGCTCGCCTCGCGCCTGCGGACGCTCAGGGAGGAGATGCCGCGCCTGCCGGCGTCGCTGCACCGTGACGTGCTGCGTCCACCCGCGTGCTTCCGTAGCCTCGACCAGCGTCCGGCGGACGTGGCCAGGCTGATCTGTGACTTCGGTCGGCTCCACCCGGACAGGGAGCGTCCGGTGCTCGTTGTGGGAGTGCGGACGTCCGGCAGCTACCTGGCGCCGCTCGCCGTCGCGGCCCTCGGGGCCGTCGGCTTCCGTGACGCCGACACGCTGACCATTCGACCGGGCTTCCCCCTGCACCGTCGAGAGCGCGGGCTGGTCAGGAATACGGTGCGGCGCGGCGGCGTGGTCGCGGTCATCGATGACCCGCCGGTCACCGGCCAGGCCATCGCCGCGGCGGTACGCCAGCTCCGGAGGCACGGCGTCACTGAGGCGTCCGCGACGCTGCTGGTCACTGCCTTCGGGCCGGTGCGCCCCCCGTGGCTGCCGGGCTATCCGCGCGTCGTCCTTCCCTTCGCTGCGTGGTCGGTCCACCGCCAGCTCGCGCCGGCGGCGGTCGGCGATGTCCTCGCCCAGCTGACCGGACGGCGGGTGACGCGGGTCGACCCCGCCTCCGCGGGGGAGGATATGGCCGAGGTGGGCCGGCGCGACCACGTCATCGCCGTGTTCAACGTCGAGTGGGGTGACGGGAGCACCGGTCCTGTAGCCGTACAAGGAGAGGGCCTCGGGTATCTCGGCCGGCACTCGCTGGCCGTCGCCGGGTCACTCGGGGACTACCTCCCCGAGGTCTACGGCTTTCACGACGGACTTCTCTACCGCGCCTGGCTCCCCGAGGAGTGGCGGCTCGAGCACGCAGAACCCGGCACGGGCGCCGCCGCGGCGAAGCGAGCCGAGGCCATCGCGGCCTATGCCGCCCGCCGAGCCACCTCGATGCCCGCACGCACCGACCACAGCCGGTCCCTCGGCGGGCGACTGCCGGCGTGGGAGGTCGCGAGCCTCCTGCTCGGCCGCGGCTTCGGGAGGGCCGGGTTGCCCCTGCGCCCCCTGGTCATCGACGCGGTCGCGCTTCGGCTCACCGCCGTACAGCGTCCGTCCGTCACTGACGGCGGGACCGGACTGCGGCGATGGTTCATCAGCCCCGAGGGCCGCACGCAGAAGATCGCCCCCGATGTCCACCACTTCAGCAGTGCCGACGTCGAGTGCTACGACCCGGTGTTCGACCTCGCCGGCGTCGCCCCCGGAACGCGGGATGACGAGTTCGTCGCCGCGCTCGTCGCGAGCTACGAGGCGCAGACGGGGTACACCGTCGACCCCGAGCGCTGCCTGCTGTACGAGCTCGTGCAGCTGTGGGACCGGTCGCGGCTCGGCCGGCTCTCCGAACGCGAGGCACGTCGTGGGTCATCGAGGGCGGCCCAGCGCTACTTCGCGGCCCGCTTCCTGGCCGACGTCCCCCAGGCGGGGGAGGGCCAGCTGGTCGCCCTCGACGTCGACGGCGTGCTCGAGTCTGACGCGTTCGGCTTCCCCGCGACGACTCCCGCCGGTGCTCTCGCGCTTCGCGCGCTCGTCCGCCACGGTTACCGCCCCGTTCTGGTGACCGGCCGAAGCGTCGACGAGGTGCGAGAGCGGTGTCGAACCTATCGTCTCGCCGCCGGCGTCGCGGAGTACGGATCGGCCCTCTACGACCGCGCGTCCGATCAGGTCGTCGAGTTGCTCACCGCCGCGGATCGCGACCAGCTCGCCCGTGTTCGAGACGCGCTCATCGCGCTTCCCGGGGTGGGTATCGACGAGGACTACACGCGGTCGGTCAGGGCCTTCCGCGTCGATCCGCACGGTCAGCGCCGGCACCCGGAGGGGTGGATGATCGCGGCGGCCCTGTCCGGCGCTGACCCGAGCGGGCCCCGGGTACGGGCGGTCCGTGGGGATGCGCAGACGGACTTCGTCGCAGGGGACGCCGACAAGGGGACCGGCCTTCGCGTCCTCGCAGCCACGCTCGGCGGAGAGCGCGGCGCGGTTCCGGTCGCCCTCGGCGTGGGGGATAGCGACGCCGACCTCTCGATGCTCGAGGTCGCGCGGCTCGCCTACGCGCCGGGCCACGCGAGGTTCTCGGACAGACTCGCGGGGCTTCGCGTGGCGCGGCAGCCTTACCAGGTCGGCCTGTCGGAGGCGGTCGCGCGGCTTCTCGGTCATCGCCCGGGCGGTTGCGCGGCCTGCCAGCTTCCGACTCCGCCGGATCGCGCGCGGCTGTTGCTCTCAGTCCTCGGTATATCCGAGGCGGGACCGCGGGGCGCGCCGTCCCGCATGGTGCGCATCGCACTGGCTCTTGCCCGCATTGGGGGGAGGCGGTGACCGCCCAGGGCACGTCGGCTCCACCGAGCGCCGGGCGGCCGGGCATCCCCCGGCCTGACAGTTTCCGCCCAGGCGTCCTTCGGGCCGTGTGGCGCCGACCGCTGTATCGCAGCGGCCACGCCCTCGTTGTCAACTCCGGGCTGACCGCCCTGCTCGGTGTTCTCTACTGGGTGATCGCCGCCCGCACCTATCCCGTGAAGGTCGTGGGGGAGAACACCGCCGCGGTGTCCGCGATGATGTTCCTCGCGGGAATCGCCCAGCTCAACCTGACGGACGCGCTGCTGCGCTTCGTCCCCTCCGCGGGCGCGCGGGCCCTTCGGGTGATCCGCGCCGCCTACCTGGCTGGGGCGGGGCTCGCCGCGCTCGCCGCGCTCGTCTTCCTCGCCGGTCTCGACGTATGGGCGCCGGACCTGTCCTTCCTCACCCTCACACCCCTCGTGGCGGGCTGGTTCGTCGTCTCGGCGGCGGGCTGGGCGATCTTCACCATGCAGGACGGCGTCCTCACCGCCGTCGGGAAGGCGGCGGGCGTACCGATCGAGAACCTGGTGTTCTCCCTCGTCAAGGTCGGCCTCGTGGTCGTGTTTGTCGCGCTGTTGCCGCGGGAGGGCATCTTCGTCTCGTGGACGGTGGCCATGGCGGTGGCCATGCTCGGCACGAACGCCTACCTCTTCGGGCGGGCGATCCCCGCGCATATGAGGACGGCCCAGACCCGGCGCGCGGAGAACGTGACGCTGCGCGGCGTATCCCGCTTCGTGCTCTGGGACTACGTGGGGTCGCTCTTCTGGCTGGCCGCCATCTGGGCGCTGCCGATCGTCATCCTCGACCTCGTGGGCGCCGCCCAGACCGCGGTCTTCACCATGGCGTGGAACATCGCGTACACCTTCTATCTCGTGCCGATGGCGATGGGCCAGTCGCTCGTGGCGCACGCGACCAGCGGGCAGGCGGAGGTGGAGCGCGACGGCCGGGCGGTGCTCGCGCACACCCTGCGCCTGCTCCTCCCCGTCGTCGCGGTGTTGGTGATCGTGGCGCCGTTCGCGCTCGAGGTCTTCGGCGCGCGGTACAGCGAGCACGGAACGATGGTGCTGCGGCTGCTCCTTCTGTCCGCGATCCCGAACGCCGTCACGGCGCTCGCCGTGAGCGAGGCCAGGGTGCGCCGCCGCATGCGTGTCGTGGTGAGCGTGCTCGGGAGCCTCTGCGCGCTCGTGTACGCGCTCAGCCTGTTCCTGATGCCCATGCTGGGCATCACCGGCGTGGGCGTGGCCTGGCTCTGCGCCGAGATCGTCGTGGCGGCGGCGGTCCTCGTCACGCGAGGACGCAATGGGCGGGCAGGCGCGTCACTGCCGACCCTCCCGCAGCTCGCTCCCGTCATCGTTGGCCTGCGGGACCTCCCGACCCGGCGCCGCCGTGCCGCCGTCATCCGTGGGCTCGGCCCCTCACTTCTCGCGCGTGTCCCGAGCGCGAACGGTGACGACCCTGCCCGCTGGGGCATCCGGCGGGTGCTCTCGACAGTCTCGGACACCACAGTGGCCGTCGCCGGATCCGAGCGCCACCCCTGCGCGGCCGTCGTCAAGCTCACCATGAGCCCGGAGGGTTCGACCCTCCTGTCCCGTCAGAAGACAGTTCTCGCCGCCCTGCACAATGACGACGCTCTCGGCGAGTGGCGTCGGCTGCTTCCCCGGGTCCTCGCCGCCGGTACGGTGGACGACCGCTACTTCACGGTCGAAAGCGGGTTCGCTGCCGTGGACGGCCGGACTCTCCTGCACGACACGGGTTCCCTGCGCCAGCTCGTGGGGTCCGCGGTCGACGCGATCGGGGAGCTGCATCGGCGCACGTCGGCGGCGGTGCGGGTGGACGACGCACTGCTCGACCGGTGGGTGTACGACCGTGCGGACCAGGTACGCGATGCGCTAGCCGTACGCGCCGGGGACCCGCGCGCCGGGGTGGACAAGCTGACTTGCTTCCTCGGCGGTGAGCTCGCCGGGCGTCGTGTGGCGGTGGCGTGGACGCACGGCGACTACTGCCTCGGCAATATCCTCGTCGCCCCGGGCGGTACGCGCGTGGCGGGCATTGTCGACTGGGGACAGGCAATGCGGACGGGCATGCCGGCCCTGGACCCGGTCACCTTTCTGCTCGCGACCGCGGTCCAGGTCAGCGGGAGCGAGCTCGGCACCATCGTGGCGGAACGCCTGTCTGACCGCCCATGGAGCGCCGACGAGCAGCGGGTGCTCGCGGCGGCTCAGGAGTGCCTGCCGGGCGAGCCGCTCGGCGGCCGCGCACTGCTGCTGCTCGGCTGGCTGCATCACGTCACCGCCAACCTCACCAAGTCACCCAGCTACGCGGCGAACCGCTACTGGCTGCGCCACAACGTCGAAGCCGTCCTCCGGATACTCGCACATGAATGAATCGCTGACCTACGCAGAGTCGCTGACCTACGAAGGGCCGACGGCAGCCGCGGATGCGACTCCGGCGACCGACTTCGCGGAGGTCTCGGCCCTCCGTTTCTCCGTGGTCGTGTGTTGCTACACGGAGCGCCGCTTCGACGACATCATCGCCGCACTCGCGTCACTGCGCGGCCAGACCCTGATGCCCAGCGAGGTGCTGGTGGTCGTCGACTACTGCCAGCCGCTGCTCGAGCGCCTCCGCGATGAGGCGCCGTGGGCCACGGTCGTTCCCAACGTCCACACCAAGGGGCTGTCCGGGGCACGCAGCACCGGGGTGGAGGCGGCGAACGGCGAGGTCGTGGCGCTCCTCGACGACGACGCGGTCGCGGCGCCCGACTGGCTGGAGCGCTTCGCCAGGGAGTACGGCGACCCCGATGTGATGGCCGTGGGCGGGTACACGGACCCGGCGTGGGTGACACGGCGGCCGGGGTGGTTCCCCCGCGAGTTCGACTGGGTGATCGGATGCAGCTACGCGGGGCTGCCCGAGGAGTGCGTCGCCGTGCGTAACGTGTTCGGCGGCAACATGTCGTTTCGTCGGGACGTGCTCTGCGAGCTGGGCGGCTTCAACAGTGCGGTCGGCAGGCTCGGCGACACGCCGCTCGGCGGCGAGGAGACCGAGCTGTGCATCCGGGCGCACGCCCGTTTCCCCGGCAAGAAGATCCTCTACCAGCCGGCCGCCGTGATCAGGCACAAGGTGCCCGCTGAGCGGTGCGCGTTCGCCTACTTCGCCCGCCGCTGCTTCCACGAGGGGGCCTCCAAGGCGGTGGTGGCCAGGCTGGCCGGACGCGGTGGGGCGCTCACGACAGAGCGTTCCTACGTACGGCGGGTGCTTCCTCGTGGGGTCCTCCGGGGCGTCGCCGACACGCTGACCGGCCGGGGCCTCGACGGGTTCGCCCGCGTGTTCGCGATCATCGTGGGCCTCGCGATCACCGTCGGGGGGTACGCCTACGGCCACGCCAGGCGGGTCGTCGATCGGGGCATGGAGCGGGGACCGCGACCGGGGGGCATCGAGCGGGGACCGCGACCGGGGAGCATGGCGAGGCGGGCGGCGGCCCTGGCGCTGCCGCTCGTACCGGCCGCCGTGGCCGTCGGCCTCTGGTGGGCCTCGCTCGGCCACGTCGACCTGCGGGCCATGAACGACGCGGGGCTGGTGTCGGTGCTGCCCGCGCCCTACTGGGCGGCGTTGGGGATCCTCGTCGGGGTCTTTCCGATCCTTGTGCACCGGGGCCGCGTTCCGGGAAAGGCGCTCGCCCTCCACCTGGTCGCGCTCCTGGTTGTGATCCACGCGACGCCGGCCATCCTGTACGGCACCCTGCGCTACTCGTGGGCGTGGAAACACGTGGGGATCGTCGACTACATCGTCAGGCACGGCAGCGTCGACCCGAGCATCCCGTACCTGTCCGCGTACCATGCCTGGCCGGGGTTCTTCGCCCTGAACGCGTTCCTCACGCAGGCGAGCGGCCTGCACAGCGCGCTCGCCTACGCGTCCTTCGGGCCGGTCTTCTTCGAGGTCATCCTGCTCGGGCCGCTGCTCATGCTGTTCCGCGCCATGACGTCCGACCGGCGACTCGTCTGGCTCGCCGTCATGATCTTCTACCTGGGCAACTGGGTGGGGCAGGACTACTTCTCCCCCCAGGCGTTCGCCTTCTTCCTGTATCTCACGGTGCTGGCGATCGCCCTGCGCTGGCTGCGGCGCCTGCCACACCGGGGATACGCGCGTACGCGCCTCGTCCGGTGGCTCGCCGGGGGTACGCCGCTGCTCCGCGAGGAGCCCACCCCCGGGCAGCGCGCGGCGCTCGTCGGCATCGTCCTCGTGTGTACTGTCACCATCGCGAGTAGCCACCAGCTCACGCCGTTCATGCTCGTGACCGCGCTCGCGGTGCTCGTCTTCACGCGCTATGTGGGGCCGCGCTGGCTGCCCTTCGCCGCGGCCGCGATGACCATCGCGTGGATCTGTTTCATGGGCCTGTCGTTCCTCAGCGAGAACCTGTACTGGATCGTCCAGTCGATCGGCCACCCGACAGACAACACAGAGAAGAACTTCGTCACCCCCGCGAGCGCCACCGCGGCGCAGATGCTGGTGAACTACGCCGACCGGATCCTGTCGGCGGGGCTGTGGCTGCTCGCCGTCGCGGGCTTCCTGATTCGGCGGCGGCGTGGGTGCCGCGACGTCGTGCCCGTCCTGCTCGCCATCTCCCCGATCCCGATGATCTTCGCGAACAGCTACGGCGGGGAGATGCTCTTCCGCGTCTTCCTCTTCGCCCTGCCGTTTATCGCGCTGCTGGCCGCGCGGGCCGTGTACTCCTCCGCGGCCGCGCTGGCCGACGGCCGCCGGGCGTGGATACCCGTCGCGTTGTGCCTCGCTCTCGTCGAGCCGTTCATCCTTTCCTACTACGGGAAGGAACGGATGAACTACTTCACGCCGCAGGAGGTGGCCGCGTCACGGTGGTTCTACGACACGGCCCCGACCGGCTCCCTGCTCATCGGTCCGACCAGCAACATGCCGTGGGCGTTCACCCACTACGAGACGTACGGGTACGCGTGGCTGGCGGACCTTCCGAAGAACAGACGCAAGGACGTCGCGGACCACCCCGTGCGGCAGGTCCTATGGGACATGCGCGAGGAATCGAGCGGCGGCCCGACGTACGTCGCGGTGATGCGCAGCCAGGGCGTGGCGACGCGCTACACGGGGGTGTTCCCCCCGGGCGCCGTGCGGACGATGGACGAGGCGCTGGTTCGCGACCCCCGGTTCCGCGTCGTGTACGCCAACAGGGACGCCACCATCTTCAGGTACGCGCCGGCGGAACGCGTCGAACCCCCGCCGCGCGTGGCCGCGGCTCGCCGCAAGGTCGGGCTTCCTCCGTCTCCCGCGGCACCGGGCGCGTCGCGTCCCTCTCCTCCCGGTGAGTCCGGTGTCCCGCGCGGGGGCCCGGGACCCTTCCCGAACAGCGGTGCGCCAGCGGCGCGTCACCCGGCCGCGGGCGTTGGCCCGCAGGGACCGAGCGGACAAGGCCCCGCGCCCGGGCCGGGTGCGCCAGGGCCGGGGGCCGGCCCGCCGCCGGGCACAGGCGGGACGACCGGCGGAGGGGCCTCCGGCACCGGCGGCACCACCGGAGGCACCAGCGGGTCGACCGGCGGCGGGGCTTCGACCGGTGGCGGTGACGCGGGCTCGCCAAGCCCGACCGACGGCTCATCTCAAAGCCCGACCCAGAGCCCGACAACGCAGTCGGCTTCCCCTACAGACGGGACATCTCCATCCTCCGGCGACGGGACCGGGCAGGCGAACGTCGGCGTCCTCCGCCTCCCGATGTCCCGTCTGACGCCCGGCCCCACGCCCTCAGGTGAAGGACGGTGATGGCGATGACGCGAGTGTCCCCCTCGATGTGGCCGCCGGTGATCCTCGCCTCGTCGGCCCTCGCGCTAGCCGTCGATCTCGCGGCGGCCCCCACCCCGCTGCGGATGGCCGCGGTGTTCTGGTTCGTCGGCGTCTGCCCGGGGATGGCGTTGGTACGTCTGCTCGGCCTCACCGATCCCGTCGCCAGGCTGACGCTCGCCGTCGCGACGAGCCTCTCCATCGCGGCGCTGGCCGCTGAGGGGATGGCGCTCGCGCACCTGTGGTCGTCGACGGGGCTGCTCGCCGGGCTCGCGGGTCTGAGCGTAGCGGCCCTCGCCGTGTCGGCACACCGACGCGACGGGTCCCCAACACAGCCGCCAGCACAGGCCCCATCACAGTCGCTGCCGCCGAGCCGTGCGCTCAGTGCTCACCATCGGCCGCGTGAGGAGACGTCGCCATGATCGAGTACCCCGGTTTCCTGCTGCACCCCACGAAAAAGCTCCGCAGGCTCCGCTTTCCGCGGGGACTCCGCTCCTCCGCTCCTCCGCTCCTCCGCTCCGCGGTGACTTTGGAGGCCACCTCATGACCCGTATTCCGGTGCTCTTGTACCACTCCGTGTCGGCCGACCCGTCGTCGTGGATCGCGCATTACACCGTGACGCCGGAGACGTTCGCCCGGCAGATGGACGCGGTCATCGAGTCGGACCGGACGCCACTCACGGTGTCCGGTCTGCGAGATGCCCTGCGGGATGCCCGGAAACTGCCGCCGCGCCCCGTCGTCATCACCTTCGACGACGGCTTCGCCGACACGCTGACCGCGGCGACCCCGGCGCTCGCCCGCCGCGACCTACCCGCCACGACCTACATCACCACGGGCGCGATGGGACGGCCCAGTCCGGGCGGGGACGCGATGCTCCAGTGGTCGCAGCTGGACGAGCTACGGGCCACGGGCCACGAGCTCGGCGGCCACACCAGGACTCACCCCGAGCTCGACACGGTCTCGCCGGGCGCGGCCGGCGAAGAGATCAAGGCCTGCAAAGACGACCTCGAGCAGCGCCTGGGCTTCGTCATCCGCAGCTTCGCCTATCCCTACGGCTACTCCAACTCCCGGGTGCGCGAGATCGTGCGGGCCGCTGGCTACGAGTCGGCCTGCAGCGTCAAGAACGCGTTCAGCGTTCCCGACGATCCCGAGTACTCGATCGCGCGTCTCGCCGTCACGGCGTACACGAGCCTCGACCGCTTCCGTGGCTGGCTCGACGGGGCCGGCACCCACGTCGCCCACCCGAAGGACACCGCGTTCGCGATCGGGTGGCGGACGGCGCGGCGGCTGCGCTCCCGGGTCCGCGAGACGGCGGCGTGGCCCGGTGCCGCCGAGCCGAGGCAGGAAATCCGTCAGAGCTAGCAGCGCTTGTTTGTGAACCTCGCGGGCGTCGGCCCCGCGGGCCTCGCACTGCCTCACAGGCCGAACGGCCCGCGCATGCTCGGCGCATCCTCGGCGTGTCCGAGGTACTGATCGATGCCGAGCATCTCCTCCGTTGTACGCAGCAGCGCGTAATGGTCGAGACGCTTGTCCACACGCGTCCCCGGCTTGACCGAGGGGCTGACGACGATCGTCGCGATGTGGCAGCTGTCGTCGTAGTCCGGTCCCAAGCAGTCCTGGCCGTCCTCGCCTCCGTTGCCTTCGTCCCAGGTGACGAAGACGGCCGTGCGCCCGTCGCGGTAGGCGGGGCTGGCGAGGATCTCCGGCATCCAGCTCGCGAGCCAGTCGTCGCCGGTCGAGGTGGAGCAGTCGTGCATGTCATTGCAGAGGTTGGGGACGAGCAGCGCGAAGTCGGGAAGTTTGTCCCGGTGCAGGGCGTCGTGCAGCGTCCCCGACTTCGGTGTGCCCATCGGCACCTGCCGGTGTTCGCACGACTCTCGGATCGACTGGAAATAGGGAGCGCCGGTGTGCCTGGCCGCGTAGTCGTCGGTGTTCTCCTTGTAGCAGTTGTCAGGCATCGACTCCGCGTAGACCCGCCACTGCTTGTCGGCGTCCTGGACCTGAGCGAAGAGGGTGCCGCCGGACTGCGGGCAGTCGCTGGCATCGCAGTCGGTGTCGAGACCGTGGGTCGTGCCGGACACCGCCGCGATGTAGTTGGGCAGTGACGGATGCGTCTCGCCGCGGAAGTTCGTCGCGAGCCCGCAGCGCCGCGCGAGGGTGTTCATGTACGGTGCGTCATCGGAGCCGATGATCTCGTCGTAGGACGTGTCCTCGAACACGATCCAGAGCACGTGGTCGTAGCTCTCCGGCGCGTCGGAGGCCTTGCCGCAGGGGTGGGATACCGCGCGTCCGGACGACGTCGGCTGCGGCTCGCCGCCCGTGCAGCCCGCGATCGCCAGCGCCAGGCACATCATGAGCAGGAGCAGCGGGCGACCGATCCTCACAGAGACCACTCGTCGCGGTAGTAACGCCGGGCCGCGTCACGCAGGGTGCCGCGGTCGGAGACGTCGACAC
>JBOHCT010000023.1:0-31807 GCA_050699055.1 Streptosporangiaceae bacterium | reverse complement strand
CAGGGGGTCGGCCGCGGTTCGCGGGTCGTCGGCAGCGACATCGGTCCCCGAGACACGCTCGAGCAGGTCGTCGAGAAGATCTCGTTCGCGGACGCCCGGGCCGTCGAGGAGACGGCCGCTCAGCTCAACGTCGACACGCTGAGAGGGGTCGTCGACGCCCTCGTCGATGCCCGGAGGATCGATATCTACGGCGTCTCGGCGAGCGCCTTCGTCGCGTTCGACTTCCAGCAAAAGCTGCACCGCATCGGGCGTGTCTCGTACGCCTGGTCCGACACGCACATCGCGCTCACCAGCGCGGCTCTGTTGGGCTCCGACGACGTCGCTATCGGGATATCCCACACGGGCGTCACCACCGACACGATCGACGCCCTGGCACAGGCCAGGCGCCAGGGCGCGACGACCGTGGCACTCACGAACTTCCCGCGTTCGCCGATCGCCGATGTCGCCGACCTCGTCCTCACGACGGCCGCGCGGGAGACGACCTTCCGCTCCGGGGCGACGGCGAGCCGGCTCGCCCAGCTCACCGTCGTCGACTGCGTGTTCGTCGGCGTCGCCCAGCGTACTTACGACGCGACTCACCGCGCGCTCGCGGCGACGCGCGATGCCGTCCGCGGCCGCAGGGTGCCGCGTGAGCGGGGGCAGCATCGGTGACCTTCGATGGAGGTACGGCAGAGCGAGTGAACTCACCGACCGAGCGCCGCAACCCCCGCACCCTCGATATCGACATGCTCCCGACGATCGAGGTGCTGCGCCTCATCAACGCCGAGGACGCCGTGGTGCCGACCGCGGTGGCCGATGCCCTGCCGGATCTGGCGAAGGCGGTGGATGTGGCCGTGGCCGCGCTCGCGGCCGGGCACCGGGTCCACTACTTCGGGGCGGGGACTTCCGGGCGTCTCGGGACCATGGACGCCGCCGAGCTGCCTCCCACCTACGCGATCGAGCCCGGACGGGTCGTCGCCCACCACGCGGGCGGCCCCGAGGCCCTCGACCGGGCACTCGAGGACGTCGAGGACGACGAGGACGAAGGCGCCCGAGCCGCCGCTGGCGTCGCGTCCGGTGACGTGGTCGTCGGCCTGACCGCGAGCGGGCGCACCCCGTACGTCGCTGGGGCGCTGCGCGCGGCCCGCGCGGCAGGGGCCGGTACGGCGCTCGTGAGCGCGAACCCGCACGCCCCGCTCGCGAGCCTCGCCGACGTCCATGTCGGCGTCGACACCGGCCCGGAGGCGGTCGCCGGGTCCACCCGCATGAAGGCCGGTACGGCGCAGAAGATCGTGCTGGGCGCGTTCTCGACCGCCGTCATGGTGCGACTGGGCCGCACGTACTCGAACCTCATGGTGAGCGTGCTCGGCCGCAACTCCAAGCTGCGCGGGAGGGCCGTCACGATCCTCGAGGAGGCGACAGGGGAGAGCGCGGCCCGCTGCGAGGCCGCGCTGACCGCGGCACAAGGCGATACCAGGGTCGCCCTCGTGTCCTTGCTCACCGGTGCCCCGACAGCGGACGCGGCGGCGGCGGTCGCCGAGTCGGGCGGCGCCGTGCGGAGGGCGATCGAGAGTGTCGGCGACGGAAGGACACCCGCACCCCGGGGCGGAAAGGAGACACCATGAAGCTACGTGTCGGTCCCGCCGCGCCGCCGCGCTCGGCCTGATCCTCGTCCACGGCGCCAGCGGCGTGCCGTTCTCGGTCTCCGCGCTGTCGATGTTCTTCCGCCAGCTGCCGGGAGACATGGAGGAGGCCGCACGCCTCGACGGGCGGGGGAGCCACGGATCTTCGGCCGGATCATGCTGCCGCTGGTGCGGCCGGGGGTATGGGTCCCTGAGCGGCGAGCCGCGGAGCGGTTCACGGGGCCGCATGCCTGTCCGAGGTTCGAGCATGCGAGTGTCGTGTTTGGCATGCTTAGTGCCGAGGACTCCGCAGGAGACAGATGACCCGAACGATCGCGCCCCCGCCCCCTCGAACGCGGGCGACGAACCCGTGGGTGGTACTGGCCATCGTCGTGTCGGGGGCCTTCATGCTCCTGGTCGACGTGAGCATCGTCAACGTCGCGATCCCGAGCATCCAGCGGGAGCTGCACGCGACGTCGGGTGCGATCCAGCTGATCCTCGCGGGCTACCAGCTCGCCTTCGCGTGCGTCCTCATCACGGCGGGCCGGCTCGGCGACATCCATGGCAGGCGCCGGCTGTTCCTGATCGGCCTCGCGGGCTTCACCCTCGCCTCCGCGGCGGCGGGGGCCGCGCCCAGCGCGTACGCCCTGGTGGGTGCGCGCATCGTGCAGGGTTTTCTCGGCGGGCTGATGTTCCCCCAGGTGCTCTCGGTCATCCAGGTGGCCTTCCGACCTGACGAGCGGGGGCGGGCCCTCGGGGTGTTCGGCGCGGTCATCGGGGTGGCGACCGTCCTCGGTCCGCTGGTCGGCGGCGCGCTGATCTACGCGAACGTTCTCGGTCTCGGCTGGCGGACGATCTTCTACGTCAACGTCCCCATCGGCGCGGCCGCGTACGTCGCCGCCCACCGGTGGCTGCGTGAGTCGCGGGCCCCGGACGCGCCGCGACTTGACGTGCCCGGCGTCGCGCTCGTGACCGTCGGGCTGTTCATGCTGATCCTGCCGATCATCGAGGGTCGCGAGCTGGGGTGGCCGCCGTGGTTCTTCGCGGTCCTCGCGGGGTCGGGCGTGGTTCTCGCGGTGTTCGCACGCTACGAGCTCGGCAAGACCAGGCGCCGGGAGTCGCCGCTCGTGCCGATGACGCTCTTCGGCGACCGCGCCTTCCGTACGGGGCTTCCGCTGGTCTTTGTCTTCCTGCTCGGGCTGCCGGCGTTCTTCTTCACGTTCACGCTGTACCTCCAGATCGGCTTCGGGTACTCGGCGCTCCAGGCGGGCCTGATCTCGTTCCCGTTCGCGGTCGCCTCGGGCACGGCGTCGTTCTTCTCCGACCGCCTCGCGCGACGCCTGGGCAAGTGGGTGCTCAGCGTGGGCAGCCTGGTCGCCGCGTGCGGCATGGGCGCGATCCTGCTGGCCGTTCACGTCATGGGCACCGACCTCAATCCATGGGCGCTGTCGCCGCTGCTGCTCATCGGGGGCGCGGGGCTCGGGACGTTCATCGCGCCGGTCATCACGATCGTGCTGTCGAACGTGCGGGCGAGCGGCGCCGGCTCGGCCTCGGGGGTGCTCACCACCGTTCAGCGCGTCGGCGGCGCGGTAGGTGTGGCGGTCGTGGGGGTGCTGTACTTCGGCCTGCTCACCGCCCACGCCGGTGCCGCGGCGAACGCGGTCGAACCTGGGCTCGCGGCGCGGTTGCATGATGCGGGGCTGTCGCAGGCGGCGACGCGGCACGTCGTCGACGGGTTCCACCAATGCTTCGTGGACCGCGCGTCCTCGGGCGACCCGCAGGTGACGCCGGCGAGCTGCCAGCGATCTCAGGCCGCAAGCGGCTCATTGTCCCCCGCGGCCTCCCGTGCGGTCGAGCGGGCGGTCCGCGCGTACGCCGCTCCCCAGGCGCTGCGGCGGGACTTCAGCTTCACCTTCCAGCGGACGCTGCTGTACGAGATGGGGGCGTTCGTGTCCGCGTTCCTGCTGGTGTTCCTGCTCCCGGGCCGCGCACGTGGGGGTGCGCACGCCCGCAGCGAGGGGACGACCCCGCGCCGCTCGCGTGGGGGCGAGTCGCGGTCAGCGTGACCGGTACGGCTTGAGCTCGTTGCGGGCGACCGAGCGCACGTGTACCTCGTCCGGGCCGTCCACGATGCGCATCGCCCGCACAGCCGCGTACATCGAGGCCAGCGGGGTGTCGTCGGAGACGCCGGCGCCGCCGTGGATCTGGATCGCCCTGTCGATGACCTCGCTCACCGCACGCGGGACGACGACTTTGATCGCCGAGATCTCGGTCCGCGCACCCTTCGTACCGACGCGGTCGATCAGCCACGCGGTCTTCAGGACTAGCAGCCGCGCCTGCTCGATCGCCATCCGGGACTCCGCGATCTGCTGTCGCACGACGCCGTGGTCAGCCAGCGGGTCCCCAAAGACGGATCGCGAGGTCGCCTGGCGGCACATGAGCTCGAACGCCCGCTCGGCCATCCCGATGGCCCGCATGCAGTGGTGGATGCGCCCGGGGCCGAGGCGCGCCTGGGCGATCGCGAAGCCCCCGCCCTCCTCGCCGATCAGGTTGGCGGCGGGTACGCGTACGTCATGGAACTCCACGTCACCGTGCCCGTGCTGATCCTGGTAGCCGAAGACGGGGAGGTAGCGCCTGACCTTGACGCCCGGGGTGTCGACAGGCACGAGGACCATCGACTGCTGGCGGTGGGCGGGGGCCTCGGGGTCGGTCTTGCCCATGAAGATCAGGACCTCGCAGCGCGGGTCGGCGAGACCCGACGTCCACCACTTGTGCCCGTTGACGACGTACACGTCGCCGTCGCGGCGGATCTCCGAGGAGATGTTGGTGGCGTCCGAGGAGGCGACCTCGGGCTCGGTCATCGCGAACCCGGAGCGGATCTCACCGTCGAGGAGCGGCCGCAGCCAGCGCTCCTTCTGCTCCCCTGTCCCGAACAGATGGAGTACCTCCATGTTCCCCGTGTCGGGTGCGGAGCAGTTCAGCGCCTCCGGCGCCATGTCCGGCGAGCGGCCGGTGAGCTCAGCGAGCGGCGCGTACTCCTGGACAGACAGACCGGAGATATCCGGAAGGAAGAGGTTCCACAGCCCGCGCCGCCGCGCCTCCGCCTTGAGCTCTTGGACGATGGGCGGCAGGTCATGGCTGTCATGGCCCTGCTCGCGGCGCCAGGAGGCGTAGGCCGCCTCGGCGGGGTAGATGTGGGACTCCATGAAGTCCTGGAGGTTCGCGAGATGGTCGCGGGCTTTTGGTGAGAGGTCGAAGTCCATGAGGGGAGTGTCTCAAGACGCGGTGTTCTTAGCATGGGGGAGTGCGATCCGGACAACCAGACACCGCCGCCGCGTCCGCTCCTGGGGTCGATCCCGACCCCGACCACCGGCCGGGAGGGCTGATCATGGATTGGGGTGGCGTCCTCACCACCGGGCTGCAGAGCACGATGACCGCCTGGTGCGAGAGTGACGGCGTCGACTACGAACAGTTCCGTGCGGTGCTGCGCGACTGGCTCGGCCCCTCGTACGGCAGGGACGTGGAGGTGAGCCCCGTCCACGCGCTGGAACGCGGTGAGATGGAGGTCCCCGACTTCGAGCGCCGGCTCGCCGCGCGGCTGCGTACACACGACGGGCGGCAGGTCGACCCGGAGGGCTTGCTGAACCGCATGTTCGCCGGGTTCCGCACCGTCCACACGATGCATGATGTCGTCCGGAGAGCCAAGGAGGCAGGCCTGCGCACCTGCCTGCTGTCGAACTCGTGGGGCAACAGCTACCCGCGGGAGGGTTGGGACGAGATGTTCGACGCCGTGGTCGTCTCCGGAGAGGTAGGCATGCGCAAACCCGAGCCGCGGATCTACTACTACGCCGCGGAACGGATCGGGCTGCCGCCGCGGGCGTGCGTGTTCGTCGACGACCTGCGGTCCAATGTGCGCGGCGCGGCCGAGGTCGGCATGGTCGGCGTTCACCACGAGACGCCGGAGCGGACGATCGACGAGCTCGAGTCGATCCTCGATCTCCCGCTGCGCTAGTCGGGCCGGGCTAGCCCGGCAGGAACTCCGACTCGCGGAGCCGGATGCCGGTCCTGGCGCCGCAGTCTCGGCACGTCAGGGCGGCCATGTACGTGCCGAGCGCCTCGTCGGGCCAGATGCTGCCCATCTCCAGGGCGTCGCCGACGTCGAGGTGCCGTGAGCCGCAGCGGCCGCACGCGGGTCCGTGCTCCCAGGCGGCATCCAGCACCTTGCGCCGGCAGGCGTCGTCCAACCGACGGTGGTTTCTGCTGATGGACCCGTCCAACGGGCCGGAAAGGCCCGTGATCGCGGTCGCGGTCACTAGATCTCACCTTCCTTGTCGTAGTACATGTTGTCCTCGCGCCAGCCGCCCATGCCGTCGCCGATCCGCGAGTAGTCGTCGATGAGCTCGATCCGGTCGATCCACTTGACCATCTTGAAACCGACGCTGGTCTCCACCCGCAGCCGCAGCGGCGCCCCGTGTTCGACGGGGAGCGGCTTGCCGTTCATCTCGTACGCGAGGATGGTCTGGTCATGACGGGCGAGGGAGAGGTCCATCACCTCGTAGAAGTGCCCGGTCCCCTTGGGGTTCCGCTCGTCCCTCTCGACGAGCTGGTAGGAGTGCGACAGGACATACTTGGCCCCCCGCTGGGGCCGGGCGAGGTCGATGACCTGCTGCAGCGGGACCCCGCCCCAGGTGGCTACCGAGGTCCACCCCTGGATGCAGTTGTGCAGGATGCCCTGCCGTCGCCTTCTCATCGCGCGCAGGTCGTCCAGGCTGAGCGTCACCGGGTGCTCCACCATTCCTCCGATCTCCAGCTTCCAGTCGGAGAAGTGGTGCGCGGCCATGATCTTGTACTCGTCGGTGCTCGGCGGATAGCCGTTGACCCGGTGCACCGGGGTGATCGCCGTGTCGGGGTAATTCTGCCGCGACGTCAGCCGATGCAGCAGCAGCCTTCTCGCATTGTTGACCACGAAGCCGAGAATCTTCTGCGTACGGCGCTTGTGCCGCAGCGAGTACTTAGTGGCGATGACGTGCAGGAGGATGACGCCGAGCACGACGCCTCCGGCGATGAGGTAGGCGTTCGTCACACTGGCGTGAGCGCTGCCCTGGATCATCGTCGGCAGCTTTCCTTCTACGATGACGAGGAAGACGTGCCCGATCGCGAAGAGGACGAACGCCAGCAGGCTGAGGAAGTGCAGGCTCCGCGCGCCCTGCCGGCCGCCGAACATCCGCACGTAACGCGGGAAACGTCCCTCGATCGCGGGTGACTGGGCCGCGCCCGTGGCGATCTGGAAGGGCGCGAGCAGGAAGATGACGGAGGCGTAGGTGAGCTTCTGCAGCGCGTTGAACGGCTGGCCGGGAAGCTCGGGAGGCAGCCGGAGGCTCAGGTACGTCACGATGTCGTGCCAGGCGTGCGGGAAGATCGACCAGGACGACGGGATGTAGCGGTGGTACTCGCCGGTGGCGAACAGCAGGCAGATGTAGACGGCCCCGAGCAGTATCCAGCCGATGACGCTGAGGAAATGCCATTTCCGGCCGAGCCCGAGGTTCGCGTAGCCGGGCATGGCGACCGTCGACGGCCACTCCTCCTCTTCGTCGAGCGCGGTGTACATCTTCTTCTTGGGCATGACCCGCCTGGTGAACTTGACCCATTCGCTGCCCGGCCTCGCATGGTCTCGCCAGTAGAGCATGGGGTGGGTGGAGAGTATCTCCAGGCCGCTGCGCACGAGAAAGGAGAGGAACAGGAAGTTGACCCAGTGCGCCGCGCGCAGCCAGACGGGAAAGTCGGGATGCATGAGCTGGTTCATCCTCTACCGCCGAGTCAGAGAGAAGTAGGTGTCCCAGTCTCGCTGCCCTGGCGCGTCCACATTCCACCCGACCAGCAGCGAGACGTAGAGGGCCAGCAGCAGCGCCTCGAGTACCAACCCGACGGTCCCCAGTGGACTGTGCCAGGCGCCGACCGCCGCCGAGAAACTCGGGAGACCGATGGCGCGACTTACTACATAGCCGACGAAGCAGAGACCGGATATCGCCGCCCCCAGCTTCCAGCTCACGCCCCGGAAACCCGCGAGGAGGCCGGCCACCGCCAGGAACGAGCCGACGGAAGCGGCCAAGAACAAGCCGATCACGTAGCCCGGTGCCGTGGAGTGTGTGAAGACCCACAGGTGGACGACGCCCACCAGCACGATGAGCGTCGCTCCCGACAGGCGTGTCGACCGCGGCAGGTTGAAGGCGGTGACCCTGAGTAGGTGAATCACGGGCGGCTCCCCGGTCTCTCGAGCACGATCTCTACTACGTGTCATAGTACTACGCGAAGTAGTACTACGAGCTGTGGTGCAACGGCGGCGCAATCGCAACCCAGGACCGAGGGGTCTCCGTCGACGGGCTCTCGGTCGCGCGCGTGCGACCATGGAGTTACCGGCGCGTCAACTCCCCCGTGGGGGAGGCGGGTCGGTTGAGGCGTACGGCACGACACGCAGGGGGTGCCGAGGGTGGACCGGCTCAGCCCGCTCGACGTGTCGTTCCTCTACTTCGAAGGGGCGACCACCCCCATGCACGTGGGAGGCGTGGGGATCTTCGAGCCGCCGCCGGGCGGCCTCGACTACGACACGTTCGTGCGCCACGTGGGCGAGCGGCTGCGCGGGGTTCGGCGCTACCGCCAGAAGGTGCGCTGGGTGCCAGGGCATCTCGCGAACCCGGTGTGGGTCGACGACACCCACTTCGACATCGCCTACCACGTACGCAGGGCCGTGGTGCCGAGGCCCGGTTCCCGGGCACAGCTGCGCGAGCTCATCGCTCGCCTGATGAGCCGACCGCTCGACCGTTCCCGCCCGCTGTGGGAGATCTACCTCGTCGATGGGCTCGAGCACGGCCGGTTCGCAGTCGTCACCAAGAGCCACCACGCGATGGTCGACGGTGTGAGCGCGGTCGACGTCGGCACCCTCATCCTCGACCCGACCCGTGTCCTCCCGGAGCCGGGGCCACCGAACGACTGGCGACCGCGGCCCGAGCCGAGCTGGTTCGAGCTCGCCGCCGACGCCGTCGCCGACGCGGTGAGTCGCCCTCCGCACGTGCTCGACACGCTGCGCGCCGGGGTGAGCGACGCCCAGTCGACCGCCCAGAGGCTGCGCGGCGTGGCGGCGGGGGCGCTCGCCGTCGCCGGTACGGCCGCACGACCGGCGCCGGACAGCCAGCTCAACGCCCGGATCGGAGCGGAGCGCAGGTACACCATGCTCCGCACGGAGCTGCGGGACTACCGCGCCATACGTAAGGCCCACGGCGGCACGGTCAACGACGTCGTCCTCGCCACCGTCGCCGGCGCCCTGCGCCACTGGCTGCTCACCCGCGGCGAGCGGGTCGGCCCCAAGACGAGCGTCCGTGCCATGGTGCCTGTCAGTGTGCGGGCGGGGACGGAGTCCGCCCGGCTCGGCAACCGCGTCGTCCCGATCTTCGTCGACCTGCCGGTCGGCGAGCCCGACCCGGTCGTACGCCTCCACCAGGTCGGGTACGCCACCGCCGCGCACAAGCGAAGCGGGCACGCCGTGGGCGCCGACCACATCGTCTCGCTGACCGGCTTCGCGCCCCCCACGCTGCATTCGCTGGCCGCGCGACTGGGCCACACCTTCTCGCGGCGGTTGTTCAACCTCGTGGTCACGAATGTGCCGGGGCCGCAGGCCCCGCTCTACACGGCGGGCGCGCGGATGCTCGAGGCCTACCCCGTGGCGCCGCTCGCCAAGGGGCAGGCTGTGAGCGTTGGTCTCACGTCCTACGACGGAGCGGTCTACTACGGGCTCAATGCCGACCGCGACGCCATGCCCGACATCGACGTGCTCGCCGACTGTCTCGGGGACGCCCTGGCCGAGCTCACGGAGACGACGACATGAACGGCCTCCGGAAGAGCGGGGGGCGGCTGCGGCGCGGCCTCGTCCTCGGCGCGGGCGGCCTGGTGGGCGGGGCGTGGGCGGCCGGAGCGCTGCGGGCGGTGGAGGAGATCGAGGGTTTCGACCCACGTACGGCCGAGGTTCTCGTCGGGACCTCCGCCGGTGCCGTGATGGCGGCCGTGCTGGCCGCCGGGGTGAGCACCCGTACGCTCGTCAACCACCAGCGCGGGGTGATGGCGCCCGGCGACCCGGAGATCCACTGGCGTTACGAACAGGCGGCAGAGGGCGGGCTGCCCCCGGAGCCCAAGCTGGCCATCGGCTCTCCCGCGCTGCTGTGGAACAGCCTGAAGCGGCTGCCGCGGCACGCGCTCAGCGTGTTCTATGCCCTGCTGCCCGAGGGCAGGGGCTCGATGGAAGGCATCGGGGTGCTCGTCGACGCCGTCGACGACGCGCTCGGCAGGGACCGTTCGTGGCCGGACCATCCTGCCTTCTGGGTGACGGCACTGGACTACGAGACGGGTGACCGGGTCGTGTTCGGCCGGCGGGGCGCGCCGAAGACCACGGTCAGGCGGGCGGTCATGGCCTCCTGCGCGATCCCGGCGTGGTTCGCCCCGGTACGCATCGGGGACCACCGCTACATCGACGGCGGGGCGTACTCCGCGACCTCGCTCGATCTGCTGGCCGGCCACGGCCTCGACGAGGTTTATGTCGTGGCTCCGCTCGTCTCGTTCCGGTTCGACCGCCCGCGGGCGCTCATGCCCTGGCTGGAACGGCTGTGGCGACGCTCGGTGACGCGCAACGTGCTGCGAGAGGCCGAGATGCTTCGTCGCGAGGGCACCCGAGTCGTGATCATCGGCCCGGGCCCCGAGGACCTCGCCGCCATGGGCGCCAACCTCATGGACCCTGGGCGTCGGGTGAAGGTGCTGGAGATCTCGCTTCGCACGAGCGTGGAGGCGCTGGCGAACGGCCGCGTGAAGCGGGTGGAGTGACGATGCGCGTGTACGTTCCCGCGACGCTCGCCACGCTCCGACGGCTGGTCGATGCCGGCCAGCTCGCGCCCGCGCCGTTCCCCGCGTTCGCGGTGACGGCGGCGCTGCGTGCCGCGTACGGCGGGGACGACCAAGAGGAGCTGGAGTACGCCGCGACCATTGAGGCCGCTCGTGAGTCACTGCGTCTGCTCGCGGACGACTTGTCCGCGCCGCGGCGACGGCTCGTGCTGGCCGCGGACGCGCCAGACGATGCAGTGCGGCCGGGTACAGGGCCCGGCGAGGTCACGGTCGCGCGGGCGGTGCCGTACGACCGGATCGCATCAGCTCTTGCCGATGAACCCGACGCCGAGCCGGATGTGCGCGCTGCCCTCGACGGGGACGCTGAGCGGGTCGAGGAACGGCAGCTGCTTTGGTATGCCCGCCAGGAGCTTCCCAATCTCCTCTGTTGAGGTGCTTTGCCCCGTCGTGGTCCGCGGGCGTCTTGCTTGCCCTCAATTGGTGACCCGCGTCGAGCGGTCATCTTCGGTCCGGGTGGACCTGAACCGCAACGTCGCCTGGTGCCGCTTTCTCGATCTTGTCGTCGCACGTGAGCAACGGGACCTGGAGCCGCCGGGCCAACGCGACATACGCGGCGTCGTAGGCGGTGAAGTTGTGCCGTAGCTCCCACACGCTCGCCGCCATGTCCTCGACCGCGTGGCGGACGATCGGCAGGTCGAGAAAGTCCTCGATCGCCTGCCCCGCACGAGTCTCGCCCACCTTGCCGCCCAGGGTCAGGCCGCGGATGCCGCTGAGCACCTCCGCCCCCACATGAGCGGCGGCGTGCAGGCGCCGGTGGCCACTCAGGCGTCGGCGCAGAAGCTCATCGCCGGGGTTCTCGGCGAGAGCCCGGATGAGCACCGAGGCATCGACCACGATCCCACCCGATTCTCCGGTCAACGTCGACCTTCGCGGATCGCATCGAGGATCTCCGCGTTGGTCAGCGCGACCGGCTCACGTCTGCGCGCGAACACCTCGGCCACTGTCGGGGTCTCCGCCTCTTCGCGCAGCAGGCGCAGCACGTAGGCAGAGACGGCCATCCCCTCGGCCGCCGCCCGGGTACGCAACGTGGCGTGGACGTCTTCGGGAACGTCCCTGATGTACAGAGTGCGAGTAGCGTCTTCGGTTGACATGTGCCCATTGTCGCAAACTGCTAGCAAAGTTTGCAACCTGCCACAACGCCACTCCGGGGCGCGTTCAGGAAGGGTCGAGGGCCCCGGTCTTCGCCGTAGTGACGAACGCGCGCCAGGCGGCGGGGGTGAAGGTCAGCGCCGGGCCGTCCGGGTGCTTGGAGTCGCGGACGGCGACACGCCGACCGCCGACGTCCGCCACCTCGACGCAGTTGTTGGTCGCCCCACTACGACTGCTCTTCCGCCACGCGGCACGGGACAGATCGCGTCCGCTCATGCCGCACCTCTTCGGCTCGCCTACGTGTCCTTGGCCAGCCTACTAATCATCGCAAGGGACTCGGCCGGTGACATCGCGTGCGCCCGCAGGTGGTCGAAGACCAGTCCATACAGAGCGATCTCGTCCTCTCGTTCGAGATAGACGCTGCTGGTCAGGTTCTCCAGGAGCACGACGTCGAGGTCGGAATAGTCTGGGAAGCCGAGGATGACAAACGGGCCGTTGACGCCGGGGTGAGCACCGGCCATGTACGGCATGGCCTGCAGCGTGACGTTCGGCAACTCGGCCGCCTCGAGCAGGTGCTCGAGCTGGAGGCGCATGACCCCGCGCCCGCCGATCTGTTGAAGCAGGACCGCCTCGCCGAGGATCGCCCAGAGCTGGAGCGGCTGCTTCTCCCTGGTGAGAACCCTCTGGCGCGACATGCGGATATTGACGAACGCGTCGATCTCCTCGTGGTTCGTGGCGAGCCTTGCTCCCCATTGCACGGCTCGGGCGTAGTCCTCGGTTTGCAGCAAACCGGGGACGAGCACGGTCTCGAAGGTGCGGAAGGTCGCGGCGTCGCTCTCCAGGGCGATCAGGTCCTTGTAGGCGGGCAGTAGCAGATCGCTGTAGCTGACCCACCAGCCCTTCTTGCGGCCGTGGCGGGCGACCCCGAGCAGCGCCTCACGCTTCTCGGGGTCGCTCAGCGCGTACCCGTCCAGGATGATCCGCAGGTCGCGGGGCTTGATGCTCACCCGGCCGTTTTCGATCTTGCTGAGCGACGAGGGGGAGCGCTCCAGCAGCTCGCCGGCCTGGTCCAGGGTGAGGCCACCGGCCTCACGCATCCTGCGCAGCTCGGCGCCGAGCCTGCGCAGCCGTACTGTCGGGCTGAGACGGGATGGCATGCGACCTCCTCGGACGACAACTAGCAAGTAGTCGCTGAGAAATCTTTCCACAAAACTACTTGCATCTCTCATCGTGATGGGCTCATGCTAGCGATGTTCCGCTCACGGTGTGTAGGAGTCACGTCATCGGAGCGTGAACGTTAGCTGGGAGATCGCGCCTGCGAGCCCTGTCGCGGGCGCTTGAGACGAGGAGACACACCGTGTTCGAGTGGGACGCCGTCCTCGTGCCCGCCGAGCCCCGGTCGCGGCGCAGCGGCGGGGTGTGCGCGTCTGAGAAGGAGGCGGTGCGCAACGTCGAGTACGCGCTGGCGTCCGCCCCGGCCGGCGCATGGGGGCTGGTGCGCCACGTCGAGGTCGACTGGACCAAGATCGGCGTCTGGCGACGAGGTAGCTGCCGGCGCGCTGAGCGCGACGGCCAGGGCGCCATCACGTGGAGCGGGGAGCGGTGACGTGCGGCATCGACCACGCGGCCCTCGCCGCCCTTCGCGCCGCGTTTCCCCGGTGGGGCGTCGTCCACGACGTCTTCGCGCGGCGGTTCGTCGCCGTGTGCGGGCGGCACGAGGTCGTGGTGGCCGGCGACCCGGCCGAGCTGCGCACGCTCCTGCTCGAACGTGCGGCCCGGCAGTCCGTCGGGCCGCCTTGGTAAGCGCCGCGTGGACGGCATTATGAGCCTCGGACTCGCGGGGGATCTCACCGGCGAGGAAGGAAGCCAGCGTCGAACCTGGGCGAGCGCACTGGCGGCAGCACCTCAGATGGAGCGTTCCTCGTGCTCGTAGAGCAACCTGGCAAGCATCACCCAAGTGTCGGCCATGCTGTCGTACAGCTTCATCAAGTCGCGGTCTGTTTCAGTCTCTGCCTGTCGTAGCAGCCGCACGGCGCTGTCCACCGCCTCTTGGAAGGTCACCATGCGCCGATGCTGCCACCGACTACGCTCGCGGTTGGCGTTCCACGATTGTTGGGGGATGAGGTCCGCTCCTGTGTGGAGGGTGCGAGGCTTCGCGCCGGGTCGTGGATACCGCCGCCGTCCCGTTAGAGCGACCGGGACCTCGGTGATGTCGCGTCCAGTCCGGTGCGCTCTGACAGTCGGCATACAACGCGATAGGCGCCACGGCGAGACAAACCTGTTTTGGCCGAGGCCACATTAGGTGCGGGTGAGAGGGGGGCGGATGTCGGGACTGCCGGGTGGGGCCGCCGACAAGCTCGGCAACCGCTACGAGGACTGGTGGACCCTGTACCGCGTCGCCGATGTCCTCTCCGGAAAAGCGACCCGCATCCGGCTGGAGCAGCCGGGTGAGGCTGGGATCGGTGTCGAGTTCTGGATCGACGAGCCGAGCGGCCGTTGGCATGAGCAGGTCAAGGATGCGCCCGCTGGGGGTACCTGGACGCTCCAGCGTCTTATCACCCGGGGTGTTCTGCCCTCGATAGAGGGCCACCTCGCGCGTGGAGACTACGTCCGGCTGGTGCTGTCCACGCGCGCACCCGACCTCGACAGTCTGTCCTCGCGGGCTCGTGACGCCGCGACGCTCGACGAATACATCGAGATGCTCGCCAAGGAGCAGCGGCCGGAGTTCGAGCGGCTTGCCACGACCTGGGGGGTCGCCGACGTCATCGCGTGGGAGTACCTGCAGCGTGCGCACGTCGAGCATCAGCCGCCCGAACACCTTCGTCGCCTCCTGCATCTCAGCTACGAGCTGCTGATGCAAGACGACCCGGAGGTGGTCGTCAACGAGCTTCGTGGCTGGTTGGACGACATGCTCCACCAGACTCTCAACGCTCCGATGATCTGGGCACACCTGGATGAGAAGGGGTTCGCTCGACGGTTGCTGGCCGGTGATCCCACGACCGTGGATGCTCTGTCGGCGACGGTAGTGCGGCATCACCGACACGTGGGTGCGGCGCGCCCCTCACTTGGTACGGTCCCGCAGCCGACCGTGGACCAATTGGTGGAGCGGTTGTCGGGCGCAGACGAGCGGCAGGTCGTGGTGGTCCATGGCAAGGCCGGATCGGGGAAGTCGACCGTCGCCGCCGAGGCCCTGCGGAAGCTCACGGCGGCGGGTTGGTTCGCCGCGGCCGTGCGTATGGACGCGGCGAACCCCGCCTCGCAGACGGCCGCGGCGCTCGGCCGCGTATTCGACCTGTCGGCGTCGCCTGCGGTCCTGCTCGCCGGTGTCGCCGAGGGCGCCCCCGCCGTGCTGCTTGTCGACCAGCTCGACGCGGTCAGCACCTACAGCGGCCGGATGCCAGATAGCTACGACGCGGTCGTGGAACTGCTCGACCAGACCGCGTCCCTGCCGAACGTCAAGGTCGTGCTGGCCGCGCGGACCGTCGACCTGACAGGCGACCCGCGGATGCAGTCCCTGCTCTCTGACGAGGCGCGCGTCGACTCCCTGGCGGTCGGCGACCTCGCACTCGACGACGTACGTACGACGCTCGAGCAGGCCGGCATCGACACGACGGCGCTGGCCGAATCCACGCTGCGGCTGCTGTGCGTCCCGCTGCACCTCGCCGTGTTCAGCCGGCTGTCGCCCTCCTCCCGGGAAGCGCCGTACCGCACCCTGTCAGACCTCTACAAGCAGTTCACCGCAGACCTCTGCCGCGACATCGACCGGCAGGTCGGCCACCTTGACTGGGACGCGATCACCGGAGCACTCGTGCGGTTCATGAGCGACCGTGAGCGCCTACAGGCCCCCGCCGCCGTCCTCGACAGCGCGCCCGCCACCGAGGTTGCCGCCCTCGTCTCCCGGGGGGTGCTTGTTGAGGATGCCGACCGTGTCGGGTTCTTCCACGAGACGTACTTCGACTTCCTGTTCGCGCGCGCGTTCGTCGCCGCCGGCCGGGACCTGCATAACTTCCTCGTCGAGTCGGGCCAACATCTCTTTCGCCGGGCGCAGGCCCGACAGGTCCTCGAGTACCTCGCCGCCAACGACCGCGGCGCGTTCCGCAAAGCGGTGGTTCGGCTGCTGACCAGCGACTCCGTGCGGACGCATCTGCAGGAGGTGGTCGTCACGGTGCTGGGCCAGCTGGACGCGGAGGTCGAGGATTGGCGGGCGGTGGAGCCGCTCGCCTTCGGTCACCACAAGCACGGACGACGCCTGGCCGCCCTGCTCTCCTCGCCCCGGTGGTTCGACGCGGCTGACGCTGCGGGGCGCTGGGGGGTTCTGTTGGACGATGCCAACACAGTGGACCTTGCTGCGCACCAGCTCGTACTCGCCGCCCGACAGCGCCCCGCGCGGGTGGCCGCGCTCGTCCGCCCGCACATGGGCACATCGGAGGCGTGGCGGCTCCGGCTGCGCGCCCTGGTCGAGTGGTCACTGACCCCCAGCCTGGTCGATCTCGCGGTCGAGCTCATCGAGCGCGGCGATCTTGATGACGCCCGCGGACCCATAGCGGTCAACTCCGACTTCTGGTCGATCGTCTACGGTATCCAGAGTGAGGACCCGACTGGCGCCGCGCGGCTGATCGGTGCATACCTGTGCCGTGCGTTCGTCCGGGCCGAGGCGGAGGGTGGTGGAGACCCGTTCGAGTCGGGGCACCTGAGTCCCTACTCATCCGCTGGCGGCGACTCCACAATCTGCAAGGTCGCTACAGCCGCGCCGGCGGCCTTCGTCGAGGAGGTGCTCCCGTTCGTCGTTGGCGTAGTGGAGGCGACTGCCTCGGCTACGAGAACCGAGTACCTGCGATGCAGCAAGCGTTGGGGGCTGCGATACATCGGTGCCCGCCACGGGGTCGACGATGCGGTGTTCGCAGGAGTCGAGGACGCCCTGTGGCTGCTCGGCCAGGAGCAGCCAGAGGCGGTGACTGCACTGGTGCGACCGCTCGCCGACAGCGATATAGAGGAGCTACGGTTCCTGGCCTGTCGCGCCCTTACGTCGGCGGGAAGGGGCAATGATGCTGCTGAGTGGCTGCTCTCCGATGACCGTAACTTCGGCCTCGGCTGGGCGGACAGTCCCCGCTGGGCCTCGCGTGAGCTGGTAGAGAGCGCTACCAGGTGCTGCGACGCAGCACACCTAAACGCACTCACCGAACGGCTTCTTGAGTATTACCCGGCTCGGGAGAAGACGCCAGAGTGGCGGCACCTGCGTGGCCGGACGCAGTATGAGCTGCTGTCGGGCGTAGAACCGTCGCGTCGATCCGACGCGGTCGCCCGTCGTGTGGCTGAACTGGAGCGGAAGTTCTCCGACTTTCCACCGGCAGCGCCGCAGGCCATGGAGGCCCACGTTGTGGGGCCGCCGATTCCCCCGGCTGCTGCGGATCTCCTTACCGACGAGGACTGGACTCGCGCGATCCGAAAATACCGCAGCGACGAGACGAACTGGTCCGAGGAACGGCCGGTCGGCGGCGCTACAGAGCTCGCGCGGCTGCTGGGGTCACGGGCCGAGTCGGAGCCCGAGCGGTTCGCGCGGCTGGCGCTCACCTTCGACCTCGACACGCCACCAGTGCACCTAGGCCAGGTGATCGCGGCAGTCGCGGCAAAGGTGCCGGTCCCCCTGCTGGCCCAACTCTGTGAGCACGCCCGCCAGGTCGCTGGGCAAAGTGTGGGCAAAGAGATCTGCCGGGCGGTGGAGGCCGTAGCCGCCGACGCTGACGACACCCTTCTCAGTTTGCTCGAGGAGTGCGCCACCGACGACGACCCCGACCTCGAGTCAGCGCGCACCGAGGCAGGATCCGGGCAGTTCTACTACGGAGGCGACCTGCTGACGGCAGGACTGAACTGTACCCGGGGAGCCGCAGCCCGGACCACCGCTCGCCTGCTGGCCGCTGCCCCACGGCATGCCGGCCGCCTCATGCCCACCGTCGCGGCGCTCGCGAGGGACCCGATCCTGGCGGTGCGAACTCAGGCGGCCGAGGCCGTCCTCGCGCTGATGAACTCACACCCGCAGGCCGCTCAGGACATCGCGGCCGAGTTGCTTGACGCGTCCGTCCACGTGTTCGACTCAGTCACAACCTGCCGCTTGTTGCAGGTCGCTCTGCTTCGGGAGCCGGAGCGGTTTGCTTCCTATCTGCGTCGAGCCCTCGACGGGCCGGAGTCCGTCGCCGAACGCGGCGGTCAGGTATGGGCGATCGCGTTCGTACACGACGTGCTCGTCGACCCAGCACCGACTGACCTGGTAGATCTCTGCCCACCCGCGCGGCGCGGGTCGGCCAAGGCGATCGCAACCAACCCCACCGTCGCCCTCCAGCAGTTGATCCTGCTGTTCAACGACGAGGACCCCACCGTGCGGAAGGCGGCCGCGCCCTCTGTTCGGTCTGTCGGCGACCTGGACACCGAGATCGCGCAGATGCTCGTCGCGTCGTTCACGACGAGCGCCGCGTATGAGGAGCACTTCGATGACTTGTTCTCTGCCCTCGCCCGCTCGAAACAGCTGCTGCCCGAAGCGACGGTGAACGCGTGCGAGCGTGCTGTCGAGGTCGCCGGCGCCAACCTAGGCGATATCAGGACACGCAGAGCCGCGACGAGCGACGATATCGTCGCCGTGGTGTTGAGGTTGTATAGGCAGGGCGATGAGGCCATGCGGACCAGGTGTCTCGACGTCATCGACCAGCTGTCCGAGTCCGGCGCCTTCGGGCTCGAAGAAGCTCTCGTTCATGAACGTTGAGTTCGCGATTTTGAAGGTCGGTTGGCCTGTCGATGTCCCGCGGTTGGCGCTTCCGGAGTGCCTTCGTCACAGGCTCTGCCTCGCTGGACCCGCGGGACCGGTTTCCAGGGCCAGGCCAGGGGTGCGCTCGCCGCCGGCGTCGAGGAGTCCGAGCACCACCTCGTCGTCGATGGAGGGTCTCGCCGACGACAACGAGTATCCACCCTCCCCTTCCGGTCGGCCGTGCGGCCCGCGCGGGTGGGCTGGAGCCCAGCTGCCGTCGTGTGAGATCTCCATGGTGGATTGGTTTCTGCGCGGGAGTTGACGGGATGTCCGGCTGCTGCGGTCACAGGCCGAGGTATACCCGGAGCCGGTCCTCGAGGTGGGCGATCTCGGCGCTGCTCAGCAGTCCGCGCCTTTTCTGGAAGCGGCCGCGGCTGCCGGCTGCAGGCTGGTGACGTCGGCGTAGGACTCGGGGTAACGGGTAAGCGCCGCGTCGCCTGTGAGGGACACTGCGTGCCCTCCGGGCCACGGGTGCCCGTGACGGGGACGACGACGACGTGATCGAGTTCCGTCGTACAGCGTGACTTGTCAAACGCCGGTGAGGTGCGGCGGTTGGCCGGCCACCGGGCGCAGCTGGCGGCAGGAGACGCAGAGTCGACGAAGAGGTGAGAGTGCGGTGAGTGTGGCACTGTGGCCGGATCACCTGGTGACGCTTGACGAGTGGAGTGCGCTCCCTGAAGACACCACACATCGTTTCGAGTTGGTGGAGGGGACGCTGCAGGTGAGCCCACGGCCAAGTGTCGGTCACCGGTGGGCCCTGTCCGAGCTGAGCTACCAGTTGCGCGGCCAACTACCCGACCACCTGCGCGCGTTGCCCGAGGTCGAGGTCGTATTGTTCGACACCCATCCACCGACCGTGCGGGTGCCCGACCTCATCATCGTGAGCAGCGCTGCCCCTATGGACGCGGCTCGGTGTGCGGCGGCCGCCGTAAGAGTTGCCTGCGAGATCGTCTCCCAAGGCTCGGTGCGCACCGACCGCATCACCAAGCTCGCCGAATACGCCGATGCCGGCATCCAGCACTACTGGCTCGTGGACCTGACCACAGGCGGCCCGAGCGTGGAGATCTATCAGCGGCACGGAGCCGGCTACGACAAGATCACCGCCCACCACGAGGGCACCGTTGCTGTCACCGTTCCGGCCCCGCTCACCGTGGATCTCTCCGCGCTGACGGGCTGAGGGCTGATCGGGGGTCAGGCCGCGCCCGATGGGGTGAGCGACCGTAGTCGGGTCGTCAACCATCGCGGGCGAGCGGCTGGGTGGACAACGCCGGCAGAAACGTGGGGCGGTGTAACGTCCCTGAACGTCTCGTATGGCGAGAACAAGGTGCGCTCTACTGTTCACGATGTGAGACCATCGTGATCGCGAAGACCTTTCCCTGCCATAGCGAGCGAATGTCTTCGCGATCATGGATCCGGGCGTCCGCATGACCCACTTTCGGCCGATTGGGGCTGGGCAGCCTGTGCTGGCGTTGCGTAGAGCGTAATTTTGCGTGCCGTGCAACCATGCGTATACTGCAACGAGTGGACAGCACGATGACCGAGCCTGGCCTGCGTGAGCGCAAGAAGCAGGCCACCCGCCGAGCGCTACGGAAGGCGGCGCTGCGGCTCGCCCTCGAGCGGGGCACCGAGGGCCTCACCGTCGAGGAGATCAGCGCAGTCGCCGACGTGTCGCCCCGTACGTTCTTCAACTATTTCTCCTGCAAGGAAGACGCGCTGGTCGGCGAGGACCCGGAGGCCGACGCCGAGGTCGCCGAGGCGATCAGGGCGCGCCCGGCCGCCGAGTCGCCGTTGCGATCGATGCGGGTCGTGCTCAAGGAGATCGCGGCCATGCACTCCGCCCACGCGAACCGCGACGACATGCTGGCCCGCCAGCGCCTCGTCCGCGAGAACCCGTCGCTGCTGCCTCGCCAGCTCGCGAGGTACGCCGCCTTCGAACGGACGCTGGCCCAAGCCGTCGCCGAGCGGATCGGCGTCGATGGAGAGCGCGACCCGTACCCGTCGCTGCTGGCCGCGGTGGCCGTCACCATGGTCCGCGTCGCGATGCATCGCTGGACCACTGAGCGTGGCCGCGGGCCGGAGGAGTACCTCGACGAAGCATTCGACCTGCTGGAGCGCGGGCTGTGACGGCTCGCCACAGTCGCGGCGTCGCGAGCCGCACCCGTAGTCCTGGCGAAGGGCCAGAAGAAGGGACTGTCTTGTCGCGACCCTCAACCACCATGTCGGCGCCCCCTGTCCCGGAGGCAGGGGTGCAGGACACCATCCCGCGAAAGCGGCTACTGCTGATCTTCCTCGGGCTGATCCTCGGCATCCTGATGGCCGCGCTCGACCAGACGATCGTGTCGACCGCGATGCCCACGATCGCCGGGCAGCTGCACGGCCTGAACCAGATCTCCTGGCTCATCACCGCCTACCTGCTCGCCCAGACCATCTCGATGCCGCTGTACGGCAAGTTCGGCGACATCGTTGGGCGCAAGCGGCTCTTCCACTTCGCGATCCTGCTGTTCCTCGCGGGGTCGGTGCTGTCGGGCATCGCCCAGACGATGAACATGCTGATCGTCTTCCGGGCGATACAGGGGCTTGGCGCCGGCGGTCTCATGGTGGGCGCCCAGTCGATCATGGCGGAGATCGTCAGCGCTCGCCGGCGTGGCCGGTACATGAGCATCATGGGCCCGATGATCGGGCTCGCGACGGTCTTCGGGCCGCTGCTCGGCGGGTACCTCACCCAGCACATCACCTGGCGGTACATCTTCTACATCAACCTGCCGATCGGTGCCGCGGCGCTGGTCGTGACCGCGCTCACGCTGAAGCTGCCGGAGGTGCGCCGCCGGCCGAAGATCGACTTCGCGGGCGCCGGGCTGCTGGCCGGCGCGGTCGCCAGCCTGGTGCTGCTCATCGACTGGGGCGGCACCAAATACGCGTGGACCGACCCCATCACGATCGGCCTCATCGTTGGGATCGTGGTCTGCGGCGTCGCCTGGTGGTTCGCCGAGCGCCGGGCGGCCGAGCCCGTGCTGCCGCTGCACCTGTTCCGCAACCGCACGTTCGCGGTCAACGCGGTGCTCGCGGTGATGGTGGGCCTCGGGATGTTCGGAGCGGTCGCCTACCTCCCGACGTACCTTCAGCTCGTCCTCGGCGTGAGCGCCACCCGGTCGGGGCTGTTGCTGCTGCCGATGATGGGCGGGCTGATGGTGGCCGCGATCACCACCGGACAGCTGATGTCGCGCACCGGCCACTACAAGTTCTTCCCGCTCATCGGGACGCCGCTGGCGGCGGCGGGGATGTACCTGCTCTCGACCATGGGTGTCGACACCACGCGCGCCCAGTCCAGCGTCTTCATGATCGTCCTGGGCCTCGGCATCGGGTTCATCATGCCCGTGCTGGTCCTGACGGTGCAGAACGCCGTGCACCGCGACGACCTGGGTACCGCCACCGCTGGCATCAACTTCTTCCGCCAGATCGGTGGCTCGGCCGGCACCGCCGTGATCGGGACGCTGTTCACCAGTAGGCTCGCGGGCCAGCTGCAGCAGCACCTGCCACCACAGCTCGCGTCCAGGGCCGCGCAACATGCCCAGGGCATCACCCCGGAGAAGCTGCAGCAGCTGCCGCCGCGGCTGGCTCACGGGATCGTCGCCGCGTTCGCCGGCGCCCTGCCACCCGTGTACATCTATCTCGTCCCCGTGCTGGCGGCGGCGTTCATCGTCGCGTGGTTCCTGAAGGAGGTCCCGCTGGCCACCTCCATGGGCGGCGCCCCCGCCCCGTCCCGCGGCCGTCCGGCAGGTCCTGACAGCGCGGCGGAGCCTGAAAGCCCGGCGGGAGGGCCCGCGTCGCGCCCGCTGCCGGAGGTCCTCGACGAGGTTCTCGTTACACTGAGAGCGCTGGGCGCGCGAGACGATCACCCGTCAGTGGCTGGGTGGCGTCGCCGAGATGGCGGCCCGAACGGGAGTACGGCAACGGTTCGACAGCCGATGACCCCGAACGGCTCTGGCCAGGATGGCCCTGCCACCGTCGCGCGTCCTCCGGTGGCCGATGGTCCGGTGATCGCCGGACGGGTCTACGGGCACGGACAGCGCCCCGTAGAGGCGGTGCTGGCGCTCACCGATCTCGAGGGCCGACAGCTCGACCGTACGCGCACCGGCGCCGATGGGGCTTATCGTCTGTGTTCGGGGACCGACGGCACGTACCTGCTCGTCTGTACGCCGAGTAACGGGGACGGCTACGGACCCCGTGCCGAGCTGGTCACGGCAGTCCGGGGATCGATCACGCGAGACATCTCCGTTGGAGGCGAGTGATGCGCGGTGAGGCCGTCGCGTCGCTCGGCGTGGCCGGCCAGGTTCGGGACACCGCCGGCCGCGGATGCGCCGGAGTGCTGGTGAGCGCCGTCGACACAGACGGTGACCAGATCGCTCGGTCGCGCACCGGTGGCGATGGAACGTTCCTGTTCCCGGTCCCGGCGCCCGGCGCGTACCTGCTGGTCGCGTCGTCCGCCGAGCACTACCCGGACGCCCGTTACGTGACGGTCGGGCGCGGCCTGCAGGACCAGACCGTGATCCTCACCCTCGACGAAGCCTCGTCGGACACGGGACGCCGGACGGGCGGAGGCGACGAGCGTGGCCGGGCTGTGGATGAACCGGCGGCGTCGCCCTACGCGCGGGCGACAGTCGGGCTTACCGCGGCCCTGCTCGCGACGCGGATCCTCACCTCCCCAGAGCGTCACCCGGCGCTCGTGGCGTCGGCCGCCCGCCTGGTGCCGACCGCGCCCGGCCAGCCAGGCGGGGGGGACGCGGCTGCCGAGAGCGCGTACGTACGGGCGCGACGGGCCGCCCGCCTCCTGCTCCTTCCCTGGGCGCGGCGGCTCCTCGAGCCGCTCTCCGGGCAGGGCCATGATCACCTGGGAGGAGATCCGCGATGACGTCACCGATGAGTCCGCGTGTCGGAGACGACACGGTCGACCGGCCGCCCGGCGGGGTGGGCGGTGACCCGGCCGCGCCCGAGGGCACCGGCCAGGCGTCGGTGGCCGCCCCCTTGCTTGGTGCGGCGGGTTCCGTCGTCGGCGTGCTTGTCGGCGGCTGGCTGATGCTGGCGCCCTTCGCCTTGGGGTACCAGCCGGGCGGCGCGGACTGGAGCGATACCACCGTCACGGACTTCTTCACCGGGCTCGGGGTCGCCGTTGTCGCTGCCGTTGCCGTCGTGACGTTCGCGGCCTCGCTCGTCGCACGGCTCCGTGCGATCGGCGCGTTCGCGCCGCGTACGCGCCGCCCCGAGGAGCGCCCGGCGGCGGGGTCCACTGACACCGGGGGGTCCACTGAACCCCGGCCGCCCGCAGGGGAGGACAACACCGCGGCGACCGGGTCAACGAGTGACCTCGCGGCGCTGCTCGAGCCTCTCGTCAGGGCCTTGCAGGAAGATCTGGCCGCGAGCGGCGACGCCCGCCGGCCAGCCGACCCGTATCCCCAGGCGGTCTCCCGGAGGAACCAGCCATGACGCGAATCCTGAGCCGTCTTTCTCCCGCCTTGCTCGTTGTCCTTGCCGGGGTCGGGGTGTGGCTCATCGTCGCGCCGTTCGCGGTCGGCTACCAGCCGCGAGGCGCCTCCTGGGTGCCGGCCACCCACGGCGACGTGATCGCCGGCAGCGTGCTGCTCGGCGTCAGCCTTATCACCCTCGGCGGCGTTGTCGCTCTGGCCCTGCGAGCCCGGATGCGTCGCCCCGCCGCGACGACGTCGCGCTGACCGAACGTCCCGCGATCGGGCCGAGAAGGAGGAAAAGGAGGCGTTGGTGCAGCACCATCCCGACCCTGGAGCGCGAGTCTTCGGGTCAGGTGCCGAATCGTTCACCACGGTGCATGAGGCCGACGGGGGGCGCTCCGCGGTCGTCGGGTACGTGACCGGGCCCGACGGCACGCCCGTCGGCCAGGCCACCGTGACCCTGACCGACCTGCGGGGACGCCAGGCCGACCGCTCCAGGAGCGGCCACGATGGCGCATACCGACTGCGCCCACCCGCCGGCGGCGACTACATCGTGATCTGCGCCGTCGGCGCCTACCAGCCACACGCGGCCCTCGTCGCGGTCGCGGACACGAGCGTCCGTCACGACATCGAACTGTCCGGCACGGGTGCCGTCGGCGGGGTGGTCCAGGTCGCGGGCATCGCGGCGAGAGGGGCCCTGGTGACACTCACCGACATCCGGGGCGATGTCGTCGCCACCGCCATCACCGCCGACGACGGGTCGTACGCTCTCGAGGACCTTTCCGCGGGCACGTACACACTGACCGCGGCGGCGACGGACCAGCAGCCGGCCGCCGTCACGGTGCGGGTCGCGCACGGGGGCCGCGCACGGCAGGACATCGAGTTGGCCGCCCGCTGTCGGCTCGGCGGTACCGTCCGGTCGTCCACAGGAAAGCCCGTCGACGAAGCTCTTGTCACGCTCATTGACGCTGGCGGCACCGTCGTCGGCGCCGCTCCCACCGGCCCCGACGGTGAGTACGCCTTCGATGGGGTGCCCGAGGGCACCTACACGCTGACCGCGGCGGGTTACGCGCCTGTCGCTGTCGGCGTGCGTCTGTCCGCCGGTGCGGTCGAGATGGCCGACATCGCCATGGAGCCGCCCCACGCCCACCGATGACGTCGTCGCCTGGTCCGCGTGACCCGCCCGGAGACGAAGGGGTGCGCCATGAGCGCGCTGACGTGCCAAGAGCTTGTGCCGGTGTGGCCCGGCGAGTTGGTCGACGTCCGCCACCGCCCGATGTTCGTGCGCCACGCCCCACCGACGTCGAGCCGGGCCGAGCCGGCGGTGTTCGTACACGGTCTCGGCGGCGGGTCGGCGAGCTGGACGGACCTCATGACAGCGCTGCGCGACCGGCTCGACGGACGGGTGCCCGATCTCCCTGGCTTCGGGCAGTCGCCGCCCTGGCCCGCCGCCTACGGGATCGAGGCGCAGGCCGACGCCGTCGCGGCGCTGATAGAGCGGACCTGCGCGGGGTCCGTCCATCTGTTCGGGAACTCCTTGGGCGGTACTGTCGCCACGCGGGTGGCCGCCGAGCGTCCCGACCTCGTCCGCACCCTCACCCTCATCTCGCCGGCCCTGCCCGACCTGCGGCCGCGGTTGGCGTCCGCGCTGCTCGTCGTACCGCTGATGCCCGGCGTCGGGTCTTTCGCGATGCGTCGTGCCGGCAGGCTCACTCCGGACGAGCAGGCGCGGCAGACCCTCGAGGCCCTCTTCGGCGACCCCTCGCTGGTCCATCCGCAGCGGGTCGCCGAGACCGCGGAGGAGATCCGCGCGTCCACCGGCCAGCCGCACTCGCAGGACGCCTACCTCGGCGCACTGCGCGGGGCGGTGAAGGAGTACCTGAGGCCGGGTCGGCAGCGGATGTGGCACCTGGCTCGCCGCGTGCTGGCCCCCACCTTGATCATCTACGGCGGCGCCGACCAGATCGTCGACGCCCGGACGGCGGTTCGCGCCAGTCGGACGTTCCCGAACGCACGTGTCGTGATCATGGCCGGCGTGGGACACGTCGCACAGCTGGAGGCGCCGCGTCTCGTAGAGCGGCAGTTCCGCACCATGGTCGACGGCGGGTAGGGGGTTCAGGCGCACCCACACGGCGACGGACCCGATACTTGGTTGTATAATGCAAACTAACTTTCCCGTGGGTGGAAGACAGCCGGCAGAGGGCGAATCACGGGGGAAGACGGGAAGCTTTGCGGCTGGACACGTGTTTGCTTGAGGCGAACTAACGAAGCTGGACGGTGACGGCGGGCTGCGCCACGCACCAGGGCGGACCCGGGACGCGGGCGGCCGCGCAGAAGGAGGATTCGGTGACGAGGGCGACGGCGGTCCGTTCCCGCCTCGGGACAGGGGGCGGGACGGCGTGACAGGGCGCTACAAGTGGTTCGCGTTGTCGAACACGACGCTCGGCGTGTTGATGGCGACGGTGAACATGTCGATCGTGATCATCGCGTTGCCGGACATCTTCCGCGGCATCCACCTCAACCCGCTGGAACCGGGCAACATCAGTTATCTGCTGTGGATCATCATGGGCTATATGGTGGTCCAGGCCGTCCTGGTCGTCACCCTGGGCCGCCTCGGCGACATGTTCGGCCGGGTGAAGATCTACAACGCCGGGTTCGCGGTGTTCACCGCCGGGTCGATCGCGCTGGCCCTCGACCCACTCCAACATGCCCACGGAGCGATGTGGCTGATCGTGTGGCGGCTGGTGCAGGGCGTCGGCGGGGCGATGCTGATGGCCAACTCCACCGCCATCCTGACCGACGCCTTCCCCGCCCGTCGGCGCGGCATGGCGCTGGGCATCAACTCGGTGGCGGGCATCGGGGGCTCTTTCATCGGGTTCATCGTCGGCGGCCTGTTGGCGCCGGTCGACTGGCGGCTGGTGTTCTTCGTGTCGGTCCCGATCGGCCTGGTCGGCACGGTGTGGGCGTACGTGTCGCTGCGCGAGATCGGCGTACGGAAGGCCGCGCGGGTCGACTGGTGGGGCAATGTGCTGTTCGCCATCGGGTTGACCGCGGTGCTGGTCGGGATCACGTACGGCATCCAGCCCTACGGCGGGCACGTGGAGGGCTGGACCAACCCGATGGTGCTCGGCGCCCTGGTCGGCGGGCTGGTGGTGCTCGCGGTCTTCTGTCTGGTGGAGACCCGGGTCGCGCAGCCGATGTTCCGCCTCGGGCTGTACAAGATCCGGGCGTTCTGGACGGCGAACCTGGCCAGCCTGCTGGGCGCGGTGGGCCGCGGCGGGCTGATGTTCATGCTGATCATCTGGTTGCAGGGAATCTGGCTGCCGCTGCACGGCTACGCTTTCGAGGTCACCCCGCTGTGGGCGGCGATCTACATGATCCCGATGACGTTCGGGTTCCTGGTGGCCGGTCCGGCGTCGGGGGCCCTGTCGGACCGGGTGGGGGCCCGCACCCTCGCCACCCTCGGGATGCTGGTCGGCGCCGCCATGTACGGGGCGCTGCTGGCGCTCCCCACCGACTTCACCTACTGGCAGTTCGGGCTCGTCCTGTTCATCGCCGGGATCGGGTCGGGGCTGTTCGCCGCCCCCAACACCACCGCGATCATGAACAGCGTGCCGGCCGACCAGCGCGGCCAGGCCAACGGCATGCGCACCACGCTGCAAAACTCCGGCATGGCGCTGTCGATCGGCATCTTCTTCTCGCTGATGACCACCGGGCTGGCCGCCCGGCTGCCGCACAGCCTGTACGCCGGCCTGACCGGCCAAGGCGTCCCCGACGCGGTCGCGGGCAAGGTCGCGGGGCTGCCGCCGATCGGCACCCTGTTCGCCGCGTTCCTCGGCTACAACCCGATCGGCAACCTCCTCCCCCCACAGGTGCTGCGGAACCTCCCAGCCGGTAGCGCCCACACCCTTACCGGGAAAGGGTTCTTCCCGCACCTCATCGCCGGGCCCTTTCACCACGGCCTGGTCATCGTCTTCACCGCGGCCGCGGCCATGTCCGTCGTCGGCGCGATCGCGTCCGCTTTCCGCGGCGGCATCTACATCCACGAGGAGAAGACCCCGCAGCCCGCGACGGTGGGACCGCCGGTGCACACGGGACGGCCTGCCCCGCCGGAGGGGGCGGCGGAGCCGGCCGGGTTGGCGCGCGACTCCGCGCACACCGGGCGGACGCCTTCAGGGAACGGAGGCTCCGCGGGACCTCGGCCCGCCGTTCTCGGTACCGTCTACCGTTCCGACGGGAGTCCGTTGTCCGGAGCCGCGATCACGATGATCGACTCCTCCGGCCGGCAGATCGCTCAGGCGCGCAGCGGCGGCAACGGCGGATACGCACTGGAGGCGCCCGCCGAC
This sequence comes from Streptosporangiaceae bacterium, assembly GCA_050699055.1. GTDB lineage: Bacteria > Actinomycetota > Actinomycetes > Streptosporangiales > JBOHCT01 > JBOHCT01. The sequence continues at coordinate 3,570 of JBOHCT010000023.1, read as the reverse complement.
GGGACCTACCTCGTGGTGGCGGCGCACGGCGAGCATCGTCCCGACGTCACCACCATCGCGGTGAACGGTTCCCCGGTCGAGCACGAGGTGACGCTCGGCGACCAGTGACGCCGCCAACCGCGCGCTCGGCGAGCGTGTGGGATCCGGCCCGCGCGTGCGAGCATGCGGGTAGGACAGCAGGCAGCGCGACAACGAGGTCGAGCCTTCAGGAGCGAAGCGATGAATGCCGTCACCAATGCCGTGACCCAAGTGCCCGTACCGTCCAACGAGCCGGTCAAGTCGTATGCGCCGGGCAGCCCCGAGCGGGTTGTTCTGGAGATGCGCATCAAGGAGCTCGCGAGGGAGCGGGCAGAGCTCACGATGACGATCGGCGGCCGGCAGCGGATGGGGGGCGGCGAGCGGTCGGACGTGGTGGTGCCGCACAACCATCGGCACGTACTTGGCCAGATGGGCAACGCCACCGACGAGGACGTACGTGCCGCGATCGACGCCGCAGCGCAGGCCGCGCCGGGGTGGCGCGCCATGCCGTTCGACGAGCGCGCGGCGATCTTGCTCAAGGCCGCCGACCTGCTGTCCGGTCCATGGCGCTCCACGCTGAACGCCGCGACCATGCTGGGCCAGTCGAAGTCGCCCCACCAGGCCGAGATCGACGCCGCCTGCGAGCTCGCCGACTTCTGGCGCTTCAACGTCGCCTACGCCCGCGACATCCTCGCCGAGCAGCCGCGGTCGACTCCGGGCGTGTGGAACCGGATGGACTACCGTCCGCTCGAGGGTTTCGTTCTCGCGATCACGCCCTTCAACTTCACCGCGATCGCGGGCAACCTGCCGACCGCGTCGGCGCTCATGGGAAACGTCGTGCTCTGGAAGCCGTCGCCGACGCAGGGGCTCGCCGCCCACTACACGATGCGGCTGCTGGAGGAGGCGGGCATCCCGCCCGGCGTCATCAACCTGCTGACCGGTGACGGCCAGGCGCTGTCCCGCGTCGCGTTGGCAGACCCGCGTCTCGCGGGCCTGCACTTCACCGGGTCGGTCCCGACCTTTCAGCACCTGTGGCGGACGATCGGCGAGAACATCTCCGCGTACGCCAACTACCCGCGGATCGTGGGGGAGACCGGCGGCAAGGACTTCATCGTCGCCCACCCCTCCGCCGACGTGGACGCGTTGCGCACCGCCCTCGTGCGCGGGGCGTACGAGTATCAGGGCCAGAAGTGCTCGGCCGCCTCGCGGGCGTACGTCCCGCGCTCGCTGTGGCGGCGCATGCGCGACGGCTTCGTCGACGAGGTCAAGTCGCTCACGATGGGCGATGTCACCTCCGATCTCTCGCTGTTCATGGGCGCGCTGATCGACGACAGGTCCTTCGGCCGCACCCGCGACTCGCTGGCTCGGGTGCGGACCGACGGTGCGGTCCGGATGCTCACCGGGGGAGGGGTCGACGACAGCGAGGGATACTTCTGCGACCCGACGGTCCTCGAATGCGATGACCCCACCCATGAGGTCTTCACCAAGGAGTACTTCGCCCCGATCCTCGGCGTCCATGTCTACGCCGACGCCGACTACGACGCGATGCTGCGGCAGGCCGCCGACGCGGCTCCGTACGCTCTGACCGGCGCGGTGGTCGCCCGGGACCGTGACGCGATCGTGCGGGCCAGCGAGACGCTGCGTTACTCCGCGGGCAACTTCTACGTCAACGACAAGCCGACGGGGTCGGTCGTGGGCCAGCAGCCGTTCGGCGGGGCACGCCGCAGCGGCACGAACGACAAGGCGGGGTCGCCGCTGAACCTGCTCAGGTGGGCGAGTCCCCGGGTGATCAAGGAGACGTTCGTACCGGCCCGCGACTACCGATATCCCCACATGGGCTGAGCCACCACCCCGGGGCGCCGATTTTGCCGAGATCCCTGGCTCAGCGGCCCGTGAGACCTCGATAACCTTCAAGATCGGCGTGGGAGGAGGGCGAGCGGGGAGGGAAAAGGTAAGGCCGTTGCGTCAAGGCAGACGTACGAGGCGACCCTCCGTGGGAGGCTGGAGACCCCGAGTACACGACCGGAGCGTGGGATGGTCCGTCGAGCAGTGTCGTCAGCGTCGCCGGCGTCGCGGGCGGGGGCACGCACCCCGTCTCCAGCGTCCCGGCTCGTTCTCTGGAACATCGACCACACGCTCGTCGACGTCGGGCGCGTGATGCGGGAGGCGTACGCCGAAGCGTTCCAGGAGGTCACCGGATGTCCCCTCGTCAGCCTCGCTCCGGCGGCCGGACGTACCGACTCCGAGGTCATCTTCGAGACCCTCGCGCGTAACGGCATCGAACCCACAGACCACCACCTCCCGGAGTTCACCGACGCGCTCGCCGCGGCTCTGGGCGCACGGCGAGAGGAGCTGCGTCGGTACGGGCGGGCGCTGCCAGGGGCAGAGCAGGCGCTGGCCGCGCTGGCACGTATCCCCGATGTCGTGCAGTCGGTGCTCACCGGCAACATCCAGCCGAACGCCCTGGTCAAGCTGGAGACGTTCGGCCTCGCCCGCTACCTCGACGTGGAAATCGGAGGGTATGCCTCGGAGACCTTCCCGAAGGCCACGCTCGTGGAGGTCGCCAGGCAGCGCGCCGCCGTCACCTACGGCGACGGGGTGCGTGAGGGACCGACCGTCGTGATCGCCGACTCGATCCGCGACGTCGCCGCCGCGCATATCGGGGGAGCGGCGATCGTCGCCGTCGCCAGCGGACGCAGCACGGAGGCCGAGCTCGCTGCGGAGGGCGCCGACGTCGTCCTTCCGAACCTCCGTGAAACCGAGGAGCTGACCCGGTCTGTCATGGATCTGACGCGGGTGCGGCGCTGACCGGCGGCTCGTACGGTGGAGGCGACGGATGATGGGAGGCGCCGGTGGTCGACGAAGGCACGCTGCTGTGGAAACCGTCCCACGAGACGCGCGAGCACGCCCAGGTCTCCCGGTACCTCGTCTGGCTGCGCGAGTCACGCGGGCTCACGTTCGCCTCGTACGACGAGCTGTGGCGCTGGTCGACGGGCGAGATCGACGCGTTCTGGGCCTCCGTCTGGGACTACTTCCAGGTCGAGGGCGAGCGCGGCGACGGGCCCGTGCACGAGGGCGAGATGCCCGGCACCCGGTGGTTCCCCGGTGCTCGCCTCAACTACGCCCATCTGGCGCTCCGCAGGCGTGACGACCATCCGGCGGTCGTGTTCCGCAACGAGGCGGGGGACGCCCGTACCCTCAGCTACGCGGAGCTTCGCCGCGAGGTCGCGCGGGTCGCGGCAGGCCTGCGGGCGCTCGGGGTCGGCCGGGGCGACCGGGTGGCCGCCTACGCGCCGAGCCTGCCCGAGACCCTTATCACCCTCCTCGCCGCGGCGAGCATCGGTGCTGTGTGGTCGTCGTGCTCGCCAGACTTCGGCGCGTCGAGCGTGATCGACCGGTTCCGTCAGATCGAGCCCAAGGTGCTGCTCGCCGTCGACGGCTACCGGTACAACGGCAGGACGTACGACAGGAGCGACGTCGTGCGCCGCATCGAGGGCGAGCTGCCCAGCGTCGAGGCCACCGTCCTGGTGCCGTATCTCTCCGCCGACGCCA